>NZ_CAXSVO010000006.1:0-173660 GCF_964240875.1 Ruminococcus sp. 5_1_39BFAA | reverse complement strand
AATAAGTACCTCTTTCCTTTGCAATTTTAATTATATCTTATTAGCCACTTCTGTTACAACTTTAGTATAGCACTACAATAAGGGATGTAAGGATCGAGGACAGCGGAGTGACAGAGCTGCCCGGGGAAAGTATGGAGCATCCCACCTGGAAGTTGTTGTTTGGCAGACACGCCAACGAAGCCTTTACTGCATGGAAGCATGCCTGCTATATACAGGAAATGGTGGAAGAGGGAAAGAAACGGTTTGATATTCCATATATCATGAATGTATCCATTGAAGTGAATGAGTATGAAGAACCGGCCTTATGCTACATTTCCGGAGGGCCTGTGGCCCGTATGCTGGATATCTGGAAACGGACGGCAACGGGAGTCACATTATTCGGACCGGACATATATCTTCCGGCAGAGCGGGATTACAGAAAAGCATGTGAATTATATGCCAGGGAGGACAATCCGCTTTTTATTCCGGAATCCCTAAATGGCGGGATCGGACCAGCCATGAATATGCTGATCGCAGCGGCGGATTATGATGCGGTGGGGATCTGCTGCTTTGGAGCGGAGAGCGGAATCTGGGAAGGAAAGCTGCTTCCCGAGGCAGAGCATACGGCAGCGTCTATGAGAATACTTTCTTCGTTGGCACCCCTTCTGGTAAAGTACAGGGGGACAGGAAGGGTTCACGCTGTGACACAGGCGGAATTTTCTTCCTGGCAGTATGTAAAAACGCCGGATTATCATATCACAGCCCGGTTTTTAAGCGTTGATCCCAAGCCTCAGCACTATTTCGGCTCCCGTGTAAATGTGTCCGCGCCGGAAAATGCAGATCTGCTCACAGCGAGAGGGCGGTGTCTGATCGTGGACTGCGGATCCGGTGAGTTTTATGTGTCAGGTGTTGGGGTATGTCTTTCTTTTATCCGCAGACCGGAGATCACGGACGGGATTCCGTATGCACATCTCACCTCCGCGCTGGCAAGCCAGCTCAATTTTCTTTCCATAGAGGAAGGGCATTTTGAAGGGGACAAATGGGTCTGTGAGTATAAGAGAAATGGCGACGAGGCAAACTATCAGCTTTACGTTCATCCGGGACAGGTGATCCGGGTGGTGTTAAACCGGGATATAAACTGGGATGAGTAGACTTTTAGGAGAAATAAGAAATATGTTTAAGGATGAGATTTATGAGACTGCCAGAGAGATTGCAGGTACTTTATCCCTGAGAGATAAGGCGAAGCTGTTGTCGCAGATTGTGTGGGAGACAACGGATATCCATAAAAACCATGAGAAACTGGAAAAATTTCTTCTGGCTGACGGGCCTGCCGGGATCCGGCGGCTGAAGGATTATTTTGACGAGGATATTTATAATACAAGACCAAGCACCTGTTATCCGTCTCCAAGTACCTATGCCAGCTCCTGGAACCGTCAGCTTCTTTTCAAGCTGGGTGAGCATATGGGAAAAGAGGCGCAGCAGGAGGGCGTGGATACTATGCTGGCGCCAGCAGTGAATATCAAGAGAAGTCCATTAGGGGGCAGAAATTTTGAATATTATTCGGAAGATCCCTGCCTGACAGGAGAATTGGCATCGGAATTTATTAAGGGGATCCAGAAGGAAGGCGTGGGAGCCTGCCTAAAGCATTTTGCAGCGAACAATCAGGAGACACGCAGGATGAACATCTGCGCGGAAATTGACCAGGAAACGCTTCACGAGGTGTATTTGACAGCTTTTGAAAAGCCTGTGAAAGAGGGAAAGCCTAAAATGGTGATGGCTGCCTATAATCAGGTCAATGGGGAGCATTGCGCCAGCAATGGAGAGCTTTTGGATATTCTGCGAAAAGAATGGGGCTATCAGGGCGTAGTGGTGACGGATTGTTATGCAGCTCATGATCTGGAAAAGGGAATCCGTCACGGGCTGACTCTACAGATGCCGGGAGAGGACGGTGAACGCATCGCGGATCGTATCGAGGAGCTGATTGGAAATGGCAGACTTACGGAAGAAGAGTTGGATGCAGCAGTGATCCGCAATATTGCTTTTGCATTGGATGCGGCACGCTGCAGAAAAAAGGATTTTCAGTACGACCGGGAAGAACACCATAAATTCGCACGGGAGTTGGCAGAGGAAAGTATGATCCTTCTGAAAAATGAGGGAGAGGTTTTGCCGCTGAAGACGGAGGAACGGATCCTGGTGGTGGGAGAGCTTGCCGTCCATCCAAGATTCCAGGGCGGCGGAAGCTCCCATGTCAATCCATGGAAGCTGGAAATACCGTTAGAGGAAATGAAAAAGCTTGGGAAGTATGTGGAATTTCTGCCGGGTTACCGTCAGGGAGGAAACAAAGAGGAAAACGAGGCATTAAGGCGTGAGGTATTAAGAAAAGCCGGGGATTTTGACAAGGTGGTGGTATTTGCCGGGATTCCTGATCTGATTGAATCGGAAGGGTACGACCGGGATTCTCTTAAGATTCCGGAGGAACAGAATCAGCTCCTTTTGGAGCTGGCGGAGCAAAAAGTGACAGTGGCAGCAGCTCTGGCAAATGGTTCTGTGATCGAAATGCCATGGAGAGATCAGATTCCGGCAATCCTGGAATGTTATCTTGGCGGGGAAGCGGGCGCTTCGGCAGCAGCAAGGATTCTCTTCGGGGAAGTAAATCCATCAGGGAAGCTTGCGGAAACCTTTCCGCTTCGGCTGGAAGATAACCCGTCCTACCTGTATTTTCCGGGAGATAAAAAGCGTGTGGTGTATGGGGAAGGACGTTTTGTGGGCTATAAATATTATGATGCGGTGGGCAGAGATGTGGCGTTTCCCTTTGGTCATGGCCTCTCCTATACGCAATATGAATACAGAAAGCCTTTGCATGGCGGAATGATTGATGTACAGTCGCGTCTTGTCAGGCTGACGGTAAAAAACACCGGAGGCAGAGACGGAAAAGAAACCGTTCAGGTTTATGTACAGAAAAGATCCGGAAAGGAGAGTCCAAGCCCCAAAAAGCTTGTAGGATTTGAGAAGGTTAGTCTGGCAGCCGGAGAAGAAAAGGAAGTCTGCATTCGCCTGGATGAGAAGGCATTTCAGCATTATAGCGTGGAAAACGAAAGGTGGGAAAACGAGAACGGCAGCTATGAGCTGCATATCGGAAGCTCCGTTCAGGATATCCGCCTGCGGGAAAAGGTGGAGATGGAGGAATGCTTTTGCAAAATAAGTGAGGATAGCACCATTGGAGATATGATTCAAATAAAGGGAATGTATGAAAAGCTGGAGAAAGCATTTGCAGATCATCCGGTTTCCCTTGGATTCCTGCAAATGACAAAGGATGATGATCCCCTGAAAGCTATTTCCATGGGCTCTCTTATGACATTTGAAACTTTGAAGCGCACAGATAAAACGCTGAGAAATGAGGATATTGACAAAATACTGCTGGAAATTAACCGGCTCCAAAAAGCAGATCAGCTTATCCCGAAGCTTTTTTATACAGAGGAAAATCCGGCAGCGTGCCGAAGCTGCCGGGATACCTATGGAAAGGGCGACAAGATAATTTTTGATTTCGGACATAACCATCCGGCATATTTCCGGTTCCGTATCCGAAGCGTGGGAAGCCCGCAGGATGCGCCGGTATTTCTTCACATAAAATTCTGTGAGATTGAAAAAGAGATTCAGGAGGACACCTCCGGTTATAATGGCTGGATCAGCAAAGGATGGCTGCAGGAGGAATGGATTCATATAGACGATACGCCGAAAGTGATAGAATTGGAAAGAAGATATTCCTTCCGCTATGCAGTGATAACGGTTCTGGATACTTCGCAGAAATTTAGGATCGCTTTGGAGGATGTGCAGAGGCGCACCGTATCATCCGTAAAAGAGGAGACGGCAGGACATTTAGAGACTGGAGATCCGCTGCTGGATCAGATTGGAGAGGTATCGGTCAGGACACTTATGAACTGTATGCAGACTGTTTTCGAGGATGGACCGAAACGGGACAGGCGTTTATGGATGGGAGATCTGATGCTCCAGGCATTGGCTAACTATGAGACCTTTGGGAATCATAAGCTTGTGAAGCGGTGCCTGTATTTATTTGCAGGAATGGCTGGAGATGACGGGATGCTGCCTGCATGCGTTTTTGAAAAGCCGCAGCCTCACAGGGATGATGCGTTTCTCCTGGATTATGCCTTGTTTTTCCTGCCCATTCTCGCAGAGTATTATCGCCAGACCGATGACAGGGAAACATTGGAGGAGCTTGCTCCTGCTGCGCTTGCCCAGATTTCCCTTGCGATGAAATATGTAGATGAAAAGGGCGTTATCTGCGAGGAAGGTGTGGATGGTTCCCGGGGAAAATACTACTGCTTTGTAGACTGGAGCGCAGGCTTGGATAAGCAGTGCTCCATGCAGGGAATTCTGATCTATGCCCTGCAGTATGCGCAGCAGATCTGTCGGATGCTTCAGGATAAAACAGCGGAGAAACAATATGGAGAAATGGAAGCACGCTTAAAGAAAGCAGCAATGGAGAAGTTTTGGGATGAGGAATTGCGGGCATTTGTAAGCGGTCCTCAAAGGCAGGTATCCATGGCAAGCCAGGTCTGGATGATCCTGGCAGGCGTTGTAGGCGGCAAAGGGGCAGCGGAGCTTCTGGAAAGAGCAGAGAACGGTCAGGCTGCAATGGTTACTCCGTATATGCACCATTTCTATGTTATGAGCCTGATCCTTTCGGGGGAGACAGAAAAAGCGCTGCAGCATGTGAAAGACTATTGGGGAGGAATGATCCGGGCCGGAGCAGATACATTCTGGGAATTGTATAATCCGGAGAATGAGAAGGAAAGTCCCTATGGTTCGGACTGTATAAACAGCTACTGCCATGCGTGGAGCTGTACACCCATATATTTTCTGAAGAAGTTTTATAAGGGATAGAGGTTGGAGTTTATAGTAATCCAAATGTATATTTCGGCTATTATGTAATCATAATACATATTAGCCGAAAATATACGTTGCATTTATGCAGGGGCGGAGAGCATCAGGCTCTCCGCTTTTTACGTCACAGGGTTACTCATCGTAAACCGCTGTTTTTTGACCGCCAACGGTGTTTGACAGTGGCAGGGGGCTATAATATAGTTAAAGCATAAGAATCATTACATGTGTTGCCGGTCACGGAGTGGGCAGCAACGAATCACTGTTATATTGGGAGGTAAAAATCATGGCATCTGTTTGCATTCTTGATGAATTTGAGGTACATAAGAACGAAGAATTTCTGCGCATTGCAGAGGAATTGAAGCCGGAGCTGCACGAAACTCGCATCGCCCCGGTTCGGCTTTTGACATTGGAGCAGGGGGAACACCCGGAACCGGAGGTGGTAGCTGAGGAGGTGCCGGAAGCGCTGAAGGACAAGCGCTTAAAAAAGGATGACAAGGTGATCCTGGATTTTGGAAGCCACCATGTGGGGTACGTTACTCTTGACCTTGCATCTGCGGGCAGCCACCAGGATGCTCCGGCATATATTTATCTGAAATTCGCGGAGAGACTGGATGAGCTGACCACCGATATCGCGGCATATAACGGCTGGATCAGTAAGGGGTGGATCCAGGAGGAATATATTCATGTGGATGTGCTTCCGGCAAAGCTTGAGCTGCCGAGACGGTATGCGTTCCGCTACATGGAGATCAAGGTGCTGGACGTTTCTCTGAAATTTTCCCTGGTGATCAACAGCGTTACGGGAAAAGCCGTTTCGGCTGTCAGCGATGAGCATGTCCAGGCAATTTCCACAGAGGATGAAATCCTGAACCAGATCGACCAGGTCAGCATCCGCACCCTGAAAAACTGTATGCAGCTTGTGTTTGAGGACGGGCCAAAGCGTGACCGGAGAATGTGGCTTGGGGATTTCCGTTTGCAGGCAAGAGCAAATTACAAGACCTTTCACAATGTGGATATGGTAAAGCGCTGCCTCTATTTATTCGGCGGCCTGACGTTTAATGAAGGAAAAATCCCTGCCTGCCTGTTCCTGGAGCCGGAGATCGAGCCGGACGATACCTATTTATTTGACTATGCTCTGCTGTACGGCTCCGTGCTTTTGGACTATTACAGGGCGACAAAGGACCGGAAAACGCTGGAGGATTTATATCCGGTGGCAATTCGCCAGATTGAGATCGGGCTGACATATCTCAATGATGAGGGGATCATACCGGACAGAAGCGGCCAGTTCTGGTGCTTTGTGGACTGGGGCGAGGGACTGAACACCCAGGCTGCATCTCTTGCGATCCTGATCTATTCCATGAGATACGGAATCCGCCTTGCGGAATATATGGAGGATAAAAAGACGATCGAATGGCTGGCTGAAAAAATGACAGTGCTGAAACGCTCCGCAGTAGAGCATTTCTGGGATGAGGACCAGCATTTGTTTGTCAGCGGCGAAAACCATCAGGTATCCTGGGCGACCCAGGTTTGGATGATCCTTGCAAGAGTATTTGATAAAGAAAAGAACCGTGAACTGATCCTTCACACTATTGAGGTGAACCCCAGAATCCGAATGGTCACTCCATATATGTACCACCACTACATTGATGCGCTGATCCGTTCCGATGAAAAGGAACGTGCGCTGGACGAGATGAAGCGCTACTGGGGCGAGATGATCCGCGATGGCGCGGACACCTTCTGGGAGTTATACAATCCCTATAATAAATATGAATCCCCATACGGTTCCGTGGCAATCAACAGCTTTTGTCACGCATGGAGCTGCACGCCGACCTATTTTCTGAGAAAATTTTATATTACAGAGAAATAGTAAACTGTCAGCCCTTTGTACAATTTACGTAGAAAAACCGCCGTTTTGCGCTGACTTCTACACAAAATAACCAGAATGAGTTAGACTGGCGTTAGCAAGTATGGGAGTTTGTAACAAAAATCTGGAAAAAGAGGATGCTTTCATACATTTTTACAGGTGTGAATATCCGGTAGAAAGCAAGGAGGCGGATTATGAAAAAAGTGGATTTTAACCGGGACTGGACGTGCAGATGTCTCACCAGGGATGAGGGTGAATATGCGGTGACACTGCCACATGACGCTATGATCTCAGAGCCGCGTAACGAGGAGAGCCAGGGTGAGGGAAACATCGGCTGGTATATCGGTGGAGATTATGAGTACAAAAAGAAATTTGTACTGCCCAAAGAATATGAGGGAAAGAATGCCATTCTGGAATTTGAAAGCGTGTATCACGATGCGGAGGTTTATATTAATGACAAAAAAGCAGCCTTCCGTCCCTATGGTTACACCAATTTCTATGTAGACCTTGAAGGATTTGCAAAGATTGGAGAAGAAAACGAGGTTCGGGTCATTGCAAAAAATACAGACCAGCCCAACAGCCGCTGGTATCCGGGAACCGGAATTTACCGCCCGGTATTTCTCTGGGTGGGGGATGAAAAACATATTCCCGTCAATGGCGTGCGGATCCGTACACTGAGCTTTAAGCCTGCAGTGATCGAAGTAACAGTAAAGACCACAGGGGAAGGTCCGGTAAAGATAGAAATCTGCGATGGAGAACAGGTGGTTGTTTCCGGAGAGGCACAGACAAAAGAAAATACGGCTGTATTCAAGCTGGAAGTGCCGGATGCAAAGCTCTGGAGCTGCGCACATCCGAATCTGTACACTTGCAGAGCAGTATACGGAGAGGACGTAAGTGAAGAAACCTTCGGAATCCGGCTTCTGGAATATAACCCAAAGGTGGGCATGGCGATCAACGGAAAACATGTAATTTTGCGCGGCGCCTGCATCCACCATGACAACGGCCTTTTGGGAGCCTGCGCTTTCCCTGAGGCTGAGGAGCGCAAGGTGCGGATCCTGAAGGAAAACGGTTATAACGCACTTCGTTCCTCCCACTATCCCTGCTCCAAGGCAATCCTGGATGCCTGTGACCGTCTGGGTATGCTGATGATGGATGAATACGTGGATGTGTGGTACATACATAAAACAGAACACGATTACGCCAATTATATGACAGAGTGGTGGCAGCAGGATTTAAAGGACATGGTGGAAAAGGACTACAACCATCCCTGCGTGATCATGTATTCCACCGGAAACGAAGTATCGGAGACTGCCCAGAAAAAGGGAATTGAGCTGACAGGAAAGATGACCGATTACATCAATGAGCTGGACGGAACACGACCGGTAACCTGCGGCATCAATATCTTCTTTAACTTCTTAAGCTCTGTGGGACTTGGCGTTTACAGCGACGACAAAGCCAAGAAAAATGCAGATGCGGCGAAGAAGGCAGCGGAGGCGGCTGCAAAAAAGGCTGCAAAGGAAAAAGAAGGAAAGAAGAAAAAGCCTGTTGGAAGTGAATTTTACAATACCCTTGCCTGTATGATGGGCGACCGCTTTATGAAGTGCGGCGCTACGCTTTATCCCTGTGATGTAAAGACCAGGGATGCCTTTGCCAACATGGATGTGGCAGGCTACAACTACGGCATTTACCGTTACAGGCACGATCTGAAAAAATATCCTAACCGTCTGATCCTGGGAAGCGAGACTTTCTGCAAGGATGCTTACGCTTTCTATGAGATCGCGAAAAAACATCCGCGGATCATCGGAGATTTTGTCTGGGCTGGCATGGACTATATCGGAGAGGTAGGCGAGGGCTGCGCGGAATTCAGTGATTATAATTTTAAAGGAGAAAAGCCAGCCACCCGTATGACAGGCGGAAACGGCAGGATCGACCTTCTGGGCAAGCCCCGCGCGGAGGCCGCCTATACCCGGGTGGCATTTGACCGGGAAAAAGGACCGTTTATGGCCGTGATGCCTGTGTACCAGAAGGAAAAGCTGCGCATCACAGGCTGGCAGCTTACCAAGGCCCTGGAGAGCTGGTCCTGGAGAGGATGTACAGGAATGCCCGCAACAGTGGAGGTATATGCGAGAGCTGCTTTTGTGGAATTGTTCGTGAACGGAAAGAGCGTGGGCAAAAAGGCAATGCCGAAAAAGAACTGCCGTATTGTTTTCCAGGTTACTTATGAGGACGGTGAGATCACCGCGGTATCCTACGATGCCCAGGGAAAGGCCATAGGACGGCAGACCATGCGCACCGCGGGAACCGAGACGGTTCTTCAGGTAAAACCGGAGACGGATTTTGCGAAGCCGGAGGGCCTGGTATTTATTCCGCTGCAGTATACGGACGAGGACGGTATCTGGAAGCCGATGGAAAAGCACAGACTGTCCGTAAAGGTGGAAAACGGAACCCTGGCAGGAATGGGAAGCGCCAATGCTTATGTGGAGGGCAATTATACGGACGACCATACGGTCACCTATTACGGAGAAGCAATGGCAATTGTACGTGCAGGAAAAACCGGAACCGTAAAGGTTACGGTAAAAGATGAGAGCGGAGAACATATTGCAGAGATTCCGGTGAAGGAATGAAAGGAGAAGCTATTTATGAATAAGAAAAAAGTTCTGGCCATGCTTTTGGGACTGGCAGTGGCGGTGACCTCAGTTCCAGCCGGTGTATTTGCAGAGGAGGCAGCGGGACCTGCTGTCGTGAATCTGAAAACAGAGGGAATGGTAAACCCGCTGGGTATGGATGAGGCGGAGCCTGCTTTTTCCTGGCAGATGCAGTCAGCAGCCATTGGAGCTGCACAGAAATCCTATCAGATCGTGGTGACGGATGAGACAGGTGCCACGGTATGGGATTCCGGTGTGGTGGAGAGCAGCGTTTCCAATGAGATCAAATATGAGGGTGAGGAATTAAAGCCGGCAACTGCTTATTCCTGGAAAGTGACGGTCACAGATAACGAGGGCAATACCATGGAATCTGAGCCTGCCACCTTCGAGACTGCTTTTATGGACACCACAAAGGAGTCCTGGGACGGAGCACAGATGATCGGTGCGCCGGACCTTCAGCTAGATGCGGCCTCCCAGTGTGCTTTTAATATTTCTGCATCCGTGCAGATTCCGGAGGGAAGCAGCAGCGCATCCTTTGTTCTGGGAGCTGACGATTTCAGACTAAAAAATGCAGTATTTAATACAGAAGCCATGGCAGGTGAAAACTATGTGAGGATTGAGCTGGATATCTCTGATGTGGAGGGAAGCGGTGCAAAAATCAACGCTTACCGTATGGGATATACGGCAGAGGATTCCGCAGACACACCTGTATTTACCATTGAGGAAAATGAGGGACTGAATGAGCTGATCACCTCCGCAAACAAAAATGAGGCTCATCAGATTGACATAAACGTGAGTGGCAGCACGATTGTCATCAGCGTGGACGGCGAGTCTGTGGGTGATAAATTTGCAGTAAATACGCTGGGTGACAGCAGCAGCTATAATTCTTTCCCGAATCTGAATTCCATCGGCTTTGCCGCAAAAGCAGGGGAAACGGCTTCCTTTATGGATTATAAGGTTACGAATACGGGAAGATTTGCCCAGGGCGAGCTTTTCGGTGAGAGCACCGGAGCGACATATGGGATCTTTGAGGGCATGGACGGCGTGACAGTGGAAGGAAATGTGATCACAGTGGACGGCGGCGAGACTGGCGTGCTGGGATATGCAGATCCTACCTACAGTGCGGCGCCGATGGTCCGCAAAGAGTTTGAGGCAAAGGCGGGAGTGGAATCCGCCAGACTGTATCTCACGGCAGAGGGTATTTATAATTTCTATATGAACGGTCAGGAGGTGGCACCGGAGGAGTGGTTTAATCCGGGCTGCGAGGAGTACGATGCTTACCTGGCTTATAACACTTATGATGTGACCGACATGATCCAGGAGGGCGGCAACGCAATGGGCGCAGTCCTGGGTGAAGGCTGGTGGACAGGCCAGATGACCTTTGAGGTGGCAAACTATAATTACTTTGGTGACCAGCCAGCGGTTATGGCAAAGCTGGTGATCGATTATGAGGACGGAACCAGCGATACGGTGATCACAGATGAATCCTGGAGCTATTACAATGACGGTCCGGTGCGCCTGGCCTCCTTCTTCCAGGGTGAAAAATACGATGCCACAAAGGAAGCAGCGGTAGAGGGCTGGACGAACGCTGGCTTCGATGCTTCCGCATGGAGCGAAGCCTCTGTGGTGGAGACAAGAAAGCAGTTTACAAATGCAGAGCTTGTGACAAGAACCGATACCCCGGTACATGTGATCCGCACCAACGAGGTGGTGGAAGCGCTGGGTGAGACAAAGGAAGGCTCTGATGCCTATATTTATGATATGGGAGAGAACGTGTCCGGTGTTCCGGTGATCACCATTCCGGAGGAATATGCAAAACCGGGTGAAACCATGACCGTGCGCTTTGCAGAAATTCTTTATCCGGAGATGGAGGAATATACATCCAAAGGAATCGATGGAACCCTTATGGTGGAAAATTACCGTGCAGCTTTGGTGACGGATTTTTATACCATGAAGGAGGGCGAGAATGTTTTTGCCCCGGATCTTACCTTCCACGGTTACCGTTATATTGAGATCAGCGGACTGGGAGCAGAGCTTCCGGCAGAATGTATCCGGATGCAGGTGCTTTCTTCTCTGGATGCAGCCGGAACCTATGAATCCTCCAATGAGCTTACCAACCAGCTTTACAGGAATATTGTAAATTCCACTACCAGCAATTATATCTCCATTCCTACGGACTGTCCGCAGAGAAATGAGCGTATGGGTTGGACTGGAGATGCGCAGATTTTTGCATTGACCGGATCTTATGTGGCGGATACCTATAATTTCCTGGATGTTTGGATGGACAGTGTACGTGCAGATTGTGGCGAAACCGGAATGTCCGCACAGTTTACTCCGGCATTTATCCAGTACGCGCCGGAGGATGAGACGATCGAGCACAAGGGGCAGAGCTTTGGAATTACCTGGAATTCTCTTGTTGTGACCATTCCTTATAACTTGTATATGCAGACAGGAAGAAAAGAGATACTGGAAGAAAACAAAGACAATATTTATGCGTATGTAGATACTCTGGTATCCACACCGCTGAGCTATAAAAATGCGGATGATGAAAAGCTTGAGGAGCCGAGACTGACCGGGGAAGTGGGAATGCTGGCAGATCATCT
Organism: Ruminococcus sp. 5_1_39BFAA; assembly: GCF_964240875.1. Lineage (NCBI taxonomy): Bacteria > Bacillati > Bacillota > Clostridia > Eubacteriales > Oscillospiraceae > Ruminococcus > Ruminococcus sp. 5_1_39BFAA. The sequence continues at coordinate 161,670 of NZ_CAXSVO010000006.1, read as the reverse complement.
TGCAAGAAAAGTGACAGACAGCACACTACTTGGAAATGCTCTTTATATCAATTGTTTGAACCAGGCAGCAGAGATTGCAGATATCATGGGCGATACGGACAGGGCAGAGGGCTATCGTGAGACATCAGCCATCGCAAAAGAGGCATGGAACGAAATGTTTATCGATCCGGAGACTGGCAAGACAAGAAATGCCAAAGGTGAGATTCAGGATACACAGGCATCCTATGCGACACCGCTGCGTTTCGGCGTGATCAGCGAGGAGAACATGGAAAAGGCGCTGGCAAACTATGAGGCTTCCATAGCAGAGGCTACGGGAGAGGATACGGAAGGCAATGCCATTGTCCCGTATACCCTTACCACAGGCTTTAATGCTACCGGAAATCTTCTGAATGCACTTTCTGATAACGGCATGAACGACACGGCTTACAAATTGTTTGAAGCTACCGATTACGCTTCCTGGCTGTACCCGGTAACACAGGGGGCCACCAGCATCTGGGAGCGCTGGAATTCCTACACAGAGGACAAGGCCTTTGGCGGAAATAATTCCATGAATTCCTTTAACCACTATTCCTTCGGTGCAGTTGGAGAGTGGATGATGGGATACCAGTTGGGGATCATGGCAGACAAGGAGCAGCCGGGCTACCAGCACTTTATCCTGCAGCCTACCGTGGGAGGAACCTTTACAGAAGCGAAGGGAACCTATGACAGCGTGTACGGAACCATCGCAAGCGGCTGGACAGCGGCTGACGGAGTTATGACTTCCTATGATGTGACGGTTCCGGCAAATACCAGTGCTACATTATATCTGCCTGCAGAGGGCGACGTGACGGCTTGTGACGGCGTAACGGTAACTGGCGCTGCAGAGCATAACGGTATTCAGACTCAGCAGATAGAGCTTTTGGCAGGAACTTATCACTTTGAGGTGGCTGATGGAGCCATTACCGTAACAACCGCGTAATTGCAGGGAAAGTCCGGCTTTCAATACAGCCGGGCTGTAAGGCAGCGGTCATGCTTCTTCGGACAGTGTGGCGGCTGCCTGTTTTTAAAAAATTGGAGGGCGAATCATGGAGAAATTACAGTTTAATGACGGATGGTTTTGTTATCGGACGGGTGAGAGGGAGAATATGTTTCCCGTCACCCTGCCCCACGATGCTATGCTTTTAGATGAGCGGAAGGAAAACTGTCCTTCCGGTGTGACAAACGGCTGGTATGACGCAAAGGATTATACCTATGAAAAGACCTTTACGGTTCCGGCAGAGGCAAAGGGTCAGAAGATATTCCTGGAATTTGAAGGCGTTTACAGGAAGGCTACGGTCTACCTGAACGGTGAGAAGGCAGCCTATCATTCCTACGGTTATACAGGATTTTATGTGGATGCAACTTCCCGTCTGAATATGGATGGGGAAAATACGATCCGTGTGGAAGTGATCAACCACGACCAGCCAAACAGCCGCTGGTATTCCGGAACAGGGATATACCGTCCTGTATGGATGTACCTTGCACCGAAAAAGCACATCAAGGTAGACCGGATCAGGGTCACAACAGTGGATTATAAAAATCCGAAGATCCGAGTGGAAATGGAAGCTACGGACCAGGACAAGATTCTGGTGGAAATTCTGGATCAGGGAGCTGTTCTGGCATGCGCAGAGGGACAGACCGATGAAAATAAAAAATACGTGACAGAAATCTCCCTTCCCAATGCAGAACTGTGGAGCACGGAGAATCCAAAGCTGTACACCTGCAAGGTGACCTTCGGCGAGGATGTGCAGGAGGTGATCTTCGGCATCCGTATGGTGGAGTGCACACCGAAAAAAGGCTTCTGCATAAACGGCAGCCGCGTCATCTTAAACGGCGCCTGCATCCATCATGACAATGGAATCCTGGGGGCTTGTGCTTACGATTTTGCGGAAGAGCGCAAGATCCGCATTCTGAAAAAAGCCGGCTACAATGCCATCCGTTCCGCACACAATCCATGCTCCAAGGCTTTGCTGGATGCCTGCGACCGCCTGGGTATGCTGGTGATGGACGAGTACATTGACGGCTGGTATATCCACAAGACAAAATATGACTATGCAGATGAGATCCTGACAAATTACAAGAAGGATCTGAGGGACCTGGTGGACAAGGATTACAACCATCCTTCTGTTATTATGTATTCCACCGGAAATGAGGTTTCCGAGACTGCTCAGAAAAAGGGAATCGCTTTTACGGAGGCGCTTACAAAACGCCTTCATGAGCTGGATTCCACCAGACCTGTGAGCTGCGGCGTGAACATTTTCTTTAACTTCCTCAGTTCCATGGGCTTTGGCGTGTACAGTGACAAAAAGGCAGACCAGGCGGCAGAGGATGCAACAAAGAAAAAGGCTGTGGGAAGTGAATTCTACAACACAGTGGCCGGTATCTTCGGCGCTGAGTTCATGAAGATGGGAGCCACCCTCTACCCCTGTGATGTAAAAACGAGGGATGCCTACGCAAAGATGGATGTGGCAGGCTATAACTACGGTATCAGACGTTACCGCCATGACCTGAAGAAATATCCGAAGCGTATTATTCTGGGCAGCGAGACCTTCTGCGCGGATGCTTATAAATTTACAGAGCTTGCAAAGGATGAGCCGCGCATTATCGGCGACTTTGTCTGGGCAGGTATGGACTATCTGGGCGAGGTGGGGATCGGTTCCTGGGAATATAAGGACTATGCGCCCCGCTTTGACGGCGGCTGCGGCTGGGTGGCTGCAGGATCAGGAAGAATCGATCTGACAGGAAAAGAGCTGGCGGAAATGGCTTACACCCGTGTGGCGTTCGGCATTGATCAGATCGGCATGGGCGTGGTCCCGGTAAATCATACGAAGGACAGCCATTCCCCTTCGTCCTGGAAGATGTCCAATGCCATGGAAACCTGGTCCTGGAACGGCTGTGAGGGCAAGGAGGCAAGAGTGGAGGTCTATGCCAGAGCTGCCAGTGTGAAGCTGTTTGTAAACGGAGAGTGTGTGGGCACAAAGAAGCTGAACGGAGACTGCAGGACAAGCTTCCGCACCGTATACCATGACGGGGAGCTGAAGGCAGTGGCATATGACGAGCAGGGTCAGGAAATCGCGGAGAAGGTTTTCGTGACAGCAGGAGAGGAAACGGTTTTGACAGCAGAGCCTGAACAGACTGTGGTAAAAAAAGACGGGGATCTGGTATTTGTGCGCTTGAAATATACGGACGAAAAAGGCGAGGTGAAGCCTCTTGCCAGAGGAAATATAAAGGTTTCTGTGCAGGGCGGCACACTTCTGGGGCTTGGCAGCGCCTGCCCGTATTACGAGGACAGCTATCTGACGGACAGTACAGACACTTATTTCGGGGAGGCATTGGCAGTGGTGAAGCCGGATGGCTCCGGTGATGTGATCCTCCACGGAGAGAGTCCCTTTGGCAGCGCAGATGTGACGGTAAAGGTAGAAGACTGAGCCGCAGGAGGATAAAAAATGACAAGAAAGAAAAAAGCGCTGGTCATTGCAGGGGTACTTATAGCGGCAATCGCCTTGTTTCTGGGTGTGAATCATGAGCTTACCAGAGTTGTATGGCATAACCTAACGGCGAAAAAGATAAAGCTGGATGATTCTCAGGACTGGAGCGGAGGAATGTCCTATGAAAAGCTGCAGTACAGTGATGTTTCGGAAAGTGACTATCTGGATCTTTACGTGCCGGACAGCGGGGAAAAAATGCCGCTGTTTGTGCTGATCCACGGCGGTGGATTTATGTTCGGTGATTCCCAGACCCGCCAGGCACAGTTCATGTACCGCTATTTCCGGAATCAGGGATACGCCTGTGCATCGGTCAACTACCGTCTGGCGCAGGAGGAGCCGTTCCCGGGAGCAGTGGAGGATGTAAAGGCAGCCATCCGCTTTTTGAAAGCAAATGCAGACAAATACAGATATGATGCGGACCGGGTAGCCGTGTGGGGCGAATCCGCGGGAGGCTATCTCTGCACCATGGCAGGTGTAACTACAGACGAGGATTTCCACGGAGTGAAATTCATCGGCGAGGATGAGCTGGCGGAGCCAGTGTCCGCGGATGTGGATGTGATCGTAAATTTTTATGGTTGTGAACAGTTTGGAACCATGGAAGAGCAGTTTGGCCAGTTGGGTATCCCGAAGCTTATAAGATCTGTGGCGAATATGTGGCTGGAACAGGGACTGAAGGAATATGATGCAGAGGAATACACTTCTATGGAAGGATTTTGGCTGCGCAAGGAACTGGACCAGTGTACACCGGAAGAATTAGATCAGACATCCCCCTTCTATTTTATTGAAAAGAATCTGGATCAGAACAGCGATAAGCATATGGTGATCTGGCACGGAGATGCCGACATTACCGTACCATGGTACCAGTCCCGTGATTTGCAGGAGACGATGGCAGAAACGGTTGGAGAGGATAAAGTCCAGTTTAAGCTTTTCCGCAATCTGGGGCATGCGGCGGACATGTTTTACAGTGACGAAAGCCTGTTTGAGATTAAAGAATATCTGGATAAGATCTTCGGAAGATAAAAAACTGGGATTTTTGCACAAATTATACAATGAAAATTTGTCTATTATTTCAAACCACAGTAAAATGCACAAAAAATCACTGCATCTTGCGTTGAAAAATTTACAGTTTGCGTAGGTCAAATTGTTTGGAAGAAAAAATGTGATATGATTTGACCATGAAATCAGGCGTAAGTTTGTGAACAATGATTACGCAGGGAAGAAAACAAGGGAGGGATTTTATGAGTGACAAGAAGAGGTCCTCAGGCGTGTGGCGTGGTCTGACATCTGTTTCAGCCAGCCTTTTTGCCATCATGTTCGGCGCGTCATCTATCGCGAACGCAAATGCAGCATTTATCAATACCCGTCTGGGAACATCCAACTACAAGGCAGTTGATACAGGAGAGGAAGATACAGATTCCACATATTTTAAATCTGAATTTTCCAGCCTGACTGAGCTGATCGATGCAAAGAATGCACTGGCAGAGGAAATCGCAGAAGAGGGTACTGTTCTTTTTAAGAACCTGGACAATACACTTCCGCTGGATTCCAGCTCCGATAAGGTTACCTTATGGGGTCTGAATTCACATAATCCTACACTGGGCGGTATGATCGGATCCTCCGTATCTGTTGATTCGGAGAATGGACAGGTTCAGTATGATATTGAAACTGCATTCCAGGAAAAAGGCTTTGAGCTCAATAAGGAAATGATCAAGCTGTACATGGCAAAAACCGAGGATTATGGCAGAAAGAACGGACATTCTCTGCAGCCATCCTTCGGTACTATGTATGAGAATCCGGCAGCGTACAATGTAGGCGAGCTTCCGGCAGATCAGTATTCTGAGAATATTCTGAAATCTGCGGATGATACAGTAGCAGTAGTTGTGATCTCACGTGACAGCTCCGAGGCGGCAGATTACAATCCGGATATGAGCGCAGGAGAGAATGATAGCTATGAACGTCCGCTGGCTCTCTCAGATAATGAAAAAGACATGATCGAGCTGGCAAAGGAGCACAGCACAAAGGTCATTGTCATGATCAATGCCAACAACCCGGTTGAGATCGATGAGCTGAAAAAGGATGATGAGATCGGCGCGATCGTATGGGCAGGAGAGCCTGGCGCAAACGGCTTCCTTGGCGTGGCTGATGTGCTGGCTGGTGATGTGAACCCATCCGGTCATATCTCTGATACATATGCAGTAAATTCCGCATCTGCACCGGCTATGGTGAACTTTGGTGTATATATGTACACCAACAATTCCCAGGACGGCTCTGCATCCGACGGTGTGGAAAAGCTTACTGAGACAAACAAGGGCGACTGGTATGTAGTAGAGTCTGAGGGCATCTACACAGGCTATAAATACTATGAGACCCGTTATGAAGATTCCGTTTTGGGGCAGGGCAATGCTGACGCAGCAGAAGGTGCTACCGATGGAAAAGAATGGGTATATGAAAACGAGGTATCTTATCCGTTCGGCTACGGTATTTCCTATACAACCTTCGAGCAGAAACTGGATTCTGTAGAGGTAGAGATTGGCGGAACAGGCGTAGCAAAAGCAACCGTTACCAATACAGGTGATGTTGCCGGTAAAGACGTGGTACAGCTTTATGTGCAGTCCCCGTATACAGAGGGCGGCGTTGAGAAATCCGCGATCCAGTTAGTTGGCTTTGCAAAGACAAGCATTCTGGAGCCAGGCGCATCCGAGGAAGTAACGATTGAGTTTGATCCGGCTTATATCGCAAGCTACGATGAGAACGCAGAAAAAGAAAACGGCACAGCAGGTGCATGGGTTCTGGATGAGGGCGATTACTACTTTGCAATCGGCAACGGCGCTCACGAGGCACTAAATAACGTGCTTGCAAACAAGAACGGCAGCGATGAGAACCTTGTCTCCACAACAGAGGATGAGGTGATCAACCCGGATAATGCTATTGTATGGAAGAACGAAGCCACAGATATTGAAACCTATTCTGTAAATGTTGAGAATAGACTGCAGGATATGGATATCAATAAGCTGATCGAGAACACAGTAGAGTACACCACAAGAAGCGACTGGACAAAGGGCTGGGAGCCTGTAGAGGCTATCACACCTACAGAAGCCATGATGGTTGGTCTGACAGATAATCTGTACGAGCTTACAGAGAACTCCGGCGAAAGCGGCGGTGTGACATGGGGCGTTGACAGCGGCTTGAAGATCGTAGATATGATGACCTTTGACGAGGAAGGCAATTTCACGGGTGTTCTGGACTTCGATGATCCGATGTGGGATCAGCTTCTTGACCAGTTCACACTTGACGAAGCAATCCAGTTTATCGAAAAAGGTGGAGATGACGTAGAGAACGTTGATTCCATTCAGCTTCCGAGAACATATGCAAACGATGGTCCTCTGGGATATACAGGCGACCAGGTTGGCGGTTACTTTGTAAGATGGTCTGAGGACCTTTCCGGTGAAGACTACTACACCGAAGAGAGCGATGAGAGAGCAACCTGGCGTATGGCACTTATGCCGACAGAGCCGATGGTAGCTGCAACCTTTAACCTTGATCTGATCGAGAGAGAGGGCGAGCTTCTTGGAGAAGACGGACTTTGGGCAAATGAAAGCTCTCTGTTCGCACCAGGCTCCAACCTTCACAGAACTGTTTACTGTGCACGTAACCACGAGTATTATTCCGAAGATTCCATGCTCTCTGCACTTTGCGGAAACGCAGCCTGCGCCGGACTGAAAACAAAGGGAACCCAGGCAGAGCCGAAACACTTTGCATTTAACCATCAGGAATCCAACCGCTCCGGTATTTCTACATTTATGACAGAGCAGGCAGCACGTGAGAACGAGCTGAGAAGCTTCCAGATGGAAATGTCCCTGAACAATGCAGCAGGTGTTATGACCGCATTTAACCGTGCCGGTACTTCCTACGCAGGAGCTTACAAGCCAATGCTGGTGGGTATCGCCAGAGATGAGTGGGGTTACCTGGGATGGTTCAACACCGATATGATCAACGGTGCGGACTACATGAACTGGAGAGACATCACCGCAGGAGGAGGTGGAAACTGTCTGACCTCTTCCGCATACGATACAGCCGAGATCGGCACCATGGCAGCTTCCAAGAGCGCGATCGAGAAGGATCAAAGCTTCCAGGAAATGATGAAGTATAACTTGAAATTCTGGGTATATCAGTTGGCACAGTGCAACGCGATGAACGGTATCAGCTCTACAACAGAGATCCAGTATATATCTACCTGGTGGCAGAACGCGATCCTTGGCGCAGAAATCGCATTTGGCGCACTGACGGTACTCTTTGCAGTGATCGGTCTTCTCAAGGCAAAAAAAGCAAAGAGCGCACGGGCGTAATCATAGGAGGTGTTGAAGAATGAATAAGAAAAAAGCTGGCGGGTTTTACCTGACAATTGCAGCAGCAGTTCTCGCAATCGTGGGAGCAGTTCTTTACGGCTCCGTGATGTATAAAATGAACGAAGTGTACATTCTTTTGGCAGCGGCTATCGTACTTGGAGTACTGGCATTTGTACTGGCCGGAAAAACCGCACTGGTAAACCTCGTTCCGGTAGTAAATGCAGCATTGATGGCAAGTGCGGCTGTCTGGAGTGCAAATCTGATGGTAAACCAGATCGGTTATGTGATCGCAGGTCTAGACGGAATGGACACCATTCAGGGATTCATCGTATTCTGTGTGATCGCAGTAGTTGCGATGCTCCTGAATATCATTGCCTCTTTTATGCCGATGGCAAAAGAAGCGTAAGACGAAACCATAATAAGTATACAACTGCCGGGGGCAGTTCAAAAGTATAAGGAAAAGGAGAAAAAACCATGAAAAAATCAACAGCAGCGATTCTTTTAGCAGCAGCAATGACATGTGCTATGGGCACAACTGCATTCGCAGCTCCGGAACCAGAGTTCGAGCCGAATGCAGATTATGAAAAATGGTGTGCGATCGACTACACGATCGAGGATATCGGAGCAGAAATGGTAGTAACCGTATCCGCTATGGAGGATGATTCCAAGATGGATATCCAGTGCAACTTCTATGGTGATGACCAGCACGCAGTGGCAGAAAAAGACGGCGACGGCTGGAAGGTTGTAGAGGATAAGACCGGATTCATGGAGACAGATACACCTATTATCATCGAGAAAGCTCTGAAAGAGGGCGAGTGGGCAAAGATGGGCGAGGAAGCTCCTGCAGCAGACGACAAAGCAGCAGATGAAAAGGAAAAGGTTAAGCTTCCGGTAGAGCCAGAATTTGAGCCAAACAGAGATGACTATGACAAGTATACAGCAATCGATTATACGATCGAGGACATTGGAGCAGAGATGGTTGTAACAATTTCTTCTCTGGAGGATGAGTCCAAAATGGAAATCCTTTGCAACTTCTTTGGCGACGACCAGAAGGCAGTAGCAGAAAAAGACGGCGATGAATGGAAGGTAATTGAGGACAAGACTGGATTCATGGAAACAGACACACCGCTTATCATCGCAAAAGCTCAGGAGCAGAACATCTGGCTGCCTACAGATGAGACGGCAGAAGCTGCAGCCGCAGACGATGCAGCAGAGGGAGAGGCAGCCGCAGACGGCGAGCTTCCAGTAGAGCCGGAATTTGAGCCAAACAAGGAGTATGACAAATATACAGCCATCGATTACACGATCGAAGACATCGGCGCAGAGATGGTAGTTACCATTTCTTCTCTGGAGGATGAGTCTAAAATGGAAATCCTCTGCAACTTCTTTGGCGACGACCAGAAGGCAGTAGCAGAAAAAGACGGCGATGGATGGAAGATCGTAGAGGACAAGACAGGCTTCATGGAAACAGATACACCTATCATTATTGAGAAGGCTCAGGAGCAGAACATCTGGCTTCCGATCGAGAAATAAGAGCAATTTTATCAGAGAGTATCTTTAGGGGGCGTTCCGGGAACGGAGCGCCCTTTTAAAAATTAAAAGAGGAGCGATTTATGAAAAAAACTACCGTAAGGCACATCCTGACGGCTCTGTGTATAGTGGTCGGGATACTGCTCATATGTTTCGGGGCATTTTTTTACCTGTGCATGAAAAATCCTGATCCTGACAGACCGGAAAAAACAGAAAATCCAACAGGCTTCGTGCAGGCTGTGGGAAGCAACCTGTATGACGGGGATGGAAATATTCTCACTCTTAAGGGTGTGAATCTGGGGAACTGGTTTGTCCAGGAATGCTATATGAGCGTGGTGAATGTGGGGGATTTTGACACTGGCATCTACACGCAGAAGCGGGCTGAGGATGCCATGAGAGCAAACCCGAATCTTACAGAGGAGCAGATTCAGGAGCTGTATGATCTCTATATGAGCACATATATCACAGAGGAGGATTTCGCTGAGATCGCGTCTGTGGGTCTTAATACGGTGCGGATCAATTTTACCTGGATGAATCTCACTACGGACGGGGAGACATTGAGGGAGGATGCCTTCCGGTATCTGGACTTTGCGTTGGAGATGTGCGAAAAATACGGATTGTACGCCGTTTTGGACCTGCACGGTGCAATTGGCTCCCAGAACCAGGATTTCCATTCCGGGGATGACGCACAGTTTGACCTGTTCGGCAATGAGGAGAACCGCCGCATGACGGTTCAGCTTTGGAAGACCATTGCAGAGCGTTACAGGGACAGAAAGGTGGTTGCAGGCTATGACCTACTCAATGAAGCAAGGCGTGAGGCCGGAAAATACGGCGGAAAGGTCACAACGGATTTTTATGATGAGCTGTATCAGGCCGTGCGTGAGGTGGATCCGAACCATATGATCTTCATTGAGTATTTTACCTTCCCGATCCACGGAAGCCGTGTGAAAAATTATAACTGGGAAAACGTCTGCCTGGAATACCATATTTATAACAATACTTCTTTCTCCCAGAAAACGTGTCTGATGTTTTACAATGCGCTCCACAATTTTATGGGAAGCAACATGCCTGTATTTGTGGGAGAATGGAATGCCTGGGACAGTGAAGTGGACTGGAACGAGAGCATGGATTATTTTGATTCACTGGGCTGGTCTTATGCTTCGTGGGCTTATAAGACAAATGCTTATTCCTACAGGGGAGTTACAGGCGCCCATACGAACTGGGGGCTTTATGAGCTGGATGCGGAGCCGGTGGATCTGTCCACAGCATCCTTCGAAGAAATAAAACAGGCGTATGAAAATACGGCAACAGAGAATGCAAGGACGACATTGGTACACCAGGTGTATGAGGCTCGGTTCGGGGAGAATTAAGATGGTTATTTTGGTTTTGGAGGCTATCTTGTTTGCCATAGCTTTGTATGAAACAAATATCAGCCCGTCTTTTACCATGATGTTTATGGCGGCAAATTTTGGTTTATGCGGACTTGGCAGGGGGATTGGATATATTGTGCGTTGGAAGACAGGGAGGGGCATGTTTTTTCAGCGGATCGAGGATATTCTCTTTCTGGCAGGAATGGCGTTTTCTTTTCCGGCAGTTTATATTTATGCGGTTGGGGACGACTGGCTTGATCTCTGGGTGAAGCTTACGTTTCTGGCAGGTACGGCGCTGGAGCTTGTATCATTCTGTCTGGCAAAAAGACAAGGAAAAAGGCGGGGGATGCTCCGGGAATCTGCCCTGTGGATTTCCTTTATGGGAGCGTGTTTTGGGCTGTTTTGCGGGATATCAAGTCCTATGCTCATTCCCTACGGGGCAATGCTTTTGCTTCTGGCTGCGCTGAGAGCACGGGAAAAAGGAGCAGCATTTGGTGTGGAGAAGCCGGAGCTTCAAAGCGGTGAGGATGAGAAAGTCCCCATCGTAAATCCGATTAGGAAGTGGGGAAGCCGGGCAGCGGCGGTGTTGGTTCTGATCATTCTGGCAGTCCTTATGGGGAATCCGTACCGTGTAGCCCGTGTGTTTTACGTGCTTGGGAAAGGGCCTGATTTTCTTTATGATAACAGTGAAAAGGAGATGAGTGGAGATACTGAGGAATTTCTTCCCGGGGCCAGATGGTTGGATACGGAAGGAAATGTTATCCAGGCACACGGCGGGCAGATCCAGCGGATGCCGGTTCCCAACGGAAACGGCGGAAAGAAGGAAAAATATGTATGGATCGGTGAAAATAAAAGCAGCGGTCATTTTGGGAATTGTTTTGCCGTCTATTCATCGGAGGATCTGCACAGTTGGACCTGCGAAGGGGATGTGTTAAGATCTGTGGAATCTATGGAGGAGCTTGCGACAGATCCGTATTTTGCAGAGCTTTACGGGGATTACACAGAAGAACAGCTTGGGGATGTGCTTCTCTGCATCAATAAAAATACGGTGATGGAGCGTCCGAAAATGCTGTACAATAAAAAGACCGACAGCTATGTGCTCTGGTTTCACAGCGATGACAGCACAGAGAAAAACAGTTATAAATACGATGTGGGAATGGCAGGCGTTGCAGTCAGTGATTCGCCCTTCGGACCATTTCGGTTCCTTGGAAGATATCGTCTCAGCCAGTGCCCGGAAGGACAGATCGATTGTTTCCCGGCTTCAAAGGGAGAGGCGCGTGATATGAACCTGTTCCAGGATGATGATGGGACAGCTTACGTTGTTTATACCAGTGAGAATAACAAAACCCTGTATATTTCAAAGCTGAATGAGGATTATACGGGACTTTCGTCAGAGCCGGAGACGGCGGTCTATCAAGAGGATTTCATCCGGCTGTTTCCGGGAACCATGCGGGAGGCTCCGGTTCTCACAAAAGGAGAGAACGGACGGTATTATCTCATGTCTTCCAGTACCACCGGATGGATGTCGAATCAGGCTCGGGTGTGGTCCGCGGACGAGATTTTCGGAGAATGGAAAAACGACGGAAATCCCTGTGAAGGTAAGGGCGCTTCCGTTACCTTTGATACGCAGAGCACCAGTATTTTCCGCTCAGAGGAAGGGCAGTGGATCTATTACGGCGACCGATGGGATCAGACAGATCTGGCAGATTCCAGATACGTCTGGCTTCCGGTGGAATTTAAGAATGACAAATTGACGATTTCCTGGGCTGGGAAATGGAAATGACTTTTGGTGTCCATGGTAACGGACCGCAGGAGATAAAAAACATAAGGGCTGCGGCGTGGCAGCCCCTTTTAAAAGAATGCGATATTCAGGTGGAATGGGAAGCGTCTTGTGTGGAAAGTTCATACTCTTCCAGTAACTGCTTTTGGAAATCAGGATTGGATATAGATTTAATCAAATCATCCTGACGGTTATCGCGAAGCAGGAATTGGTTAAGACGATTGATCTTTTCTGTCCCGGCTTCTAATCCGGCTTCACGTCCGGCCTTTAATCCGGCTTCACGTCCAGCCTTTAATCCGGCTTCATTTCCTTTGTTCCAGCCTGTTTCCATTGCTTCTTCAGCAATGGATTTGTACATCCTTTTTGTGAAAATCTCATCATCGTATTCGTCCAAAAACATAGCAACGACCTCCTGACGGTGCTCCTTCAACACATCGGTCAGGACATCCTCCTGAATGCAGCGATCCACAGCAAGGTTTACGGATGTCTGAGGAGTGTAGCCGTGTTTGATATTATCACGGATATAGGAAATAAAGCGTGAATAATCAAGAAGAGGCTTGCATTTTTCCATCAGCTCCCGGTTTTTGCCATAATTGATATTAAGCACCAATGCCTGACACTCCAGGGCAGGAGTAAGGTGGGTACCGTTTGGATTCGGAGGTGTGGGAAAAGCATCGGATAACCGCATGATTGATTGCTCTGGTTTTTCCTCCACCCCATTATAAAATACCAGAAACTGAGGAAAGGGAAGAAGAATCTGTTTACTGCCATATATGTTTGCATCTGTTTTTTCTATGTAAGCGCGGTATAGCCTGGCAAAGTACAAAAATCCGCGAAGTGGTATATTGGGATTCCAGGTAGACTGGTGTTCTATAAGACAAAGCGCCCAGTCCAGGAGAAATGAAATATCATTTTTATATCCCAGATAGATCACATTTTCAAGCGTTGTGACAGTAAGCTGGCTGACATCCTCATATGACGTCTGGTTGATGGCGTTATATAATTGTAAAAGCTTCTTTTTATCCCGGAAAATGAATCGGAATAATTTATCCTTATGTGTTCTTTGCACATATGTGCCTTCATCGGGAGTGTTAGGAATCTGAGATTCCTGTGTCACATGGACAGAAGTATTATTCGCTGTCGGATTGTTTTTCATGTTTACACACTCCTATTATAATCTTTTTTACTGTGTTTTAAAAGTCCTAAGTTTGGACGTTGATAGAAACTGTCTTTTTTGCAGTTTGTGCGTGATAGGATAAACACCTCCTTTTAAAGAATTTGCTAAAGGAAATCGAGGAAGAATGGATAGAAAACAGATAAAGTATAGAGTAATAAGAAATAGAGATAGCATTAATCATATATGATGTTTGAGACATTGTAAAGTAAAACATTTCGACAAAATTCGACTTCTAAGAGTAGGGCGGCCATTTTTTTAGAAAGAAATAAGCCCTGCGCTATAAAAAAATGATAAAAAAACGGAGGGCTTGCGGATGATAAAGGTGGCTGTTGTAGAGGACGACCAGAAATGCAGAGAACAGATTCTCAGTTTCCTGAATAAATACGGTGAGTCGAAAAAAATTGAGATCGAGGTTACGGAATATGCGGATGGCAAGGAGATTATAGAAAACTATCTTCCCTGCTATCATGTGATCTTTCTGGACATTGAGATGCCTGTGCTGGACGGAATGAAGGCTGCCCGGATGATCCGGCAGAAGGATGCTCAGGTGGTGATCGTGTTTATTACAAATGTAGTCCGCTATGCAGTCAAAGGCTACGAGGTAGGGGCACTGGATTTTATTCTCAAGCCGTTAAAATACGAGGCATTTTCCCTGAAAATGAACCGTATTGTGCGGATGGCGGACCGACCCTCTGAAAAAAGCATTGTAATTTCATCCAGAAACGGCATGTACCGGATTCCTGTATCGCAGCTGATATATGTGGAGGTGGTGGGGCACCAGGTTCTTTATCATACCACAGAGCAGGAGATCAGTGTCAGCGGTTCCCTAAAGGAAGCGGAGGCATTGCTTTTGGAAAATGGTTTTGAAAAATGTAATAGCTGTTATCTTGTAAACCTGCGTCATGTAAAAGGGATTCGTGATAATTATGTACTGGTGGGAAAGGAACAGCTTCAGATCAGCCGGGCGAGAAAGAAAGGCTTCATGCAGGCTGTGACGGACTACATAGGCAGCCTGTAGGCGTATATACGGAACGAGAAACATTCGGATGGGGGAAAGAGTATGGAGTGGATGACGGGTCTGAGCAGTTTTTCCTATTGTATGGAAATGATGATATCAGCGTTGATTTTTATGGTATATCTGGAAAAAAGGAAGGGATTTTGGCTGCGGATGCTGTGCAGCATCGTTGTTTTATTTTTGTGTGCGGTATTTGTGAATCCCTTTTTTCAGGAAATTACCAGATGGTACAATTGGTTATGGTTTTTCATCGTCTATGCGGTGGTGATATTGCTTTGCTATTTGTGCTGTAATATAAGCTTTTACGATGCCATATACTGTGCCAGTCTTGGGTATCTGCTGCAGCATATTGCTTCCAGTCTTTATATTTTGCTTACCTTTCAGGGCAGTATGCCGGCGTGGAGCGGAGTTTTGTACTATATGTCATATGCAGTGGTATATACAGCGGTATTTTTCATTTTTGCAAAAAAGCTTCAGGAGAACGGTCATTATGACGTTTCCGGGGCAAACGCAATGGTAACAGGCACCCTGGTTCTGGGGATTGTGCTGTGCCTTAGTGTGTTGGTAAAGGGTACCACTATGGAGGTGACAGGAGCGGAAAGCGCTACGGAGAAATATGAAAAGCTTTTTTGTCTCACACAGCTTTATGCTATATCGATCTGTACCATTTTCCTGGTCGTGCAGCTTTTGCAGAGAAATGAGCTGCGGGCGGTGCGGCGTTTGAACCAGAATCAGAGTATGTGGGAGCAGAGGCAGCTCCAATATGAGCTGTCGAAAGAGAATATAGACCTGATAAACCGGAAATGCCATGATATGAAGCACCAGATCGCGGCTCTGGCACAGGCGGAGAAGACCTCTTCTTCCAGGCAGACTTTCGTCAGGGATGTGCAGAATATGATCGAGGTTTATGACAGTGACGCCAGTACAGGGAATGAAGCACTGGATACGATCCTTATGGAAAAGGGGCTGTACTGCAGGCTTCATGACATTGAATGGACCTGTGTGGCGGATGGAAAGCTGTTATCCTTTATGGATGTTGTGGATTTATATACGATCATGGGAAATGTGCTGGACAATGCCGTGGAGGGTGTGGAAAAGTGCGTCCACGGAGAATGGAAGACAATAGGAGTCCGTATCTGGCAGCGCGGCTTGTTTGCCGTGATTCAGGTGGAAAATACCTATGCGGAGCAGATTGAATTCGTGAATGGGCTTCCCAAAACCAGCAAGGAAGATAAAGGAAGCCATGGCTTTGGAGTGCGGAGTATCAAAGCCATGGCGGAAAAATACGGAGGGAGTATTCATATTAAAGCAGAGGATGGAATTTTTACACTGACCATATTGATTCCGCTGCCGTGATACTTTCAGCTGAGTTCAGTCCAGTTGCCCAGTGCAGCAGCTTCCTTTAATATTGTCTGACCGTTTGTCTGGAAAAATTCACCGTCCGTAATATGGTACTGACCGTCGTCAGTTTTGACGCCATTTAGGTTTGCGTCAAGCCCGTAATAGTCAAATTGAAGATTAAATACGGTTTCTTCTTCGTTTGTGCGGACAAGGACAGGAATTGTATTTCCGGCAGCATCTGTGAAAAGAATGCTCTGGGATTTGACGTATTCCTGAGTGGATGCGGCGGTGTCAGAGGATGCAGTAACGCTTTGAGCGCTGTAGCCTCCAAATACAAGAAGTGTCATTGCGGAAATTGTAAATAAAGCCTTTATAATATTTTTTCTCATAATCAAAACCTCTTTCTTTTAATCTGTTTATATTGGTTCGATAAAATCTTTTGCTATGTTCTTGTTGACTTCTATAATAACTATCATAAGCTAGAACAACAGATAAAATAAGGAGATTACTTGACTAAAATAAGGACGATATTGACTTTTCTGTGCAAATCATGTGAAATTGACAGCCTGTTTGGGACCGTATTTGCGGATATGGGAGGGCGGGCAGCCATAGATTTCCTTAAATGCGCGATTAAACAATTTTTGATTCTGGAAGCCGTGTTTTTCCATCAGTTCAGAAATCGGGATATCCGTGTGAAGAAGGTCATGATAAATATTTGTAATGCGCACTTCTGTTAGAAACTGCAGGAATGAGATTCCCATATTCTTTTTAAAAAAACGGCAGAAGTATTCTTTGTTCAGTCCCATATGACCGGAAATGTCATCCAGGGATATGGGCTCCTGGTAGTGGGCTTCCACATAGGAAATGATGTCGCGGATACGCTGCCGTGACCGTTCATCTCCGTAAACATCCTCCGAAGCGATCTTTCTGGAAAAATGCCGGATCAGCTTTGCATAGACCTGAAGGATCAGGCCGGAAGACTCCAGCGGAAGTGCAGGGGCCTCCTGCATATACAGACGGGTGATTTTTTCCAGAAGCAGGCCAAGCTCCAGATATTCATCCGCCTTATCCTCCGGAATACAGTCCGGGCGGCAATCAATATGGTACAGACGGATATCAGGGATATATTTTTCCATCTCGTTAAGATTAATATGAATACACAAAAACATGGATGCAGTGTCGTGATGGTGGGTATTGTGAACCTGCCCGGAATTGATGACCACAGTGCGCCGGGAAGGAAGGGGAAAAGTAGTCCCGTCAATTGTAATATCAGGAGAACCATTTAAGTAGTACAGAATTTCCAATTCATCATGCCAGTGCAAAGGTTCATAGGAATCAGAGAAAGTACAAAAAACATACTGGATGCCTGTTTCTGTTTTATTTTTCAGGTTTTCATATACTGGCTGCATATCCGGAACCTCCATTAAAAATTTAAACCGACTATAAATAACTTTATTATAACCGATTATGCTGCAAAATCAACCGACTGGGCTGGACTTCTTGTCTGGCCCTCTTATTTTTATTAAAATGTCTGCATGAAAAAAGCTGAGCCGCAGCGCGAAGCTATTTGCCGCGGTGCGATTTGCGGAGCAAATTGCAGCGATGCCCGAAGTTTTTATGGAGCGAGGGACGGGCGTAATGAAAAAACGATATGAAAAAGAAACGGAGGAAAGAAAAATGGCAAATGAAACAAATGCCAAAAAGCGCATGAGCAACAAAGCTTTTGCAGGAATCTGGGGAACTGTACTTGCGATTTTGCTTGTGGCAGTTCTGGTGGCAAATTATTTCGCAATGAAATATACCACGATCATCACCAGATCCCTGGGGCACACGACAACCAAGGTGGTTTCCACAGGTGATGGCGAGTCAAACAGCGATTACTTTACCAGCGATTTTGATTCCCATGAGGATCTGGTGGCACATCAGACAGAGTTCAGCAAACAACTGGTGGCAGAGGGTGTTGTCCTTATGAAAAACAGTGACAATATTCTTCCCATGGACAGCAGCCAGAAGATTACCCTTTTCGGGATCGGAACCGCTAAGTTCCTGTATGGAGGCGCAGGCTCCGGAGCCATTGACACTACAAATGTATTGAGCATTAAGGAAGCATTAGAGGCAGAAGGTTTTGAAGTAAACCCGGAAATGTGGACCATGTATGAGAAATCCGAAAACCGTGTGGGAAAAGAAATCCCGGTAGAGGAATACTCCAGCACAGTACAGAATTCCATCAAAGACTACAATGATGCGGCTATCATCGTAATTTCCCGGTCTGCCCAGGAAGCGCAGGATCTGGAGGAAGAGCAGCTTCAGCTTTCCGATGAGGAAATGCAGATGGTCAAATACGCAAACGATAACTTTGACAACATTGTGGTGCTTCTGAACACGGCGAACCCCATTGAGATGGGCTGGGCAGATTCCAAATTTTTCCCGAACATCAAGGGAATCATGTGGACAGGCTATCCGGGACAGGAGGGTATTTCCTCCATTGCGAAGGCGATTACCGGAGAAGTAAATCCGTCGGGACGTCTGGTAGATACCTATGCGTTTGATTCCATGAGCGCACCGGCCTCCCAGATCTTCGGTGCAGGACAGTGGAACAATACGGAGCACGAGAATAGCTGTAAAAACTACTATACGATTTACGGCGAAAGTATTTATGTAGGATACCGTTACTACGAAACAAGATATGAGGACACGGTTCTGGGGCAGGGAAATGCCTCCACTGAGGAAAACGAATACGACTACACCAAACAGGTACAGTATCCATTTGGATATGGCCTGAGCTATACGGAATTTAGTTACAGTGACTTCTCCCTGACGGAGAATGAGGATACCTTCACTGCACAGGTGAATGTCACCAATGAAGGGGATGCGGCTGGCAAGGATGTTGTGGAGGTATATTTCCAGTCTCCGTATACAGAGTATGACCGGGAAAACCTGGTGGAGAAATCGGCAGTAGAGCTTTGCGGATTTGCAAAAACAGGGGAAATTGCACCCGGCGAAAGCGAGACGGTTTCTGTGGAAATCGGCAAGGAAACTCTTCGCGCATATGACTATATGAATGCAAAAACCTATATTGTGGATGCGGGTACTTACTATTTCGCAGTGGGAACCGACAGTCATGCGGCTCTGAATAATATTCTTTCAGCAAAAGGCTATACTTCTGCAGATGGTATGGATGCAGAGGGTGATGACTCCCTGGTGGGAACCTACGAACAGAAGGAGATGGATACCACTACTTACGCAGCAGATGGTGATACAGGTGTTGAGATCACCAACCGTTTTGACAAAGGTTCCTTTACTTATTACGATGACTCTTATGTATATCTTTCCAGAAATGACTGGGAAGGAACCTGGCCTGTATTCTACGGCGAGGCGGATGAAAAGGGCAACTATACGGCAACTGCAACCGATGAGATCATTGCAGACAGCCAGTACAGCACATACCAGGACGATCCGAATGCAGAAATGCCTGTGACGGGTTCCGGCGAAAACATTAACCTGATCACCATGCGCGGCAAGGATTA
Source organism: Ruminococcus sp. 5_1_39BFAA (assembly GCF_964240875.1). NCBI lineage: Bacteria > Bacillati > Bacillota > Clostridia > Eubacteriales > Oscillospiraceae > Ruminococcus > Ruminococcus sp. 5_1_39BFAA. The sequence goes on along the minus strand of NZ_CAXSVO010000006.1, from coordinate 142,078 downwards.
TGACGATGAGGGCTGGGATGCTATCCTGGATTGTCTGACAGTTGACGAAATGGTTGAGATGGTCCGTCTGGGAGGCTGGCAGACCATGGCGATCGACAGTATCTCCAAGCCGATGTCCAGCGACCAGGATGGTCCTGCAGGTATTTCCGGCGAGCTGATCATGAGTGATGTGGACTGCATGGGATATCCGAACCAGGAGGTTCTGGCGGCAACATGGAATACGGAGATTTCTCAGGAGTTCGGCAACTGCATCGGTGAGGATGGCCTTGCAGTAGATGTGCAGGGTTGGTACGCACCGGGTGCAGGTACACACAGAACGCCTCTTGGGGGACGTAACTTTGAGTATTATTCTGAGGATGCCTACCTCTCAGGTGCAATGTGCGCAGCCGAGGTTGCAGGAGCACAGAATAAAGGTATGTACTGCTATCTGAAGCATCTGGTTTTGAATGACCAGGAGGTGCGCCGCTATGGTGTATCCACATTTGTAACCGAGCAGGCGCTTCGTGAGCTTTATCTGACACCATTTGAGATGGCTGTCAAAGATTCTGACTGCCGCGGTATGATGGCAGCGTTTAACGGTATCGGCGGTGTGTGGTGCGGTTCCAATAAATCTCTGCTGACGGATGTTCTTACAAATGAGTGGGGCTTCCACGGCATTGTAGTAACAGATTATGCTTCTGCAAATACAGGATATATGCTGATCGATGCAGGTCTTCAGGCAGGCGCCGACCTGTGGCTGAATACGGACTCTGAGGTATATAAAATGGATGACGCCGCAAGCAATCCTACTATCGTAAACGCTTTGAGAAATGCAGCTCACGACATTCTTTACACAGTGGTAAACAGCTCTGCCATGAACGGAATTGATGAAAATGTTGTGGTACAGAAGGTGCTTCCGCTGTGGCAGAAATGGCTTATCGCCTTTGATATTGCGATGGCTGTGATTATCCTGGGAGGAGTGCTTCTGGTAGTACGCAGATGTAAAAAGAATTCAGTAAAGGTAACACTGGAAAAGTAACTTTATATTGGGAAAAGCTGACATGTTTTTATACAGGGGTCATTGCCAAAGGGCAGTGGCCCTTGTTTATTAAGTTGCGGCGAAAATACAACATTTTGCGTAGAAAATCGTCAGTATAGTATGTTTATGTTAGAATGGAAAAAAATTGATCGGGAAAGAGGTAAGGTTATGCAGATTTCGAGAAAATACCAGCTTATTGCTCCGGTGATCGTATGGGTTCTGGGGATGATCCAAATTATCCGCTATATCATGCTTGGAAACATGGCGGCGTTGCTTACAGTGGTACTTCTGGAAGTGTGGTTCGGGATGACTTCATATGCGGCATACAGAGGAAAATTTCCGGCATTGCTGATAATGGTTGGAATCGGAGCGGCGGTATGCTATGTTTTTACGAATCATGCGGAAACTACGTTGTTTAATGTGATTTATATATTTCAGGCCGCCGCCGCACTCCTTGGAGGAATCCTGGGAACAGCCGTCATGCTGCGGAAAAAAGAGCGGCCGGACAAAAAATGGATCTCACCTGTGGCGGCAGTGCTTGTGATGGTTCTGGCATTTCTGGCAGTGTGGGGCGTTCAGTTTTTCCGTGTGCGCAGCACGGAGGCCGTGAAAGATGAAGTCTGGGGTGTTCCTAAAAAATTCGACAGTGTACCCGCTACGGCTCAGGGAACTGTGGAGGAGCTTACATACGACACGAAGGCTTATGCAACTGATCAGAGGGATGTACAGAAGCGTGCCATGGTATATCTTCCAGCCGGATATGATGAAAGCAAAAAATATAATATCCTTTACCTGATGCACGGAACAGGGGACGATGAGGAATATTGGCTTGTTACGCACCCGGAAAATAAGGTCATGCTGGATCTGCTGATCGAACAGGAAGTTATCGAACCGCTGATCGTGGTGACACCGACCTTTTATGTGGAGGATGACTGCATGGACGGGCTGGATGCGCTGACCTATTCTTTCCGGGAGGAGCTGAGAAATGAGCTGATGCCTGCTGTGGAGACCCGTTATTCCACCTATGCGGACAGTGCCAGTGAAGAGGACTTTTCGGCGAGCAGGGACCATCGGGCGTTTGCCGGACTTTCCAGAGGTGCGGTGACGACCATCCACTCTGTGATCTGCGGAAGCCTGGATTACTTTTCCTGGTTCGGTACCTTCAGCGGAAGCCGTACCAGTGCAGATTACTTCCGGGAGAAGCTGCAGACGGAAGAATTTAAAGATTTGCCCATCCATTACTGGTATGTGAGCACCGGAAACTTTGATTTTGCGCTGCCCGGTCAGGTAGAGGATTATAAAGGACTCCTGGCAGTGGAGCCGAGAATGCAGGAGGGCGTGAACATATCTTTTGACACATACCCAATGCGGTATCATTCGGCAGGAAACTGGCATATTTCCCTGTATAACTGCCTTCAGAAAATTTTTACAGATCAGACGGCGCAATAATTCCAGGATGATTCCAACCTGTTGTTTTATAAAAATTTAGTGGAAAGCCATTGTCTGTCCATATTGTTTTTGCTATAGTTAAAAAGGAGGCGGTCAGTGTGACAAAGCTGGGACAGATCCTGGTAAATGATGGAATCGAAAAGGGAACTGAAAAGACTAAACTGGAAAGTGCCAGAAACCTTCTGGACTTACTGGATGAAGCAACCATTGCCGAACGGATCGGCTTATCCCTGGAAACGGTAAAAAGACTAAAAGAAGAGAACGAAAAGTAAAAATGAAAGCTCCGCGGGTCGATGCTCATTTCCAGCCTGCGGAGCTTTTGAAATCTTCTTTTCCAATACGTCTTCCTTTGTATACAGAAAGCCTGCGCAAATCACGCTGAAAATACAACACTTTGCGTAGAAATTAGTTTGGAATAAATTTGAATGATATAATATTGCACAAAGAATATAGGACGAAAAGATATTTTTTTGTTAAAGGAGGAAGGCAAATGAAGACAAAACAGGCATTTAACCCTTATATGCCGAGCTGGGAGTATGTTCCGGATGCTGAACCGCATGTGGTGGGTGACCGCGTATACGTGTACGGTTCACACGACATTTTCAACGGATTGAATTTTTGCCTGGGAGATTATGTGTGCTGGTCCGCACCAGTGGATGATCTTGGAAACTGGAGATACGAGGGTGAGATTTTTAAAAGAGAGCAGGATCCCGCTGCTCCCCGTATCCGTCTGACAAACGGACTGGCTGCGCCGGATATGGTACAGGGCCCGGACGGAAGGTTTTATCTGTATTATTTCATGGGCGGAACCAAAATGATCTCCGTGGCAGTCTGTGACGAACCTGCCGGAAAATATGAGTTTTACGGCTATGTAAAATACAGCGACGGTACCCCTATCGGCAAGCGAAACGAGCCGTTCCAGTTCGATCCCGGCTGTCTGATGGATGAGGATGGCCGCTTATACCTGTACACTGGCTTTGCATTCGGCGGAAACCCGATCCTGCTTGACGGCTCCAAGCCCACGGAGCATGGCCCGATGTGGTTTGAGCTTGATACCAGTGACATGCTCACGGTCATTTCAGGCGATGAAATCCAATATATGGGCGTCCTGACCGGAAAAGAGGCAAAAGGAACTCCCTATGAGGAGCAGCCTTTCGGAGAGGCGAGCTCTATGCGCAAATTTAACGGCAAATATTATTTTATCTATTCTTCGCTGAACAGCCATAACCTCTGCTATGCAGTCAGCGACAAACCCAACGCTGATTTTCAGTACGGCGGTATCCTGGTAAGCTGCGGCGACATCGGTCTTCCTGGCGTGCCGGATGTGAAGCATGCTCATATGAGCACCGGAAACACCCACGGCAGCCTTATTGAGATCAACGGAAAATATTACATATTCTACCACCGCCACAGCAACCGGAAGCAGTCCTCCAGACAGGCAATGGCTGAGGAGATCCGCTTTGAGGACGGTAAATTTTATCAGGCGGAAATGACCTCCTGTGGACTGAACGGAGGTCCGCTGAGCGGAAGTGGCAATTATCCCACAAGTATTGCGTGCAACCTTTACGGCAAGGATGGAACCCGTTTCCTGAGTATGCTCAAGCATCCAAAGAAGAACACCCCATTCCTGACCCAGGAGGGCGGCGACCGCGAAGAAGGACCGGAGCAGTATATTGCCAATATGTGTGACGGAGCGGTAGCAGGTTTTAAATATTTTGACCTTACCAGCACAAAGAAGATCCGCGTCAATGTGAAAGGAAAGGCGACAGGAACCCTGTATATCTGTACGGAAGAAAAGGGCGCTCCTGCGGCATCGGTAGAAATCAAACCAGCCAAAAACGTACACGGTTTTGTTGCAGAACTTCACGCGCCAGGAGAAAAACAGGCACTGTTCTTTAAATTCCAGGGAAAAGGAAGCTTTGACTTCATTTCCTTTGACCTTAAGTAAAACAAACCTACAGGAAAGGAAAAGAGAAAAAGATGAGCAATCAGAAAAAAAGCATCTGGGACAGTCCTCTGACAAACTCAAAGATCAAAACCAGTGAAGTAAAGATGCCGGAAATGCTGATCGGATACTTTATCGGACCATTTGGCGCACTGCTTTCTTCCGGTATTTTTACCAGTATCCTGCAGAGCTATTTCACAGATGTACTTAAATTAAATCTTTCATTCCTCACGACGCTGCAGTTGTTTTCCACGATTTTGATCGTTGCAGCAAATCTGATCGTGGGACAGTTGATCGAGCGTACCAAAACAAAGGCCGGAAAAGCAAGGCCGTGGATCCTGCTCTCCGCACTCACGCTGTCTGTGGCAAGCGTACTGATGTTTATCGTTCCTTTTGAGGGTGTTGCAAAGATGGTATGGGTGGCAATCGCCTATAACCTGTTCTATTCTGTAGCATACCCCATTTATAACACTGCGAACTCCACGCTGGTTCCTGTTTCCACACGAGACAGCCAGAAGCGCGGTGCGCTGGCCTCCTTTACAAATGTGGCGGGTCTGGGCGTTATGGGTGCAGGCTCCATGGTATTCCCTATCCTGGTATCCTTTGCGCTGAAGGAGGATCAGAGACTGTGGTTTGTTGCCATGCTGGCAATCGCTATTTTCAGTGCACTGACTATCTATCTCCAGTTCATGTTCACCCGTGAGCGCGTCACTGAGGAGCTTATGAGCGCAGACGGTGCAGCGGCAGCAGGAGAAGAGCAAAAAGTGGCGTCCATAGGCGAGCAGTTCAAGGCTGTCACAAGCGAGAAAATGTGGTGGGTCGCCATTCTTTTCTACATGTCCTTCCAGTGGAGCGGCGCGCTGAAAAACGGTTCCATGGCCTATTTCTGCAAGTGGGTTCTGGATAATACCTTCTTCGGCTCAGCAGATGCCTGGGGGGCTTCCCAGTCCCTGCTGGCGATCATGGGCGCGATCCCTATGGCGGTAGCGGCTGTGTTTGTGGTTCCGCTGGCAAATAAATTCGGCAAGAGAATGGTAACCTTCTGGGGCATGGTCATCGGAGTGATCGGCGGTGTGATCGCCGGACTTGGGGGCGGACATATCGTGCCTACGGCAATCGGCGTTGCGATCAAGTGCTTTGGTTCGTCACCTGCGGCATATCTGATCCTTGCTATTTTGGCAGACGTGATAGACCATATTGAGTTTAAGCGCGGACTTCGTACAGACGGTCTTACCATGTCTATCTACAGCTCCATCATGGTAGCCGGAACTCCTATCATGAATGCAGTTTTCAGCGCAGTGCTCAATGCCAGCGGCTATGACCAGATGGCAAGCGTGGCTATGGGCAAAGCAGGACAGGCTGTGGGAACACAGGTTGCCATCGGCGCAAGCTATATCTGGGTAGAGACAGCAGCCTATGCACTCTGTGCATTCCTGATCTTTATGTTTACCATAGAAAAGGATCTGCCGGAGGAACAAAAGGTGCTCAAGGCGCGCAAAAAATAACTGCTTGATCTTTCGCTGCCCATTTAAAGTCGCCTGCGGCGAGGAGCGGATTCCCTGTCGGCTGATTTTAATTGTTTGCACGGACTTTGCAGCAAGTGCAAAGTCCTGGGTTAAACTGCAGCCAAAATACATCGTCAGACCTCTGGAAGCATTGCAATTTTATAGGAAAAATGCTAAGATAAAACCAATAGGATGATGGAAAAACAGCATGATAAATAAGCATCTGCCTATTTGGCAGGTGCTTATTTTAACATTGTTGAAAATGGCGTGGGTCAGGCGGATATTCCGGCGGCCGGAACTGTGGAGGGGTCACAATGATACGGATTGCAGTAGTGGAAGACGATAAGGGCTATGCAGAAAAATTGCGGAAATATCTGGACAGATACCAGAAGGAAAGCGGTAAAAAATTAAAGATCGAGTATTTTGAGGATGGAGAAGACATTGCGATAGATTATAAATGCAATTTTGATATTATCCTCATGGATATTGAAATGCAGTTTATGAATGGCATGACAGCTGCGGAAAAGATCCGTGAGCTGGATGATGAAGTGGTGATCATTTTTATTACGAATACGCCTCAGTATGCCATGAAGGGATACACAGTGGATGCGCTGGATTATGTTCTGAAGCCGCTGGCATATTTTGCTTTTTCACAGAAGATCGAGCGTGCGCTGACCCGTTTGGAGCGCAGAAAAAAGAAATTCTTTTCCATTTCCATAAAAGGCGGAATGAAGAAGCTGGAGGTTACGGGAATCTATTATGTGGAGGTCCGGGATCATGACCTGATCTTCCATACCAATGGCGGGGATTTTGAGACGAAGGGCTCCATGAAGGACGTGGAGGCAAGCCTGGAGGAGGAGAATTTTTTCCGCTGCAATAAATGTTATCTGGTAAATCTGGAGCATGTGGAGGGAATCAGCGGCAGTGACCTGCTGGTGGGAGGCGATATGATCCAGGTAAGCCGATCCAGAAAAAAAGAGCTTTTGAATCGGCTCAATGATTATATGAACGAGGTAAGTAAATGATGAGTGAAATGTGGGTCGATCCTCCCGGCGTGCTCTATGCAATTTCGTATGTTCTTGCGGCAGCGTGTTTTACGGCTTTTATCCGCAGGCCATCCTGGAACTGCAAAAAAACTATAAAGTGTTTTCTTTTTGCAGCTTTTCTGATCCTGTTCATGTTTTTCACGGACGATGTGCCGCAGATCTGGTTCTGGCCCTGTCTGGTGCTGGAATTTGCAGCGTTATATGGGCTGATGTATTGTGCCAATGACATGAACCAGATCAATACCATGTATTATACTCTTCATATGTTTATTATCGGGGAATTTACAGCTTCCCTGGAGTGGCTTATCTGTTTTTTTATTGTCGGAGGAGAGCCGGTGAAGCTGTCCGCTTTTCAGGCTTTTAACCTGTTTGTGGTATATGTTCTGGTGTATGGGGCCATTTATCTGATCGGGCGGAAGTTGTATCGTACGCAGATAGATGTGAACATCAATGGCCGGGAGCTGGCCATGGTAGCAGTGATCTGCTTCACCGTTTTTTGTATGAGCAATCTCAGTTATGTGCCGGTAAATACCCCTTTTTCCGCGCAACTGCCCAGGGAAATCTTTAATATCCATACCTGGGTGGATCTGGGAGGTCTGGCGATTTTATTTGCCTACCATGCGCAGTTAATTGAGCTGCAGATGAAGGTGGATTTCGATAACATGCAGAACATCTTGGATATGCAGTATGCGAATTACCAGATTTCGAAAAAAAGCGTGGACATGGTGAATCAGAAGTATCATGATCTGAAGCACCAGATCAATCTGCTGCGGGCGGAATTTGGTTCCAAGGATGCCCTGGAATATCTGGATAAAATGGAGAGTGAGATTGAATCCTATGAAGCTCAGAATAAAACAGGAAACAAGATCTTAGATACGATCCTCACGGGAAAAAGCCTGTATTGCCAGCAGAATGATATCAAGCTGACTGTGGTGGCGGACGGAAGCCTTCTGAATTTCATGGATATCATGGATATCAGCTCTTTGTTCGGAAACGCTTTGGACAATGCCATTGAGAGCGTAGGCGCCATTCCCGATAAGGAAAAACGGTTGATCCATCTGACCATTTCCAAGGATAAGGGATTTATCCGGATCCGAATGGAAAACTGCTACGGCGGAGAGTTGGATTTTGAAAACGGTCTGCCCCAGACCACCAAAAGGGACCGGAATTATCACGGCTACGGATTAAAGAGCATTCGCAGCACCGTGCAGAAATATAATGGTTCCGTGAGAGTTGAGGCTAAGGACGGCTGGTTCGAGCTGCGTATTCTGATACCGGTAAGTATCAGTGAGAGGGGAGAAATTGTAAGATAAAGGAGTTATTTATGGGACAGAGTTATTGGATATGGTATCCGGGGGATATGGAATTATATTATGCCATGCAGCAGAATTTCAGCCGTGTGGAGCGGGGCTTCGGATGGCCGGCATTCTGGAAAAGCGAGGGCTTCCGTCACCGCGTGGCATTCCGCAGGACCTACCGGTTGGAGCAGGAAACCAGATTTTCCGTGATTTCGGACTCCGTAGGATTCGTGCTGGTGAATGACCGGAAATATCCTTTTCAGGAAGAGATCATCTGTCCGGCAGGGGAGGCGGTGATCGCCGTACATGCGGGCTGTATTCAGGAATTTCCCAGCATTTATATAAGCGGAGAGGCGATATGCTCGGATAGCGACTGGATGGTGGAGGACTATGATAAGCCTCTTGTTCCGGTGGGATACAGCAAATATTTCACTTTGCCGCAGCAGCGACCGTCACGGTGGGAATATAGCCAGCAGGTTTATCTGCCCATCCGCAGTGAGGAATGTGAGGGCGGACTGCTCTGTGAGTTTGAGACAGAGCTTACCGCTCAGATCGAGGTGAGCTTTCTGCGGGAGAAAAAGGCTGTCCGCGTGTACTGCGGAGAGTCCCGGGAGGAGGCTCTTGACCGGGAGCACTGCTACTATAGCTGGCTGCCGGAGCCTGACACAGGACGCTGCCCAAGATGCGCGGTCCGCTTTGCTTTTCTGGACGGCGTGAAGGCGGAGGAAGTACAGGTAAAGGCTTTGCACCAGTATGTGGATATTCCTGTGAAGGCGGACTTTTCCTGTTCCGATGAGGTGCTGAATTCCATATGGCAGGTGGCGGAGCACACCTTCCGTCTGTGCAGCGGGATCTTTTTTATTGACGGAGTAAAGCGTGACAAATGGATCTGGGGCGGCGATGCTTACCAGAGCTTTTTCGTGAACCAGTATCTGATGGCGGACAGGGATATCAACCGCCGTACCTGGCTGGCTCTCAGGGGCAATGACCCTATGACGACCCATGTGAATACCATTCTGGACTATACGCTGTACTGGATCCTGGGTGTGCAGGTGCACTATGAAGCATATGCAGACAAAGAGTTCCTGGAGCAGATTTATCCGAAAATGTGCAGCACAATGGAATTCTGTGAGGCGCAGTTGGAGGAGCACGGCTTTATCGTGGGCCGTGAAAAGGACTGGATCTATATTGACTGGGCGGATCTGGACAAGGACGGTCCCCTGTGTGCGGAGCAGATGCTTCTGGCAAAATGCTGGAAGGTCATGGCGGATATGAGCCGGGTACTGGGCGTTTCCGGTGAGGATTATCAGGAGAAATATCTGGCTCTCACAGAGCAGATACAGAAATATTACTGGGATGAGGAAAAAGGTGCGTACATAGATTCCTTTACTTCAGGAAAGCGGCATGTGACCCGCCACGCCAATATTTTTGCGCTGCTGTTTGAGATTGCGGATGAGGAAAAACGAAGCTCTATTATGAAGCATGTTCTGGAAAATCCGGAAATTCCGCAGATCACTACACCGTATTTTCAGTTTTATGAGTTGGAGGCGCTTTGCCGTGCAGGGCATCTCAGTGAGGTGCTGGAAAGGATCAAAAGCTACTGGGGCGGTATGCTGGAGCGGGGCGCTGTGACCTTCTGGGAAGAGTTTGATCCAAAGGCGCCTGTGGAAGAGCAGTATGACATGTACGGCGACCGTTTTGGAAAGAGCCTTTGCCATGCCTGGGGTGCCAGTCCGATCTATCTCCTGGGACGGTATTTTATGGGTATCCGTCCACTTTGTCCGGGAGGGAATCAATTTGCAGTGGAGCCTCAACTGGAGTTTTTTGAAAAGCTGGATTGCCGTTTCCCGGTTGCCGACGGGACAGTAGAAATAAAATGGGACGGAACGAGGCTGGAAGTGAGGACGGATCTCACAGGCGGCATGCTGTATCTGACGGATGGACGGGAGTTTTCGCTGCAGGCGGGAGAGGTTAATTGCTGGGAGCTTTTCGCGTAAAAAAATTAGAATTTTCGGCTTTGCGCTTAAAAAGCGGCGGGTTTTAGCAACCCGTCGCTTTTTGAACGTAATCGGTCATGGCACTCTGTTGAAAAGCCTTTTTATTGCCGATATAATAAAAGTAAGAATAATCAAGGAGCGTAAAAGTATGGAAATTAAAGAGATTGTGAAAAAGATGAGCCTTGCGGAAAAATGCTATCTTTTGTCAGGAAAGGACTTCTGGGACACCCGTACTGTGGAGAGGCTGGGAGTTCCTAAGGTCACCCTTTCCGATGGACCTCACGGTGTGCGCAAGCAGATCGGTGCAGGGGATCAGCTTGGACTGAATCCCAGCCATCCGGCTACCTGCTTTCCAACAGCGGCAACTATTGCAAATAGCTGGGATACTTCCCTTGGAGAGCAAGTCGGTGAATGCCTTGGTGAAGAGGCTGCAGTCCAGGGAGTGGGGGTACTGCTGGGACCGGGTCTGAATATTAAAAGAAGTCCTCTGTGCGGCCGTAATTTTGAGTACTACAGTGAGGACCCGTATCTGGCAGGCAAAATGGCAGCAGCTTATGTGAGAGGAATCCAGTCAAAGGGCGTGGCTGCCTGCCCGAAGCATTTTGCGGTAAACTCCCAGGAGCTTCGCCGCATGGCAAGCGATTCTGTGGTGGACGAGCGGACGCTGCGGGAGATTTACCTGACAGGATTTGAGATAGCAGTAAAGGAAGGCCATGCAAAATCCATCATGTCTTCCTATAATCGTGTAAATGGTGTCTATGCCAATGAAAATGAGCATCTTCTGCAGGAAATCCTCAGAGATGAATGGGGCTTTGACGGCTTTGTAGTTTCCGACTGGGGCGCTTCCAATGACCATACCAGGGGCGTTGCGGCAGGATCTCATTTGGAAATGCCCAGCACCTGCGGAGATTCGGATGAGGAACTGATCCGGGCGGTAAAGGAAGGAAAGATCAAAGAGGAGCTGATCGACCGCCGTGTGGAGGAGCTTTTGTCTGTGGTATTCCCTCTGCAAGAGGCGATTTCCCAGACGGAAGGAAAAACATTTGACGTAAACGCGCATCATGAAGTAGCGAGAAGGGCAGCAGAGGAGAGCATTGTGCTTCTGAAAAACGATCACAATGTACTTCCGCTGAAACATGGCACTAAGGTGGCTGTTATCGGTGATTTTGCTCAGACTCCCCGCTATCAGGGCGCTGGCTCCTCTGTGGTGAATCCTACGAAGCTGGAATCCACATTAGATGTGATAGGACAGTTCCCGCTGGAGCAGGTTGGATTCGCCCAGGGTTATCAGAGAAGCGGAAAAAATGATTCGGAGCTGGAGCGTGAGGCGATCGCGCTGGCAAGAAAGGCAGATGCGGTGCTTTTGTACATCGGGTTGGATGAGATTTCCGAATCCGAGGGACTGGACCGTTCCCATATGTCCATACCGAAAAACCAGCTCTCACTTCTGAAAAAAATCTCTACGGTAAATAAGCATGTGATTGCAGTGCTTTCCGGCGGTTCCTCCATTGAGATGAACTGGATCGGCCAGTGCGAGGCAATCCTTCACGGTTATTTGGGAGGACAGGCAGGCGCTTCTGCTATGCTTCGGGTCATCACAGGAGAAGTGAATCCCTCCGGCAAGCTGAATGAGACCTATCCGCTGAAATACAGAGACACCCCTTCCGCGCCTTATTTTCCTGCAAAGGAACGCAATGCGGAGTACCGCGAGGGCTTGTATGTGGGTTACCGCTTTTTCGAAACTGCGAAGAAGCCGGTGCGGTTCCCGTTTGGTTTTGGAATGAGCTATACGGAATTTACCTACAGTGACCTGAAGGTTTCGGAAAAGGAAGCGGTCTTTACCCTGACAAATTCCGGAAAGGCGGACGGCGCAGAGGTGGCACAGCTTTATGTGAGCGCAGAATGCCGGGGTGTTTACCGTCCGGCAAAGGAGCTGAAGGGATTTGCCAAGGTATTCCTGAAGGCAGGGGAATCAAAGACGGTGACAATTCCTTTAGACGACAAGGCTTTCCGTTATTTTAATGTGGATACGGGAAAATATGAGGTGGAGACTGGTGTATATCAGATCCTGATCGGTTCAAGCTGTGCGGATATCCGTCTTTTCGGTTCCGTAAGCGTACAGGGAACCGGAGCACCTCTCCCGGCAAATGCAGACAAGCTGCCGTCCTATGCACTGGGAAATATCGGTGGGATTTCCGACGAGGAATTCCAGGTGCTTTTGGGACACGAGATACCCGATGGACACTGGAGCGGCGTGCTGGATGAGAATGATGCGATCTGTCAGATGTATTATGCGAAAAGCCTGATCGCCCGTCTGGTGTACCGGATCATGACAGGCAGACTGAACAAGAGCATGAAAAAGGGCGTACCGGATCTGAACACCATGTTTATCTACAACATGCCCTTCCGCGGGATCGCAAAAATGACAGGCGGCATGTGCAGCAGCGAGATGGTGGACGGCATCATGAGGGCTGTGAACGGTCATTTGCTCAGCGGGATAAGGATCATTGTGAGAGGCTTTTTCAGGCAGCGGAAGGTGCGCAAAAAGGCGATGAGAATGAAATAAGACAGTTTTACAAATTTCCATATTTTTTTTGAATTATTGCCATTTCATATTGAGGTTTATTTGTCTATACTGAAGCTATCCTTAGTAAAAAGAAAAAGCAGCGGCTTTAGCCAAAACAGGCCGGCCTGGCAGAGACGCTGAAAAAAGAAATGGAGGGATAGCAATGAAAAAGCAAGCAAAGAAACTCAGTTCGTTAATTCTTACAGCAGCAATGGCAATGTCCATGACAACTGGTATGGGTGCCCTTACTGTAGCGGCTGAGGAAGTAGAGCTGACAGGAATGGTACAGCAGTCGAGATGGTATTCCGGTTTCCAGGCTGTTGTGGAAAAACTGAAAGAGGAAAAGAATATCTCTATCGACTTTGAGGTAATACCGGATGACCAGTACGATAACCTGATGAAGATGCGTCTCAATTCCCATGAGGCTCCAGATCTGATCGTATATCAGTTTGCAGATTTATTTGCAGCAGTAGATCCGGAAGAATTTTTCGTAGCACTGGATGATGAGCCGTGGATGGCTGAAGTGGTCGCACCGGAGCTTACGGAATACAACGGAAAGCATTACGGATACTGCTTTGAAGCTTCCAATGGATTCCAGAGTCTGATCTATAATAAGGACGTGTTTGAGGCAAACGGGATTACGGAGCTGCCGTCTACGCTGGATGAGTTTTATGAAGTATGCGACAAGCTGAAGGAAGCAGGCATTGTGCCGATTGCCATGCCTTCTGATACATGGGTTCCCCAGATCTGGATGACCTCCGGTATGTCCAGAGCGCTTGGAACGGTTGAAGCGTGTGAGGATTTTGCGGACAAGATCCTTACCAATCAGGCGAAATTTAACGATTATCCGGAAATGGCAGCAGTGATCGACGAATATCTGGAGCTGTTCACCAGAGGATATGTAAACGAAGATTTCATGACCGTAAGCTATGATGAAATCCTGGGAAGACTGGCAAGCGGAGAGATCGCAATGATCTATGGTGCAACAGAAATCCTGACCTCCATAGAGGAATCCTATCCGGATGCAAATTTAAGTATCTTCAATCCTCCTGTTGGATACGATGACAAGGACGTACTGGCTTACCTTCCTACAGCAATGGGAGTTGCAGTAAATAAGGATACGGAAAATCTGGATGCGATCAAAGAAGCATTTGAAATATGGAGCACACCGGAATACGGAAACCTTTATTTTGAATCAAGACCTGGATTCCCGAATATCGAAGGCGTGGATGGAAATGCAGAGGCAATGAATCCGGACATCACCAGAATTTACAATGAATATATGGAGGATGGAAGAGTCGTAGCCCAGATGAACCAGTATATTGATACACTTCAGCCGTTGTTTGGAAATACACTTTGGGTTTATTTCCTGGAAGCACCGTCAAAGGGAAATATGGACGGAGCAGCAGTTCTGGATCGTTTCCAGGAAGATGTTGATAAGTTCATGAAAGAAAAAGGAGCAGAAGGCTGGCAGTAAATGCTGAAAGTAAAGGGGATCAGAAGCGGATGCTTTTGATCCCCTTCGTTTTTCTTACCGCAAAGTCATCTATGTGAATTGCATTTTATCAGGAGGAAGAGTATGGAAAAACAGAAAAAATCCCTTTACCCCTTATGGACGCTGGCCCCCGCGCTGATCGTGTATACCGTTTTTTCCGTGGTCCCCATTGCCATAAGCCTGGTCCTTTCTTTTACAGACTGGAATATGAACAGGATGTTTGAACCGAAATTTGCCGGACTGGTAAATTATATTGCCCTTTTACAGGATCCGGTTTTTTTGCGGTCCATTGCAAATACGTTTATTTTTGCATTTGCTACCACAATATTAAAAACAGGGATCGGTTTTCTGCTGGCTCTTGCACTTACAAAAAAAGTAGCGGCAAGAGGCGTTTTGCGGACAATCTATTATGCTCCCTGCGTTATCAGTATTACGGTAGTCGGTGTTCTGTTTAAGTCTATTCTTGCAAACAGAGGTCTTCTGAACAATGTTCTGCAAATGATCGGTCTGGGCGGTGTGGCAAGAGACTGGCTGGGAAGCTACGGTACCGCAATGGGAAGCGTCATTTTTGTGGAAACCTGGATGTGGGCAGGATTCAATATGTTTATATTTATATCAGGACTGCAGGCTATTTCCGCGGACTATTATGAGAGCGCAACGCTGGATGGCGCCACTGCCTTTGACAAGTTCCGCCACATTACGCTGCCTCTCATTGTGCCGTCCATGACGGTTGTGGTAACCTTAAGCATAGCGGGCGGTCTGAAGGTCTTTGACATAATTTATGTCATTACCAACGGCGGTCCGGGCTTTGACACGCAGGTGCTGGCTACATACACCTACCAGTCCTTCAGCCTTGGATTTTTGGGAGAATCTACGGCAGGTTCTGTGATCCTGGCCGTGATCGTGGTCATAATATCCTTTACTATGAACCGGTATTTTACGAAGAGGGAGGTTGAGATGTGATGAAGAACAAAAAAATGACAGGACAGATCATACTTTCTGTAATTATGATTGCATTTGCTCTGATATATGTGATACCATTTTTGATGATGGTATTTGGTTCGTTTAAAACACAGTCGGAAGCCTCCATGTTTAATCTGGCGCTGCCGTCGGAATGGCTGGTTTCCAATTATACCCACGTTATGGAATCAGGGAAGATCTTATTGGGGTATATCAACAGCGCGATCATCACGATTCCGGTAACGGTGATCTCTGTGCTGCTGGGAGCTGTTGCGGGCATTGTGATATCCAGGAGAAATGACAGACTGACAAAAGGCATATACTATTACTTTATTTTCGGTCTGACTTTGACTTTGCAGATTGCATCGATTTTTTTCCTGCTGAAAGCATTGAATATATACGGTACGTTTTTCGCTGTTATCTGCATTTTTGTTTCTTTAAGGATACCTTTTACCGTCATGACTTTCTGCAGCTTTGTAAAAGGAGTGCCCCGGGAGCTGGATGAGGCGGCAGCTATAGACGGATGTAACTTCTGGCAGATGTTCAGCAAGATCCTTCTGCCTGTGCTGAAGCCCATTATGGTTACCAATATTGTTATAACATCCATTGATGTATGGAATAATTTTATGATACCGTTGTTTTATCTTGGTTCCGCAAAAAAAGCAACCGTATCAATGGCAATTTACAGCTTTTTCGGAAGATATAACAGGGATTGGCAGTATGTATTTGCAGCGCTGATGCTGGCGGTCCTGCCTATGCTGATCCTGTTTATCATCCTGCAGAAGCACATTATTGCAGGTATGACTTCCGGTGCAGTAAAGGGATAAAGGAGGAATAGAAGATGAAGGCAAAATTTATTGTGATCGGATATGGCTGGCGGGCTGATTTTTATTACAGGATTGCCAGGATGCTGCCGGAACAGTTTGAAATCTGTGCAGGCGTTCTCAGAACAGCGGAACGTGCAGAGGAAGTATCGGAAAAGGAAGGACTGTTTGCCACCTGTGACCTGGAAGAAGCGCTGGCAAAGAAACCGGATTTTGCAGTGCTTTGCGTTCCGAGGACAATCGTAAAAGAGTATCTGGTGCGCCTGATGGAGCTTCAGGTTCCGGTATTGTGCGAAACCCCTCCGGGAAAAGACAGTGCGGAGCTTAATGAGCTGTGGGCGGAGGCACAGCGCCTGAACGGAAGGGTCCAGGTGGTTGAACAGTATTTCCTTCAGCCTTATTACGCTGGTGCTCTGGAAGTCATAAAAAAGGGATTCCTTGGGGAGGTATCGGAGGTAATGCTCTCTGCCCTTCACGGGTATCATGCGGTAAGTATGTACCGCAAGTTCCTGAACATTGGATATGAAAACTGTACGATACAGGGACAGAAGTTTATTTCTGATGTGACAGCGACAAACGGAAGGAAAGGCTTCGATTATTCAGGAAAAGTTGTAAAGATGGATCGTGACTGGGCAGCAATGAGCTTTGAAAACGGAAAGACTGCTTTTCTGGATTTTGGCGGTGAGCAGTATTTTTCCACCATCCGTACGCGGAGATGGAATATCCGAGGTGTGCGCGGAGAGATCAACGACTCCACTGTGCGGTTCCTGAATCGGGAAAACATGCCGGTTCAGCAGGATTTCAGGCGTATGGATATTGGAATCAATAACAACAGTGAGTGGGCGCATAAAGGAATCATGTTCCTGGACGAAGAGGTATACGCAAATCCATTTTATCCGGCAAGGCTTAATGACGATGAAATTGCCGTGGCATCCTGTCTCTGCGGAATGCAGGAATATGTAATGACGGGAAAAGATTTTTATCCGTTAAAGGAAGCACTTCAGGATACCTATTTATCCTTTGAAATGGAAAGAGCCATTGAATCCGGAGAAACTGTGCGTACAGAAACACAAAGCTGGGCAAAGTAAAGCATGTGATGAGGTGATTTTTTGCGGAAATACCAGTTTCAGAGACAAATTATGCTGAAGAATATCATAATGGTCACTATTGTAACGGTTTTGATGATATTTGTGATTCTGCTCTACCTTATTCGCACCAACGAGCAGGCATTTGAAGAACAGGTGGATGTCCAGCTTCGCGGAATCACTTCACAGCTTGATAATACGCTGCAGATGGCAGACGGAGTTGCACTGCAGTTGGCTGCCAGCCGTCAGGTTATTCAGGTCTTTGACGGCCTGCGGTCATATGAGGGAAATAATAATTATTTTGTTGATAATTCATCGGTTAATTATGAACTGACCGAGAATATGATTCCTTATATGCTGAAACAAAACTTTTACAGGCGTATCAGTCTGTTTGATAAAAAGCAGAATCTGGCATATGTAGGAAATCTGGTGGATTATGGATTTTTAAAGAAGGATTGCCCGGATCAGTCTGTGTTTGAGGATACGGCGGCGTATTTTCAGCAAAGCGGAAAGGCCAGACTGTTCCGGGCAGACCGTGCGGATCCTTTTGTGAAAGCGGAAGTGCCTACGGTTTCCGTTTTGCGGGAAATAAAAAATTATCAGTTGATTCCATCCGAATGTCTGGGGTATGTGATGGTGCAGATAGATTTTGATAGTTTTTCACATTATGAAAAGCTTTTGGGAAAGGATACGGAGTGCTTTATTTTGTCGCAGGATAAGAGAGAACTCTTGTATTCCTTTCAAAGTGAGCGGAATGCGGACTCTGTAAAAGGGCTGCTGGATTATCCTGTGGGGTCAGTCCATAAAGGCCTGTACTGTGAGCTGGAGGAGCTTCCGGAATATGGAATCTGTGTGTTTATCGTTTCTAAAAATACCAGTCTGATCGTCAGTATGGTATATACTTTTATGTGGACACTTCTGATACTGGGAGCTGTTATTCTGATCATCCTCATTGGGCAGATTCAGATCATTAAGAGGACAACACAGCCCATTGCCCAGATGTGTGATATGCTGGAGGGGCTTCAGGTTGACGAGAATTTCCAGGAAATTCCCATAGTGGCAACACAGGACGTAGATGAGCTGAGACAATTGAATCTGGCTTTTGATGGTCTGGTAAAGAACCTGAAGCTATCTATGGAAAAAGTCATGATAAGCAAGGTGAATGAGATACAAAGCCAGATGTTTGCCATGCAGTCGCAGATGAATCCCCATTTTATCCATAATATTCTGACCATTATCTCCGGAATGGCGGGAACGGATGAGGAGGAGAAGATACCGGAAATCTGCGAGAAACTGTCGGATATGATCCGTTATACCACAAATTATACGGCAAGCTACGGAGAGCTGAAGGATGAGATACGGCATGCGGAAAATTATCTGGAATTGATGAAGGTGCGCTATGAGGATAAATTCCGGTATACGATGGTATATGTGGGAGAAAGGCAGGAATGTCTTCTGCCAAAGTTTATTGTACAGCCATTGTTAGAGAATTGTTTTGCCCATGCCTTTAACACGAAAGCCTTCCCATGGGAAATATTTGTTCAGATCTTTGTGTCGGAGAAGTGCTGGGAGATAGAGATCAGGGACAACGGAGGCGGGCTCCAGGAGGAAAAGCTGGAACAGTTGAAAAGGGAATTGGAGCAGATGCGTCTGCGGGATATGAATGAATTGGTGCAGGAGTTAAAGATCGGAGGATTGTCGATCCGGAATGTATATGCCAGACTGTATATTGCCTATGGAGAGGACATGATTTTTGACATGAAAAGCAATGAAAATGGTACATGTATAACCGTAGGAGGGAAATATGAAAATACGGGTGATGGTGGTGGAGGATGAGCCGCCCATTCAGAGGAGCATATGCAAAAAAATAGAGCAGTTGAATGAGTGCTTTCAGGTTATTTTTGCCGCTGAAAACGGCGAAACGGCAATACAATATCTGGAAAAGAATGGTAAAGAGGTGGATGTGCTTTTTCTGGATATGGATCTGCCGATCGTCAGCGGATGTGGATTGCTAGAATATGTGACAACTAGAAAAATGAGGCTGGTCCCGGTTGTCATCAGTGGGCATACGGATTATGAATATATGAAAAGTGCGATTTCCAATAAGGCGCTGGATTATCTTCTAAAGCCGTTAAAGGATCGGGAGCTGAAGCTGCTGCTTGACAAAATAGAAGAGTATTACCGCAAACAGCAGTTTGAGGAAAAGGCGCTGAAGCTGGAAAAAGCCATGACCGGTGTCAACGTGCCGGCCCTGCCTGCGGGGGGAGCCGATATTCAGCAGCAGTATTGTATGGTGCTGCTTACATTTGGAAGCAACTATGGATACTGGGGTGAAAATGAGTGGAATTACGAGGCAATCTACCGCGGCCTGAGGTTAGAGGAAAAGCTGGCGGAGATCTTGCCTCACGAAAAGTTCTGGATAGTAGACGGAAAGAATATGAACGAAAAACTGATCTTTATCCGCAAGGACAGCGAATTGGAGAGCTTCCGGCTTCAGCGGGTACTGGAGCAGTTGGAATGCAGACCGTTTTTCCTGACCACGGTATACCACAGGGATGCAGTGGAATTGTCAAATGTTTTTCCCATGTACCGCTTAATGCAGAAATACACCCGGAATCATATGATCTTCCTGAAGGATGCACTTTTTATGCACTGTGCGGAGGAGACGGAAACAGAAGGTTCGCGGCATAAGGCAGAGATAGACAACCTGATCCTGCTGTACGGAAAAAATGGGCCGCAAGGAGTATATGAGGGCTTTGTTAAGGTGCTGGAGCTGCTCACGGAACGTCCCATACCCTACAGAGAGGCTATGCACGATATTAAATATTATATTTCCAGGATGTGCGCAAGGCTGCCCGGACATATAGAATATTTTGAGCTGGAGAATGAGGTACAGTTTATACTTGAGAATTATTACACCATAGATGAACTGAAGCAGGAATTTCACACTTTGTTCCAGAGCGCTTTTGGAACGGCGTCTGTGGAAGCGAATGAAAAATCGGTTCTTGTTAAAAAAATGAAGGAGTATCTTGATGCAAATTTCCGGGTTAATATCACGAATCAGATGCTTGCACGGTGTTTCGGATTTGCGCCTTCCTATCTGAGCAGTATTTTTAAAGCGCATTACGGTGTTTCGCCGACTTATTATATTGTGCAGAAACGTATGGAGGAGGGAAAGCGGCTTTTAAGGGAAAATCATATGAAGATCAAGGATGTGGCAGAATTTCTGGGGTATGAGGATTCCCTATATTTTTCCAAAGTTTTTAAAAGGATTACAGGAATGAGTCCAAGGGAGTATGTAAGAAACGTAGATTCGGAATGAGTGGAACAGGAAAAGTCTGCCTTACAGGAAGGGAAGAATGCCGGGGACACTCCCGTGCGAGGTGCTATGGCAGGAATAGTGCGGAAGAATGCGCATAATCTGTAAAAAGAGTGTTTGTGCGGAGGGATCCGGTATGATGAATTATCTGTGGGGAGGAATGATCTTATTGGGGGTGCTCTACGGCACTCTGACAGGGAATTTAGACGGTGTGACAGAAGGAGTGGTGAACTCCGCCAGGGAAGCGGTGACTCTTTGTTTTTCCATGGTAGGGATCACAGCGCTGTGGACCGGAGTGATGAAAATTGCAGAGAGAGCGGGACTGGTGGAGAAACTGGCGCGGGGATTTCAGCCTGTGCTGAAGTTCCTCTTCCCGGAGCTTGAGGGAGAGACAAAGGCAAAGCACTATATCTCCCTCAATTTTTTGTCCAATTTCCTGGGCCTTTCCTGGGCGAGCACATCATCGGGCCTGACAGCGTTTCAGGAGTTGGATCGCATCAACCGGGAGGCAGGGGACGGCAAGACGGCGAGCCGGGCAATGTGTACCTTTCTGATCATCAATGTATCGTCCCTGCAGTTGATCCCTGTGAATATGATCGCCTACCGCGCCCAGTACGGCAGCCCCCAGCCCGCGGCGATCGTAGGCCCGGCGATCCTGGCTACGGGGGTGAGCACTGTGGTGGCGGTGGTGTTTTGTAAGGTGATGAATGGAAAAAAACGGTGGGCGTGAGTCTCGCCGTTTTTATCATTGTTAAAAAGTAATAAATCTAATTAAAATGAATAAAAACGGTTTAATTTTATTTAAAATGTGTTACAATGTATAAAATGAGATAGGAGGAAGAGCATATGAAGCTGCGTGCAGAAGATGTATTTCGCCCGGGAGCATTCCCGGAATATACTTATATATCGCGGAAATCAGCAGTCTCTGATTTATCATATGAATTTCGCTTGATGCAGGCAATTAAAGTTTCGGGGTTTTTAACTTCGTTAGTTGGACCTTCTAAAATGGGGAAAACAATCCTTTGCGAGAAGGTAATTGGTTTTGAAAATATAGTGGAAATTTCAGGGGCTGATTTTGAGGAAGATACGGACTTTTGGAAGTTGGTTGCAGCAAAGGCTGGACTTGCTTATGAGGGTCAGTTTGCATCAGAAAAGAGAATCGCAGAAACCAGTGATAGGTATACGAAGAAAGAAACGTTTTCTTTGACGAAAGATAAAATTATTGAATATTATAAAAAGGAAAATCTTGTGTTAGTGATAGATGATTTTCACTATGCCCCGGAAGGGAAACGGATGCAGGTTGCGCAGCAGTTAAAGGATGCAATACGCAGAGGATTTAAGGCGATTGTTGTATCGCTTCCACACCGGGCAGATGAAGCCATACGTCAGAATGCAGATTTGTCCGGTAGGTTAAGCCTTATTAACATGGAACCATGGGACGTGGCAGACTTAAAGGAAATTGCAAAGCTGGGATTCTCCAAATTGGACATTGAAATTGAAGATGCGATTGCAGAACAGATTGCAGTAGAAAGTTTGTCATCGCCGCAGTTAATGCAGTATATTTGCCTCAATATTTGTACAATACTGGAAATGTCGGGCAAACAGCAGTTACGGATCGGTAAGGAGATTTTGGAGACGGCATATCGTTATACAACAGCAAATTTTGAATATGGGGATGTTGTATCGTTGATGAAGAAAGGACCAAATACACGGGGGAAAAGCAGAAATACCTTTCAGGTAAAAGGTGGATATCCCTGTGATCTTTATGAATTGATTGTAAAATCGATTGCGGAAAATCCGCCAATTATGAAATTGGAGTTTGAGGATGTGAAAAACCGAATATACGGTATGATTTCAGATGATTGTAAAAAACCAACCCCGCAGGCGATCAAAGAAAGTCTGACCAAATTGCAGGAACTGTTACACGGAAGAGAAGATATTTTTAAGGTTCTTGACTGGAAGGAAGGCGTTTTATATATTTTAGATCCGCTGTTTTTATTTTATCTGCGGTGGGGAGGTGGCAGTAAATAGTATGCTTAATAATATAAGAAGTATGGGAGAGGCTGTAGAGTGTATTCGGAATGCCAGGGATCGTCAGATGTTTCAAAGTGCGGTAGCGTCTTTGCGGGAATACATGAAAGGGCTTGGGATAGGGCCGCAGGAACTTCTTGGATTGGAAAGAATTGCGTATTATCCTCAAAATGTATATTCTGATAAAGAGACTAAAGAAAATATGGAGACCGCGAAGTATAGAGTAATTTCATATATTGAAGATATATTGCGCGATGATGGAAAAGACGGACAGCTTCTTGAAATTCTAAACAATTTTTATCTGTTTCTGGAAAATTTAACAGAGCGTAAACCACATAAGAGTGGAGGAATTCAGCAGGAACAACTGGATGCTTTGAAAATAAAAAATGAATATGATGTGCAGCATCTGTTGTATGCTTGTATAAAACTGTTTTATCCTATGGCAAGGGCCGAGGTTAATGAGGATACGGGATATGGCACGGTTAGAACAGATATTTTTCTGGATTCTGAACACGTGATTGAAATAAAATGCACCAGAAAAAATATGAAACTAAAGAAATTAACTGAAGAAATAGAAGCAGATATGGTACATTACGGTGCAGAAAATATTTATTTCTTTTTATATGACAAGGAAAAGATTATAGAAAATCCTATGGTTTTCAAGAAAAACTATGAGGAAAAAATAAAAGGAAAGAAAGTACATATTATTATTCATCAACCTAAAATTCTGTGACTTGCAATATGATGTTAAAAAGGAACTTATTTTTCAGTCCATAAAGAAAATGTGTTCATAAAACGAGTATGATTTTAGGAATAGTGTGCGGAATATTAACATTTGCAGTTCCAGATGTAGCGCCTTATATATGGATTGCTGTTATGATTCTATATGCTGTAATACGACGGAAAAAAATTTTTAGTCCTATCTTGATACCAGCTACCGCGCCCAGTACGGCAGCCCCCAGCCCGCAGTGATCGTAGGCCCGGCGATCCTGGCTACAGGGGTGAGCACAGCGGTGGCGGTGGTGTTTTGCGCGGTATCTGCGGGGCGATCAAAGGGATTGAAGAAAGGACTTGCGGAATTCTTCAAAAAATAATTGTACGGCCTTGTTTTCTTTGGATTCTTTATAATAGAGATACTCATTAAAATGGCAGGCATCCGTGGAGATGCCGGTAAAAAAGATATTATTTGACACAAAGCTTTTGATATATCTGGGTACCAGGGCAATGCCGCGGCCAAGCTGCACTTCATATAATGCAGTTGGGAGATTGGGGGCTTTTATACAGTTTACCTGGTTGTGCGTGTATTTTTGCACAAGCAGCCAGTTTTGGGCATATGGGCCGAAAAGCTGATGGGAAAAGGGGACAACGATGGTTTCGCCTTCCAGCTCCCGCAGTTGGAGTGTGGATTTGGAGAGCAGAGGATGACCGGGGTATAAAGCCGCATAAACTCCATGGCTCTGGATCAAATGTGCCTGGATTCCCTGGGGCAGGTGGAGAAACTCGCATGGAGTAAAAAGAAAATCGTATTCCAGGTTATTCATCATGTCTTCAGATGTGCCTTCTGACAAAACGGCTACATCGATATGGATATCCGGGTATTTCTCCATAAACCGGCTGATAAAAATACGGATATGAGCCGCGTAGGACAGTTCCAGTACGCAGGCTATATGAATCCTGCCCGTAAGAGGGATATCTGTGAGATGGACCAGGTTGGCGGCCTCGTTGCATTTGTCGATCAGTCCTGCGGCCTTCTTGGAAAGCAGAAATCCCGCATCGGTCAAAGTAACGCCATGAGTTGTCCGGAAAAACAGCTTTGTGTTCAATTCCGATTCCATTTCCTTGATATGCTTGGAAAGGGCGGACTGGGAAATGTAAAGGGCTGCTGCTGCCTTGCTGTAGCTGAGCGTTTTGGCCAGGATCAGAAATTCATAAAGTTTTTGTGTGTTCATGGCGGGTCTCCTCTTTGATAAAGTTGGTGAAGGCGGATACAAACAGCTTAATTTCTGGTTTGGCATTACCGGGATAATAGAACAGACAAGAGGGTGCCTCATATTTTATGTCGCTTACCGGGAGCGCCACAGAATTGGGAGGGACATTCAAAAAGGGAGTAGGTGACAGGATGATCCCTTTTTGGATAGGTACAAGCAATTCATAAAACGGGGTCGATGTGTTATGCTCATATTGCGAATAACGGATCTCAGCAGCCTGAAGGTTTGCAAGCTGAAAATCACGGATGCAGTGTTCCTTTGTCCTGGGATATAAAATAAAACGTTCATTATCCAGATCCTTCATGGATACGGAAATACCGGAAGCAAGTCTGTGGGCGGAAGGCAAAAGCACATGGGGCTGTGTGTGGGAGACGAGGAACCTGGAAATTCCTGCAGGCTTAAACTGATTCAAAACAGAGGCAAAATAAAAATCCACATGTCCGGATAACAGGCCCTCCGTAATTGAATAGAACGTATCATCTATGAGATCCAACTGGCTCTGGGGATATCTGGCATTGATGATATCCAGAAAGGGTCCGAGAAAGAACGGCAGTCCGGAGCCGGAAATGGCAATGCGTAAACTGGAAAAAGCTTTGTCGTTGGCGGAAGCCAGTTCCTTTTTTTAAATCTGGTATTCCCGAACGATCTTGACCGCATCCTTATAAAAAAGAGAGCCGGCTCTTGTTAAGCTCATCTTCGAACCGCCAGGTTCAAACAGAGTGATCCCCAGGGCTTGTTCAAAAGTACGGAAACGGGCGCTTAAGGTTGCCGGAGAAATATGCAGCTCTTTTGCCGCTTTAGCGATGCTCTTATTATCTACGATCATGACAAATTCCTGCAGGCGGTTAAAATCCATCACGCTCCTCCTTTTTACAATATCTTATCGCATTTCTTTTTTTATGTAACAGAACATTTCTGCGTATCAAACCAAATTACCCAGTGGAAGTAACTGTGAATAGGAACGGCTTTGGCAGTCCAGAGCCGTTACGAATAATAAAATTATAGAAGGAATCCTGTCCAAAGTCAACAAAAATATGGAATAACAGAAGTGCCGACCGGACTTACTATTTCATATTGAGAATGCTAAAGTGAAGCTACAGATAAAAAGTATCAGGAAAGGAAGGATGATAATGAAAAGGGCATTGATCTGTACATTGGCAGCGGGATTGCTTTTTGGCACCGAATGTACTGTTTTTGCCGATGAGAGTGTGGCAGGAACTTATACATTTGAGGAATCTGCCATGGGCGGACAGTTTACAGTACCATGGACGCTGGAGCTGCGGGAGGATGATACGTACACTCTCACAGAGGATAACGCGTTTATGGGGCAGCAGGTATATGAAGGCACCTATACCTGTGAAGACGGAGTGATCACCACCGGACCGTTTGAAAACGACCCGCCGCAGGCTGCGTTTTTCGAGAGCGACAAGTCCTGTAAGTGGACTTTAGATGGCGATACCTGTACTCCCGTGAACTATAACGAAGACAGCTCTGCACCGGAAAACGGACAAGGAGACGACGGGAAGCCAGACGGTGACTTACCGGGCGGTAGCTTACCGGGCGGCGGCTTACCGGACGGCAGTCTGCCTGAGGGAGGTCTTCCGGCCAGAGACGGAATGATGAAAATGAATGGGGCGGCTGCTGAAAGCAATGCGGATGCCACAGCAGCATACGCGTCAAATTCGGAATCACAGATCTGCGACATTTATCTGCCTGAGGGCGATGGTGCACATCCTGTAATCGTGCTGGTACATGGCGGAGGCTTCATGTTTGGGGATCAGAGAATGGAACTCATTCAGCCGGTGATCGAGACGGGTGTTGAAAACGGATACGCGGTAGTCAGCGTAGATTACCGGAAATCCGCAGAGGCAGTATTTCCGGCTGCGCTGTCAGATGTAAAGGCTGCCGTGCGTTTTGTTCGTGCCAATGCAGAGGAATACGGATTTGATACGGATAATATCACCATCTGGGGAGAATCGGCGGGAGCATATCTGGCTCTGATGACTGCATTGACACCTGATGCGGAAGAGCTGAACGGAGATGTGGAAGAGAACAGGGAGGAATCGTCAGCGGTAAAGGCACTGGTAGATTTCTATGGTCCGGTAGAATTTTATACAATGGATGACGAATATGCAGCCCTCGGAACAGAGGACACCACCTATTCGGAGGACAGCTCCTTTGAAAGCAAGTTTCTTGGACAGGCCATCGGTGAGGATGAAGAGACAACCTATCAGACATACTGGGAAACCTATAAAGATAAACTGCCGGAGGACTTTACCCTGAAAGCCTGGATCCAGGTTGGCAATGCGGATGCCAGTGTACCCTATACGCAGTCAGAGAATTTTGCGGAAAGATTAGGGGAGGTTCTCGGAGCAGAGAATGTGAATTTTGGAATCCTGGAAGGCGCAGGTCACGAGGATGCGGCATTTTATACGGAAGAAAATCTGGCGGCAATCTTTGAATTTCTGAAGACCGCAGAATAACAATGTGCAGAATGTGCGGACGAAGCACACAAAATACAAAAGGGAGGTTACAAAAATGAACCAAAAAGAGAACCAGAGAATTCCCATGTGGAAAAAGATTTGCTACGGCTGCGGCGCAGGCGGCGGAAATGTCATGAGCACACTGCTGGCATCCTTCCTGCTGAGCTATTACACGGATACTGCAGGCATTGCGGCGGCAGCGATCGGCACAATGTTCGTTATCTGCCGATTACTGGATGGAGTTACAGACTTTGCCATGGGCGGAATCGTGGATAAAACAAACACAAAGCTGGGTAAAGCGCGTCCCTGGCTGATCATCTGTGCGCCCCTGATGTGCATCGGTATTATTTTGATCCTGAGCGTACCCCAGGGCTGGAGCGAGGCAATGAAGCTTGTGTATGCTTACGTTACATACATTTTCCTGAACTGTATTGTCTACACTATTTTTGGTATTGCCCATACTGCTTTGCTGGCACGTATGACCCGTGACTTTAAGGACCGTAACACAACCTCTACCGTATCTTCTATCTGCAACAACCTGGCAGGTCTGGTAGTTGGATCTATGATCACCGGTCTGCAGATTAAATTTGGCTGGACAGTGACTGGCGTAATCCTCGGAGTTATAGCAGGTGTTTTGATCCTGATCCCAGGACTTACTATTGAAGAAACCGTTGGTATGGATGATGGGAAAGGAAAGCCGCAGAGCTCCATTCCTATGAAAGAGCAGCTTCCGGCTGTTTTAAAGAACAAATACTTCTGGATCGCATTGATCCTTGGAGCGTTGACTCTGTTTGCGAACGCAAATGCGATTGCCGCACAGATCTACTACTGCAACGTTGTTTTAGGAAACCCGATGTTTATGACCGTATTAATGAGCTTTGGCCAGGCGCCTGGTATTGTGATCCTGTTCTTTATGCCATATTTTTCAAACAAGTTTTCCAAGAGAATGTTTATGGCAGGCGGCGCGATCCTGATGATCCTTGGCTTCGGAATCATTGGTCTGGCAGGATCCAATACAACAATGCTTCTGGCAGGAACCATTCTTCGTTCTGTCGGTATCGGACCGATGTTTGCAGGACTTTATGCGTTCTGTGCCGATGCGGCTGATTATGGCGAGTGGAAATATGGAGTACGTTCTGAGGGTCTGATGGCTTCCTCACAGTCTATCGGTTCCAAGATCGGTATCGGTTTCGGTTCCGCCTGCACCGCATGGATCCTGGCTGCAGTTGCCTATGACCCCACCGCTATGACCCAGTCAGATAAGGTTGTTTCTGCGATCCGCTTTGACTATGGATGGCTCGGTGTTATTATCAGCGTGGTTCTCCTGATTGGTGTTCTTCTGATGGATGTTGAGAAGTATCTGCCGGAGATCCGTGCAGCGCTGGGTGAAACCAAGAAACCGAAAATGAGATGACAGGAATTTTAGAACGAGGTGTTTGATATGGAAAAAAAGGTAATTGATGATTATAGCGAATTAAAAGGCTCTTTACAGTTCGGCGGTCCTGCTCCGGAAGGTTCCGAAGGCAAGGGCGGACCAGGGGCAGGAGGGCCTCCGGTTGACTTTAAGCCTCCTATGGCGGACATCAGTTGGGTAAAAAGAAAGTATCTGGATATTCCTTATGCTTCGGAGTCGCCGAACCAGACGCTGGATATCTATCTGCCCGAAGAAGGAGAAGGCCCGTTCCCGGTGCTGTTTCATATCCATGGGGGCGGATTCGGACTGGGGGACAAGCGGGATGACCACATGGATACCTATCTGAAGCTCCTGAAAAAAGGAATAGCCATTGGTTCTATTGAATACCGTCTCAGCGGCGAAGCGAAATTCCCGGCGGCAGTGCTGGATTGCCGGGAGGCCATTCGGTTTATCAAGGAACATGGACCGGAATATCAGTTGGATCCTGCCCATATTGGAGCGATCGGCGGTTCTGCGGGAGGAAATTTAAGCGCGATGCTTGGCATGAATATCCCAAACGGAGAGTTTCCGGGGGAGGAAGGAAAAACATTTGCACGGGATTGTTATGTAAATGTAGCAGTTGACCAGTTCGGACCCATCGATTTTGCCGTTATGGATGATATGGCAAGAGAAAACGGGATCAGCTTTGTGGACCACGACCAGCCCTCCTCTGCGGAAAGCAGCTATATGGGCGGACCGCTTCAGTCTCTGGACCCATCCTATCTTGCACAGGCAAATCCTATCACATATATCAGTGATAAAATGGCGCCCATGCTGGTTCAGCACGGATGTGTAGATAAGTTGGTTCCTTACCGCCAGTCCGTTATTCTGGTAGAGGCGATCCGTGAGAAGGTGGGAGAAGACAGAGTGGAATTTACCACACTTCCCACAGCGGATCATGAGGATAAACAGTATGGAACAGAGGAAAACCTGAATCTGGTCTGGGATTTTGTAAAAAGATATTTATGAACTGACAAATCTGTATGACAGGGGTTTCATAGTATTTCAGGGAGAAAAAAATGGAAAATATTGTGATCACAAATAAGACATTGGAACTGTGTGACTGCAGGGACGCATGGTTTTTCGACGAAAAATACCAGTGTTGGTGCCTGGAGGACATTCTCTATACGGATAAGGCAACAACGCCCAAATTCCAGCGTTTGAGTATCTTTGTGCCGGCGCCGTATATGAAAGAAAACGGAGAGATTGATCCGAATGGTGAAAAGAACGGCTATACGGCAAAGACTGTTCCGGTCATTTTTGAAAATAATTCTGCCGGATATATGCAGATGCCTCACGTATGGCTGGATGGACCGCGCTGTTATGCGCATCCGTACCTGGAAAAAGGCTATGTTTATGTATCCTGCGGAAACCGCGGACACGAGTCCAAAAATGAAAAAGGAGAGTTCTGCGGCAGATCGCCCATTAATCTGGTGGATCTAAAGACCGGCATCCGTTTTCTCCGGCACAATGCAAAGTATCTGCCGGGGGATTTTAGCCGTCTGATTTCCGTTGGCTGGTCTGCGGGCGGCGCTATGTCAACCCTGCTGGCAGTGACAGGAAATAATAAGAATTTTGACTCATATCTGGAAGAAAACGGCGCTTTCATGGACGAGAGCGATGCGGTTTATGCGTCCCAGATCTACTGCCCTATCGTGGATCTGGAGCATGCGGACCTCGCCTATGAGTGGATGTTTTGCGCGGATCATGAAAATGAGGCCTCTCCGGCCGGGCCGGCAGGTGTCATGACACCATTTGAGGAGGCTCTGTCAGAGCTGTTAAAAAAGGATTACATTGCATATTTCAACAGCCTGAAGCTGAAAAATCCTGAAGACGGAAGCGATTTAAACATCGGTGAGGACGGAAGGAGCGGAAGCGGATATGAATATCTTATGAAAAAACTGAATGAGTCCGCGACCATTTTTCTGACAAAACTAGGAAATGGTGAGCTGCCGGAAACCTATTCGGTGGAGGATTATCTGAAAGGGAATTACACATATGAAGTACCTGCTCCTGCACCGGGGCCGGGACCTGATGGTCCGGACGATGCGGAGCTGATGCGGGGACATGCCGGTCCGGGAGTTGCACTTCAGAAGATGGATCAGAAGCCGATGGAGCCGCCGACACTGGGAGATATGGTTTCCAGACCGCCAAAAGGAGCGCCTTATCATCCGTTTGTACCGCCGATGATGGAGGTTCCGGGAAAAGATAAAGCATCCTGGCTGTCCTGGGACGGCAAAAAGGCTGAGATTTCAGACCTGGATACTTATGTGCTGAACCACCGCAGAAGAATGAAACCATGTACCTCCTTTGACATTCTGAAAGGGGACAGCGGTGAGAATAAAGTATTCGGTACAAAGACTATTCCGGCACTGCATTTTAACAGCCGGATCACAGATGCGATCGAGGCGCTGAAGGAACGGTTCCCGGAGGAATATGAGAGATATCATGCTTCCTATGAAGCCGTAAGAGGCGATGAGGAGCTAGCGAGAAAGGTCTATCTGATCAATCCGTTAAATTATATTGCAACAGAAGAGAAGAGTGATGCACCGGAGTTTTACCGTATCCGGGTAGGCGCCAGTGATGCGGATACTTCCTTATCCGTAAGCATGACGCTGGCATTGAAGATTGCCGCTGCAGGAAAAAAGGTAGATTATCAGATGGTTTGGGATCAGCCGCATTGTGAAGCGGATTATCCGGGCGAAGTAATAGAGTGGATCGAAAAAATCTGCAGGAACTGACCGCAGGAGGAAAAAACAGTGATTGATTTAAAAAAACAGCCTTTTTATCTCAATGAGGAGCAGATCCGGTGGGTGAGGGATACAAGGGACAGTCTGACAACCGAGCAGAAGGTGGGACAGCTATTCTGTGTTATGGGCGGTGATTATTCACCAGAAGAGTTAAAAGAACTTGTAAAAGAAAGCAGAGTCGGCGGAATTTTATTCCGCCCGGCTCCTTCCGGGGATATCCGCGCATGGTACCGTCCGTTGGATGAAGTCGCTCGGGTGCCGCTTTTAAAAGCCGCCAATCTGGAAGAGGGCGGCGCGGGAGCCATCAGTGACGGCACGCTGTTCGGATGGCCAATGCTTGTGGCTGCTGCAGAGGATGACGAAATGGTAGAGAAGTTTGCCAGAGTATGTGCTGCAGAAGGGCAGAGTGTTGGGGTCAACTGGACGTTTTCTCCTGTCAG
Organism: Ruminococcus sp. 5_1_39BFAA; assembly: GCF_964240875.1. Lineage (NCBI taxonomy): Bacteria > Bacillati > Bacillota > Clostridia > Eubacteriales > Oscillospiraceae > Ruminococcus > Ruminococcus sp. 5_1_39BFAA. Next base: position 110,426 of record NZ_CAXSVO010000006.1, on the reverse strand, counting down.
CGACCTGGATCTGAATTACCTGAATCCTATTACCAATGTCAGGACATACGGCAGCGACAAGGAGCGGGTAAAAAGGAATACGCAGATTTTTGTGAAGACTGTGCAGGAGCATGGGGTTGCTGCCTGCGCAAAGCATTATCCGGGTGATGGCGTGGATTACAGGGACCAGCACCTTCATCCCACTTATAACAGCCTTCCGGCAAAGGAATGGTATGAGTCTTACGGGGAAATTTATCAAAATATGATCGACCATGATCTTTTGAGCATCATGGTGGGACATATTGTGCAGCCTTATGTGGCGCAGGAGATCAATCCGCAGCTTACACTGGAAGAATGCCTTCCGGCATCTATGAGCAAAGAACTGCTGACCGGAGTGCTTCGTAAAAAGTTTGGATTTAACGGGCTTATTACCACAGATGCCACGATCATGGGCGGATACTGCATGGCAATGGAGAGAAGAAAAGCAATTCCGCTTTCCATTATGGCAGGCTGTGACATGCTTGTTTTTAACACGGATTTTCATGAGGATTACAGGTATTTGATGGACGGGCTGCGGGACGGCCTTTTGACACAGGAGCGTTTGGATGAGGCGGTGACCAGAGTTCTGGCGCTGAAAGTGAAGGCTTGCAGGATAGGGGAAGCGCCCATCCAGCCGGATGTGATCCATGCTGCCGCATGGCACAGGGAGTGCGCGGAAAAATCGGTGACGCTGGTAAAACAGCTCCAGCCGGAGGTGCTGCCTGTCTCAAAGGAAAAGTATGACAGTATCCGTCTGATCACATTGGGAAAGGACGAGATTCCCGGGGGAAGTATGACAGCCGTTGCAAAGAAATACCTGGAAGACAGAGGCTTTGATGTGGAACTATATCAGCCGTTTGAAGATGACCTTCACGGAACCGCGGGGCTTTCTGGAAAGAGACTGACGCTGTATCTCGCCAATTATGAACAAGCCAGCAACCAGACGACCGTGCGTATCCAATGGTGTATGAAACATGCGCTGGATATGCCAAGATATGTGAATGAGGAGCCAAGTGTTTTTGTTTCTTTCTCTAATCCATATAATCTTCAGGATGTACCGCGGGTGAAGACCTATATCAATGCATATACGGCAACGGAGACAGTGATTGAAGTGGTACTGGAAAAGCTTATGGGACAGAGCGGTTTTACGGGCGTCAGCCCGGTGGACCCGTTCTGCGGTCTGATAGATACAAGATTTTAGGAGGAGCAAGTTATGAGATTGCAGAAAAAAGCAGTGATTTTTGACCTGGACGGAGTGATCTGTTTTACAGACCGGTTCCATTATCAGGCATGGAAGACATTGGCGGACAGTCTGGATATTTATTTTGATGAGAAGATCAACAACCGGCTCCGGGGTGTCAGCCGTATGGCAAGTCTGGAGATCATTCTGGAAAAAGCAAAGAAAGAATACACGCAGGAGGAGAAAAAACTTTTTGCAGAGAAGAAGAACGATCTCTACAGAGACCTGCTGAAGAATATGAGTCCTGCAGATCTAAGCGAAGAGGTGCGGGACACTTTGCAGGAGCTGAGAAAACGGGGATATAGGTTGGCGATCGGTTCATCCAGTAAAAATACAAAATTCATACTGGAACGGATCGGATTGGATGGCTTTTTCGACGCGGTTGCTGACGGAACAGATATTACCCATTCAAAACCGTCTCCGGAGGTCTTTCTGGTGGCTGCTGAGAAGCTTGGGGAAAAGCCGGAAGATTGCGCTGTGGTGGAGGATGCAAGGGCTGGAATTGAGGCGGCAAAAGCGGCTGGAATGACGGCACTGGCGTTGTTTGGAGATGCGAAGGAATGTGGCCTGGAGGACTATGATCTGACGGGATTTGGCAATCTTTTGGATCTTTTGCAATAAGAGCCGGGAAGGAGCGGCGAATCGCCGGATCTTACAAAGGCAGATGACTGGTTACAAATACGGGAGGTATTAGCATGTCAAAAGTATATGATTTGCGTTCTGCACTGGAATTGCTGGAAAGTATTCCGGGACAGTTGGTGCAGACAGATGTAGAAGTAGATCCGAAAGGAGAATTGTCGGGAGTGTACCGCCATGTAGGCGCAGGTGGGACCGTTGAGCGTCCCACCAAAGAAGGCCCGGCGATGATCTTCAATAATATCAAAGGTCACGAAGGCGCAAGAGTTGTCACGGGTCTTCTGGCGAGCAGGAAAAGAGTAGGGTATCTTCTGGACTGTGATCCGAAGAAGCTGGGATTTTTGTTAAAGGACAGTGTTACAAATCCGGTTAAACCTGTGGTGATCCCCAATGAACAGGCAAAATGCCAGGAGATCGTCCATTATGCGACAGAGGAAGGCTTTGATGTGCGCAAGCTTGTTCCTGCACCTACCAATACTCTGGAGGACGCAGGCCCGTATATCACTCTGGGAATGTGCTATGCGTCAAATCCCGAAACAGGGGACTCCGATGTAACGATCCACAGAATGTGCCTGCAGTCTAAGGATGAAATTTCCATTTTCCTGCAGCCCGGAGCAAGGCATATTGGCTATTTCCGCGAGCTTGCGGAAGCAGCAGGAAAGCCCCTGCCGATCTCCATCAGCATTGGCGTGGATCCGGCCATTGAGATTGCATCTTGTTTTGAACCGCCCACAACGCCTCTTGGCTACGATGAGCTGCAGGCTGCCGGAGCTATCCGCAAGGCCCCGGTAGAAATGGTACAGTGCCTGACTATCAAGGAAAAGGCAATCGCGAATGCGGAGTACGTTATTGAAGGCGAGATACTTCCAAATGTCCGTGTGCGGGAAGACCAGAATACCGATACAGGAAAAGCTATGCCGGAATTTCCGGGATACTGCGGCCCGGCAAATCCGGAGCTTCCGATCATCAAGGTAAAAGCGGTGACAACACGCAGAAACCCCATCATGCAGACCTGTATCGGGCCAAGCGAGGAGCATGTATCCATGGCTGGCATTCCTACAGAGGCAAGTATCCTCTCTATGGTGGAAAAGGCCATGCCGGGCAAGCTTCAGAACGTATACTGTGCATCCAGCGGCGGAGGAAAATATATTGCGGTCATGCAGTTTAAGAAATCCGTACCTTCCGATGAGGGACGGCAGAGACAGGCGGCGCTTCTGGCATTCAGTGCGTTTGCTGAGCTGAAGCACGTATTTCTCGTAGATGAGGATGTGGACTGCTTTGATATAAAGGATGTCATGTGGGCAATGACTACCCGCTTCCAGGCAGATATCGACATGATCCCGATTCCTGGCGTGCAGTGTCACCCTCTTGATCCATCCAATAACCCTAAATATTCCAGCCATATCAGAGGAACAGGCGTTGCCTGCAAGGTAATCTTCGACTGTACCGTTCCATTTGACCAGAAAGCTCGTTTTGAACGGGCAAAATTTATGGAGGTGGATCCGAAGCATTGGCTGCCGGATTTTGAGGGATGATGAATATGAAAAAACGTTTGTTGATCGGCATGAGCGGTGCGTCCGGTGCGCCGATAGCAGTGGAATTGCTGCGGCAATTACAAAAGCAGGAATCCGTGGAGACCCATTTGATCATTACCAGAGGAGCGGAACTGACATTGTGTCAGGAGACAGAGCTGTCATTAGATGAGGTAAAGCACCTGGCGGATGTGTATTATGAAAATGACAAGATTGGGGCGAGACCGGCGTCAGGAAGCTTTCGGATGGAAGGGATGATTATTGTTCCTTGCTCCATGAAGACAGTTGCGGGAATCGTATCCGGGTACAGTGAAAATCTTTTGCTGCGCGCGGCTGACGTCATGCTCAAAGAACACCGGAAGCTGGTACTGGTGGCGAGAGAATCACCCCTCAGCACCATACATTTAAGGAATCTTTATGAAATGAGCCAAATCGGAGGAATCATCATGCCGCCCATGATGACTTACTACAATCATCCAAAGACGATTGAGGACTGTACCAGGCATACGGTGCAGAGGATACTGCGGCAGTTTGATCTGAATGAGGATTGTTATGAGTGGGAAGGAATGTAGCAAAACAATCTCTGTGCTGGGGCATGGGATTACGATTGACGTATACGATACCGGGGCAGGCATCAATATTTTGATCGAAGGCGGCGAAAAGGGGCATATTGGAGCAGTCACTGTGGCTGAGTCAGGAAAAGTAGTGGCAGAAGTCTCTTTTCCATCTCACAAAGATGGAATCGTATGTAAAAAATGGGCCGAGACAGTCAGCCGGTCCGTCTGTGACCCTGTGGTGGTGGAAGCCGGTATTCACTATGATAATATCACGAGGGAGGAAATCCAGGAGGTGCTTGGGGCGCTGGATAAAGAGCTGGAGTATCTGCTGGATCAGCTAAAGCTTACCGCGGTCAGTACGGCAGCCACCAGCCAGCGGCGACTGTAGGCCCGGCGATCCTGGCAATGGGGTGTCCAGAGGAACTGGACGCCTTTTTTATTGCGGTATTTCTGCTCTATGATTATGTCCTTCGGATTAAATTGACTTAATAGGATAAGAATGTGTTATAATGGATTAAAAAGAAGGCAAGATGGTTGAGGCAAGAAAAATATGAGACTTCTATTAGCTGAGAATTTTATCCAATTATCGGTGGAGGATGATGGAATCGGTATGGGTATAAAAAACAGGAGGAAAAATAAAATGAGAAAAACAAATTTATTTAATGGGAAAAATGTGCTGGCAGCAGGTATCCTGGGTGTGATGATCGTATTTGGTGCGAATACGGCGCTGGCAGCAGAGGAAAAGGCAGTTGTTCAGAATGCAGGAGGCGCTGCAGTGGATGCAGAGGGAGCAGAAGAAATTGCTTTCGCGGATGCCGGAGTTACTGCCGACAAAGCAGAGCGCCTGCGTACAAAGGCGGAACGGGAAAATGGGGAATCGGTTTATGAGGTATCCTTTACTGTGGATGGGATTGAATACGAGTACATGATCAGAGAAGATGACGGAACGATTCTGGAATGGGAAATGGATGGCAGAGATATCGGGGATGCAGTAGCAGAAGAGAGCCTGAAAGACAGTTTAAAGGAAGCAGCAGATTCTAATAAGGAGTCAGCGGCAAGTAAGGATACGCTGATCGGTCTGGAAAAAGCCAAAGAAATTGCGCTCTCGGATGCGGGCCTTGATGCTGCAAAGGTAAGCTTCTCGAAAATCAAATTTGAAAAAGGCAACCATGAGGTAGTTTACGAAGTAGAGTTTTACCAGGACAGAGACGAGTTTGAATACACAATTGATGCCTACAGCGGAGAAGTACTTAAGATGGAGCGGGATTAAAGGTACAGAGGGGAGAAAAGATATGATTGCATTTTTGACAAGCAGTCCGGCAGGAGCGCTGGACGGAAGCCGTGAGGTGAACGGGCTGGATGAAAAGAACAGCTTTGTGGAAAACCTCAGAAAATACTGGAAAAAGGATGCGCGCTGCCTTATGATCACAGCGGCACCGGAAGAATACGATAGAAATGACAATATGACAGCCGATTTTGAGGAAGCCGTAAAAAAAGCAGGGCTTACCGTGGCAGCATTTGATCTGTGGGATGCAAGAACCGGGAATGTATCGAAGGCTGCATTGCATTCGTATGACGCGATATTCCTGGGAGGCGGGCATGTCCCTACACAGAACAGGTTTTTCCGTGAGATTGGTCTGCGGGAAAATATCAGGGATTTTAAGGGAATTGTTATAGGTATCAGTGCGGGGACCATGAACAGTGCAGATGTGGTATATGCTCAGCCGGAGCTTCCCGGGGAAGCTGCAGATCCTGCCTATGTCCGCTTTCTGACAGGGCTTGGTCTGACAAAAACCATGATTCTTCCACATTACCAGATGGTGAAGGACTATGAACTGGACGGAAAGCGGCTGTATGAGGATATCACCTACGGCGACAGCTATGGAAGGCATTTTCTTGTTCTGCCGGATGGGAGCTATCTGCTGATACAGGACGGAGTGGAAACTGTATGGGGAGAAGCATATCAGATTGCGGACGGAAAAATCACCGGAATTTGTGAGGATGAATGTAATATGAAGTATGATCAGGCATAGGGAAAAGGCGTGAAAGAGGAGTGCAGACTCCTCTTTTTAATTATCAATTTATAAAAAAATCTGGTATCTCGTATTAAAATATGGTAAAATCTATGTTAAGTCTACGTTAAGCAGATTGATAATGAAAAATAGCAGCGATACCCGCCGTTTTTATGGAGCGAGGAACGAGCGAAATAAAAAATACAACTGATAAATGGTAGAATCGAGCAGATATGAATATTTTTAATGTGATTTCTATTTTGGGCGGCCTGTCTATGTTCCTTTTTGGAATGCGCATGATGGGCGATGGATTAAAGGAAAGTTCTTCAGGCACATTGAAGAAGGCAATGGAAAAGCTTACCAGTACCCCTGTTAAGGCTTTTTTATGGGCTTGTTAATGACTGCACTCATTCAGTCCTCAACCGCAACGATCGTCATTACGTCCGGACTTGTGGGGGCGGGAATCATACCCCTTAGTCAGTCATTGGGAATTATTATCGGAGCAAACGTTGGTACAACAGTTACCGGGCAGATTATCAGGCTTTTGGATCTGAATTCGTCAGGTGCTTCTTTTTTGCAGTTTTTGAAGCCATCTACGCTGGCGCCGCTTGCAATGATCGTTGGTATTATTCTGATCATGGGCAAGAAATTCAGAGGCTCTGAAAAAGCAGGAAGGATCGTGATCGGCTTTGGTATTTTGTTTTCCGGACTTTTGAACATGACAGACGCAGTAAGCGGTCTGACAGAAAGCGGTATCATTGAAAAGCTGTTTTCAAATCTGGGACAGAATCCTTTGATTGGTTATGTGGTTGGAGCTGGAGTGGCTTTTGTTTTGCAGAGCTCTTCTGCAACCATCGGTATTTTACAGGCGTTTTCCACTTCGGGACAGCTTACCTTTGGTTCCATTTATGCGGTTTTGGTGGGTATTTATCTGGGCGACTGTGTGACAACGGCGATAGTCTGTAATATCGGAGCGAAGCCGGATGCAAAAAGGGTAGGGGTTGTCAACATACTGTTTAACCTGAGCGAGTCGGTGGTTGTTTTGACAGTAGTTACGGTGATCCATAAGCTTGGACTGCTGGATGCTATATGGAACAGCACTATTCATTCCGGCGGTATTGCCAATACGAACACGATTTTCAATTTGGCATGTGCGATCCTGTTGTTCCCGGCATTAAAGTCTTATGAGCGGCTTAGCCATAGAATCGTGAAGGATGAGGCGGTTTCTGTCGGCAAGGTTGATGAGATGCTGGACGCTCTGAATCCTGTATTTGCCGGAACACCGGCCCTTGCATTTGCCCGCTGTTACGATGTGCTTCTGGTGATGTACAGGATGGCACGCACGAATATCGACCGTGCATTTGAGATCATTACAAAATATGATGAAAAAACAGCGGCACAGATTGCAGAAGATGAAAATTATATTGACATGATGGCGGACCGGGTCAGCAATTATCTGATTCAGATTTCCACCAAGATCACTGCGCCGGAGCATGTGGAGATCATGAACCATTATTATTCAGGAATTACGGAATTTGAGCGGCTGGGCGATCATGCGATGAACATCAAAGAGATTGCGGAAGCCATGTATAAAAATGAGGCTGCTTTTTCAGAGACTGCTTTGGCAGAGTTGGATGTGCTACATGATCTGATCGGTACGATCCTGGATTATACGCACGATGCTTTTGAAAAGAGGGATTTGTCTTCCGCCCGCCATATAGAACCTCTGGAAGAGGTGGTAGATGATATGGTAGGAGTTTTGAATGACAATCATTTAGAGCGGCTTCGGGAAGGTGTGTGCGGTGTGTATGCAGGTACGGAGTTTTTGAATCTGCTTTCCGAGATAGAACGTATTTCGGATATTTGCTCTAACGTGGGCGTGGCAACCGTTGCGAGAGTGCAGCCTGAAATGAGGCATCAGATACACGAATATGTCTCCATGCTGCATTCCGGCAGGGATGAAGCGTTTAACCGTGAGTACCAGGAGGCACATGATCGGTATTTCGGGCTTTTGAAGGAATAATACATAAGAATAATGGGTCGATGAAATCGCGGTCTGTTAAGAAATACAGTCGCTCTCTGTTGAGAGCGGCTGTTTGCATTGAGAGAAATCTATCGCATTGCAACTCCTTGCTTAAACAGTAAAATCGCTAGGTCAGATGCTCCTGGAGATTTTCATCCTCGTAGTCAAAAATACAGCGTTCATAGGAATTGATCACGTGGGTATCCATATATTTGTCATAGCGTTTCTGGTTTCGGTTGTATGACATATGAACATGACCATGAAGAAAAAATCTTGGTTTGTATTTTTCCATCAGCTTTAAAAAGACTTTAAAGCCCTGGTGAGGCAGGTCACGGGCATCATTGAGCTGATATGCCGGGGCATGAGTCACCAGAATATCAAACCCTTTATGGCGGAGAAGCTGAAACCAAAGCTTCCCTACTCTCAGGCGCATATCACGTTCCGTGTACTGGTGAGGACCGCCGGAATAAAGCATGGAGCCGCCCAGTCCCAGAATGCGTATGCCTTCATGGACGTATATTTTATCTTCGATATCAATGCACCCTTCCGGGGGAGTATGCTGGTACTTGGCATCGTGGTTTCCATGTACATAAAGCACGGGAACATTACAAAAAGTGGCCAGAAATGACAGATAATGGGGATCTAAATCCCCACATGAAATAACCAGGTCAATTCCCTCCAATTTGCTCTTCTCAAAGAAATCCCAGAGATATTTGGATTCCTCGTCAGCAATTGCAAGTATCTTCATTTATTCAAAATCCTTCCTATGGGCAATGATTCCGCGCAAATAAGGCGCGAGATCACTGCCCTGTATGCTTCAGCCGACCAATTATAAAACCGGAGTATTATTTACACCCTGCTGTGAGGTAACGGGCTTTGCTTTGTCCTGGAGTTCTTCCATTTGAGGGATATCTCCGATGACATTTTCTGCAAGCCAGTCCATAGTCACGATTTCTTCCGGTGTCAGGCTGCGGTTTGGATCGTCCTGAACAACCTTGTTCTGTGAATATAGAATGCCGGAAAACGGGTTAAATTCGCCGGAAAGTATAGTACTCTTTAATAGTTCTATCAGACGTTTTGTTCCGATTGGAAGGTTTTGGGAACAAATGACATCAATAACGCCTGCAGACATTCCCCACCAGTAATTGATAGCCTTCTTTGCAGCCGTGTTGTCATCGTATTTCCATGTCCCGTCCATGATGGTACGGATCAGACGTTCATAAAATATGCCCCAGTGCCACAGCGGCATGGCAAGACTTCTTGGATAATTGTGGCTGATATCGTACAATCCGAAATATCTGGATGCCTCCTCCGGAATTACCATATCTTTGCCGGAGATGATGGACACTTGATTCTTATGGAAGTTCTCCATATAGTCCACGTCTTTCTTTGAAGTCCATTCCAGATAAACGGTGGCCCTTGGGTTGATGATCTTGGCGCCCAGGGCAAAGGCATTGATATCGGCAATGGAACCACGAATGGGATAGTCAGCCAGGTACCCAAGACGGTCATTTTCCGTCATAGCTCCTGCGATAGCGCCCATAAGGAATTTGGCTTCGTGCATACGGGAGTAGTAAGTACGTATATATCTGTGAGAGGTATTCAGGGAGCAATTGAGGATCTTTACATTCGGGTGGGCAATTGCCGCCTTTACGCTGGCCTGTACAAATGCCGGTGTAGTCGTAAAAATAATGTTGCATCCGCCTTCAATAGCGCTCTCTATGGTAGCTTCTACATTTTCCTGGTTCACATTTTCATAATAAACCGTAGTCACCTCGTCCGAAAATGCCTGGTCCAGATGGAGACGACCAAGCTCGTGGGCATAGGTCCATGCTGAGGAAGTAGTAGTTTTTTCATATATGAATGCAATCTTAAGTCTCGGAGAGCTTAAAGGAAGAAGCCGGTTGAGAAGCGGCGCTTTTTCCTGCGTAGGATCCAGCTTCAGATCAATTTCTTCCTCTTCTTCGCACAGGCAGAATTCCTCCCAGCTCTTTACGATCAATTCTTTTAATTCATTGGTAGTCTTTTTCACAAGGGAATCAAAACCATAAATGTCCACAAAAGCCAGAAAAGCATCTCCAGGAGTTATTTTGAGTTTTTTACCGCCCCGTGCTTCAAATTCCACAGAAAAACGATTATAGACAGAACTGAAATCTAACTTGTCTTCCTCTGTCCATTTCTCGCTTGGACCTTTTCCCACAGCGGCTTGCAGCCTGGCAAAGCTTCCAAGTTTGGAAAACCAGATGTAATTCACACCGGAAAGCTCATAAAAATCTACAAATTCATAGTAGATTTTATTTTCCTTTTCCTCTGTTTTTGGAGGAAGAATCCGGGTTACGTTTCCGGGGATGGAAACAGCTTCAAAGTATTTCAGTACACTGACACGTTTGTTTCCTTCTTCCACATAAAACTGGTTCATATATTCATAAGCTTTGATCGGATCCCGGATACCTTCAACCTCATGGCTGTGGCAAAGGCTTGCCCATTTCATGGCAAATTCCGTATCTTCTCTTAAAATCGGCATAAAGTTGGCCGCAAAAGCATTGCTCCTGCCGCCGGTCTTAGTTCCTACGATCTGGTCTATAGGAATCTGGACAAGCCCAAGGGGAACCTCCGAATAATTTCCGCGTGAGGGAAGAATTTCATCCAGGACCTTAAGAGTAGGTGATTTTCCCTTCATCAGGCAAGCCTGGTATTCTTTTTTTCCTGCTTTGTAGGCTTTGATGTAATCTTCTCTTCCAACCATATAATATCCCCCGTTTTCATTAATCATGATCTTTGAGTTCAATAACAATATAATCCGGTATATTTAAAAAATCAAGAGCTAAATTTTTGAGAGGAAATTGCAATATTTGTATCTCGCCATGGTTGGGGCGGTATGGTATGATATATAATAATGATATTTTAAATCAGAGGAAATAGATATGGAATATTTAGCACATATAAATGACGAAGGTGAGGAACAGCCGCTGAAGGATCATTTAAAGAATTCAGCCGTACTTTGTGGGAAGTTTGCAGATGGTTTTGGGGCATACGAGTGGGGATATTGCTGCGGCCTTTTACATGATCTGGGAAAATATTCCTTAAAATTCCAGAAAAGGATACGCGGTAGTGAAGAACAGGTTGATCATGCTACTGCAGGTGCGAGATTATGCTGGGATAAAAAGGGAATGTATCAATTTTTAAGTTACTGTATTGCGGGGCATCACACAGGTCTGCCTGATACGGGAGGCTCCAGTGATACAAGCGGTACAATGGCAGCAAGGATGAAAAAGAATCTGGAAAACTATCAGGATTATGAGAAAGAAATTGAAATACCTGTACTAAAAAATCCTCCATTTCGGCCGGTAAAGGAAGAAAATCAGGACTTCTTTTTAAGTATGCTGATAAGGATGTTATATTCCTGCCTTGTTGATGCGGACTATTTGGATACAGAGTTATTTATGAAAGGAAAAAGTATCAGAAATGGCGGAGAAGGTATAGGCATTTTATACGAAAAGCTTACAGCGCACATATCCGGATGGCTTAACAATCAGGATTTAGGCACGATCAATGGAAGAAGAACAGAAATTCTGAAGCATTGTATAGAAATGGGAAAGGCTGAAAGAGGACTGTTCAGGCTGACAGTTCCCACGGGAGGCGGGAAAACCATTGCATCGTTGGCTTTTGCGTTAAGGCATGCGAAAGAACATGATATGGAGCGTGTCATTTATGTGATTCCATATACAAGTATAATAGAGCAAAATGCAAAGATATTTGCCGATATATTGGGAAAAGATAATGTACTGGAAAATCATTGTAATATAGATTATGGGTCAAGCGAAGAGTTAAAGCCCATGCAACTCGCAGCAGAAAATTGGGACAAGCCGGTTATTGTTACTACCAATGTGCAGTTTTTTGAATCCCTGTTTTCCAACAAATCATCGAAATGCAGAAAATTGCACAATATAGCAAATAGCGTGATTGTTTTTGATGAGGCACAGATGCTTCCAAATGATTATCTGAAACCGTGTATCAGTGCCATGGAACAGTTGTTACGTCATTATCGCAGCAGCATTGTTTTATGTACGGCAACACAGCCTGCTTTGAAAAACTTATTGTCGCAGGAAATAAAGATTACGGAATTATGCCCCAGGATGGAGGAACAATTTTCTTTTTTCAAACGGGTATCGATAATTAATCTGAATAAGATATCAGAAGAAAATCTGATTGAGAGATTGGGGACAGAAGATCAGGCACTTTGCATATTGAATACGAAAAAGCGTGCGCAGAAAATTTATCAGAGTATAGAAGGTGAAGGTGTTTATCATTTATCAACGTCTATGTATCCTGCTCATAGAAAGACAGTGTTGAACAAAATCCGGGAACGGCTGCAAAAGCAGGAACGATGTGTGGTCATATCAACAAGCCTTGTTGAGGCGGGAGTTGACCTGGATTTTCAGACGGTATACAGACAATTGGCAGGAGCGGACTCCGTTATTCAGGCAGCAGGAAGATGCAATCGGGAAGGGAAAAGACCGTATTCTGAGTGCTTCACATATATTTTTAAATTGGATCAAAAGGAATATGTGCCGGGACAGCGGCTGCAAACGGACATTACAGAGAGCTTGCTTGAGGATAACAAAAACCTGGAGAATCTGGATACGATCAGATTGTATTTTGAGATGTTGTATCATCTTCGGGGAGAAAGTCTGGATAAAAAAGAAATTTTGGAAAAATTTAAAAAAAGAAATTTTCAATTTGCCAGAGTTGGGAAGGAGTTTCGTCTGATTGAGGAAAACACGAAAACAATTGTGATACCAAAAGAGGAAGAGGCACAAAAGATTTTAGAACAGTTAAAGACAAAAGGATTCACAAAAGAATTAATAAGAAAAATAGGTCCATTTTGTGTAAATGTTTATGAAGAGGATTTTCAAAAAATGTTTTCGGCAGGAATGCTAGGAGAGCTATCGGAGGATTTGAAGGACTATTTTGTGCTGAAAATCCCGGAAAAGTATACAGAGGAAATGGGGCTGGATTTGAATGTGGAATATGGAAGGGCTGTGATTTTTTAACGGAAAAGGGGAGGTACAATGCGTACTTCCCTTTTCCCAAAGGACAAAATAATAACAGCAAATATTTCAATCCACAATTGGAACTTCCAAAAGACAATATTAATATATCATAATATAAAAAAAAGTAAAAGAATTATTGACAATGATATATGCTGTATTATAATTATAAATAATAACAACAAATGAAATATAAAATATTAAATAAAAGGAGAGAATATGATTTTATATCATGGAAGCAGGGATATCGTTGAGTATCCGGAGGTACGGAAGGCTATGTTTAATAAGGATTTTTATTTCGGATTCTATTGTACGGCATATAGAAATCAGGCGGAACGATGGGCAATCAGGTACGAAAAAAAAGGGTATATCAATAAATACGAGTATACTCCAGATAGCAAATTGAGATATTTGAGATTCGACAATATGACAGAAGAATGGCTTGATTTTATTGTGGCGTGCAGATTAGGAACGCCACATACATTTGATATTGTAGAAGGCCCTATGGCAGATGATGCAATATTCAACTACGTGCAGAACTTCATTGATAAAAAGATATCAAGAGCGGCTTTCTGGGAACTGGCGAAATTTAATCATCCAACCCATCAAATTAGTTTTCATACGATTTCCGCTTTAAATACGTTGTCATTTAAAGAAAGCGAGGTAGTATATGGGAACAAAAAATAACAGCAGATTATTTTATACCTGCAGCTTAATTGAATTTATAGGAAGAAAAAAGAAAAGAAGCAGACAGGAAATCGTTGATTGTCTGGGAAAGGGTTCTGTGGAAAGAATCTATGAATATGCAGATGTTTTTCATTGCGAGCCAATAGAAAAGGTTGCGGCAGAATTCATTGAAGAATGTCAGATAAAAGATGGATCATTTGACAATGAGGGAGAATGCAGATACCGGGTGCCGGACTATTGGACGATTGGGGAAGTCTATGAAAGATTGATAGAGGACTGCTATTCAGATGACGATATAGTGGAAGGAATCTGGAAGGTATATCATTCGTGGATAGATGAAAGTATATCTGACTATAACACGGATTTCTATTTTCAACCTCGTGATTATATAGCGTCATGCTATATAAAAGGAACTATTTTATAGGATAAGGTGGTGAAACGATGTCAAAAGGAGTGAAGGTGAAGATCTGGGGCGATTACGCGCTGTTTTCCAGACCGGAGATGAAGGTGGAAAGATGTTCCTATGATGTTATGACACCTTCTGCTGCAAGAGGAATACTGGAGGCTATTTACTGGCACCCCGGAATGAGGTGGGTGATAGATCGGATTTATGTAAATAAGCCAATACAGTTTACCAGTGTCCGAAGAAACGAAGTCAAGAGCAAGGTCTCTGCCAATAATGTGCTGCCAGTGTATAATGGAAACCAGAAAAGACTTTACATAAGCAGTAAGGCAGAAATCGTGCAAAGAGCATCTTTATTGCTTAGGGATGTAGAGTATGTGGTCGAAGCACATTTTGAGATGACGGACAAGGCAAACGAAAGCGACAATCCGGGGAAATTTAAGGATATTATCATGCGGAGGATCAAGCGGGGAGAGTGTTTTCATACACCTTATTTTGGATGCAGAGAATTCCCGGTAAAATTTTGTTTGTGTGAGGATGATCAGATACTTACAGCGTATGAGAACGAAGAAGAGAAAGATTTAGGCTATATGTTATTTGACATGGATTATTCAGATCCTCAAAATATTCAGCCGATGTTTTTCAGGGCAATCATGAAAAAGGGAATCATCGACTTACAGAATTGTGAGGTGGTTCGATGATTTTACAGGCTTTAACAGAATATTATGAGACACTGTTGAAAAATGGAAAGGTTGCAAAACAAGGTTGGTGTAAGGCGAAAGTCTCCTTTGCATTAAACTTAGAGGTAGATGGCAGACTAAAAGGGGTTATTTTCTTAAAACAGGAGAAAGAGAGAGGGAAAAAGAAAGTATGGGAGTCAAGCTATATAATGGTTCCTCAGATGGTGGCCCGCTCCTCGGGAGTCTCAGCAAACTTTCTATGTGATAATTCAAAATATATTCTTGGCGTTGACGGAAAGGGAACGGGGAAAAGAATTAAGGAGTGCTTTGAAGCGGCCAGGGAAAAGCACTTAAAAATTCTGGCATCTTCAGATAGTGAGGCAGCAAGGGCTGTGAAAGCCTTTTTTCAGACATGGAATCCCGATAAAGCCAAAGAAAATGAAAAATTGCAGGAAATATGGGAAGAAATTACGGACGGAAGTAATTTGATTTTCATAATAAATGGAAGCTTTGCCCAAGATGATAAAGAGATTGTTAAGGCTTGGAAAAAATACCTGGAACAAGGAGAGGAAGAAAAAAATGGAATTTGCCTTGTGACAGGAAAAAATGACGAGATTGCAAGAATTCACCCAGTGATCAGAGGAGTACAGGGAGCGCAATCCAGCGGAGCGGCGCTGGTATCTTTTAATGCGTCGGCTTTCGAATCTTATGGAAAAGAACAAAGTTATAATGCACCCGTAGGAAAATATGCTGCTTTTGCTTATACTACTGCGTTAAATTATCTCTTAACACAAAAAGATTATGTCTTTCAATTTGGTGATACCACGATTGTGTTCTGGGCAGAAGATGGAGAAGAAATTTACCAGGACGTTTTTGAAATGTCGATCGAACCACAGAAGGACAATCAGGAAACAGTAAAAAATGTATTTCAGAATTTAAAAATGCAGAGAGCTATTAAGATTAACGGAGAAGAATTGGATGAGGATCAGAAATTCTACATATTAGGTCTGGCTCCGAATGCTGCAAGATTGTCGGTTCGGTTTTTTTATGAAAATAGTTTTGGAAATGTTTTGAAAAATATTCAGATGCACTATACTAGAATGAAGGTGGTAAAACCCTCCTGGGAAGTACGAGAGTATTTAGGGGTTGGCGGGATGTTGTATGAGACTGTCAATCAGAAATCGAGGGATAAAAAACCTGTACCGAATCTTCCGGGAGCAGTTTTGAAGGCGATTTTGGCAAATACGAAATATCCGGAAAATTTGTACAGTAATGTTATGATGCGAATACGCGCGGAACAGGGAAGGATCACATGGGGAAGGGCTGCGATCATAAAGGGGTATTTGGTTCAGAATCACCAATTAGAGAAGGAGGAAGAATTTGTGGGATTAAATCAGGAGACAAACGATACAGCATATATATTGGGAAGGATTTTTGCAGTGCTTGAAAGTGTACAGGAGGAGGCTAACCCAGGGATTAATGCAACTATAAAAGACAAATATTTTAATTCAGCCTGCGCGAATCCGGCTTCTGTATTTCCTATTTTAATGAAGTTAAAAAACAGTCATATTAGAAAGATTGAGAGGCAGAAAGAGGGTAAAAAAATATATTTTGAAAAATTGTTGACGGAGTTGATAGGAAAAATCACAGAGTTTCCCAAAACGCTCACATTGGAAGAACAAGGGCTTTTTATTTTAGGATATTATCATCAGACTCAAAAAAGGTACGAAAAAAAGGAGGAAGCGTAAATGAGTGAAGTAATTAAAAATCGATATGAATTTGTGGTTTTATTTGATGTTGAGAATGGAAATCCAAATGGAGATCCCGATGCAGGCAACATGCCAAGGATTGATCCTGAGACCGGATATGGTCTGGTTACAGACGTTTGTTTGAAGCGTAAGATCAGAAATTATGTAGAGACTGTAAAAGAAGGCGAGGCAGGTTATGACATTTATATTAAAGAAGATGTTCCGCTCAACAGAAGCGACAATAAAGCATATGAATATCTTGGTGTAAACGATAAGACGGTAAAGGAGCTTAAAAAGAAAGACCCTGAGGCAGATACGAAGATCAGGGATTTTATGTGCCAGAACTTTTATGATATTCGGACATTTGGTGCAGTTATGACCACATTTGTAAAAGCTTCTTTAAATTGCGGACAAGTTAGAGGACCTGTACAGTTGGGATTTGCCAGGAGTTTAGACCCAATTGTCAGTCAGGAAGTAACAATAACCAGAGTAGCAATTACTACAGAAAAAGATGCAGAAAGTAAGAGTACAGAAATGGGGCGAAAGAACATTGTTCCTTACGCATTGTATCGGGCAGAAGGATATATTTCGGCAAATCTGGCGAGAAGAGTCACTGGGTTTTCTGAGGATGATCTGGAACTTTTATGGGAAGCGATCATTAATATGTTTGAGAATGACCATTCAGCTGCACGAGGAAAAATGGCTGTGCGGGAGCTGATTGTATTTAAACATAGTAAAGAATTGGGAGATTGTCCTGCCTATAAATTATTTGATGCTATAGAAATAAATAGGAAAGAAGAAGTTGTATATCCAAGAAAATATCAGGATTACATGGTAAATATCCATAAGGAAATGATACCGGATACGGTGGAAATGATAAGGAAAATATAATGGAATACAGAGAAGAAGAATATCTGATGATTTCAGGGATTCAGCATTTTAAGTTTTGCAGGCGTCAATGGGCATTGATCCATATCGAGCAGCAGTGGGCAGAAAATGTACATACAGTTGTAGGGGAATTAATGCACAAGAAAGCGCACGATCCGGATTTAACAGAAAAAAGAAAAGATGTGTTGATTACGAGAGCACTTCCGGTTTCTTCGCGAATGCTTGGAATTAGCGGAGAATGTGATGTAGTAGAATTTCATAAAAAGGATGAGGGTGTGAAACTACATGGGCACAGAGGGTTTTATGAAATTTATCCAATAGAATATAAAAAAGGAAAACCAAAAGAGTCAGAGGAAGATATTTTGCAGTTGGTTGCACAGTCTATGTGTTTGGAGGAAATGTTTTCTGCTACTATTTCAGAAGGAGCACTTTTTTATGGTGAAACAAGGAGACGCGAAACTGTTAAAATTACGGAAGAATTAAAGCATCAGGTGGAAGACATGGTGAAGGAAATGCACCAGTATTATGAGAGAAGATATACGCCGCGGGTAAAGTACGGTAAGCATTGTAATGCCTGTTCATTAAAGGAAATCTGTATGCCGAAAATAGGGAAAATGTCTTCTGTGAAATGTTATATAAACCAGGCTTTGGAGGATATATAGTGAAAAAATTGTTGAATACATTATATGTAACATCGGAGGACAGTTATTTATCACTTGATGGAGAAAACGTAGTTATATCAGATAAGGGCTGTGAAATAGGGAGGCTTCCATTGCATAATCTGGAAGGGATTGTCTCGTTTGGTTATCGGGGGACAAGCCCGGCGCTGATGGGAGCATGTGCAGATCGCAATATTTCCTTATGCTACTTATCACCACAAGGAAAATTTTTGGCAAGAGTGATTGGAAAGGTTAAGGGAAATGTGATACTGAGACAACAGCAGTATAAGAGTTTCCTGGTTGAGGAAGAGAGCCTGGCCGTTGCAAAAAATTGTATTATTGGTAAGATTTATAATGCCAGGTGGGTCTTAGAAAGAGCAACAAGAGACCACAGTCTTCAGGTGGATATCGAGAAGCTGAAAGCATCCTCAGAGAATTTGAAAAATTCTTTGAATTATGTGCGTACCTGCCAATCGAAGGAGCAACTGCGAGGTTTTGAAGGAGAAGCAGCCCAAATATATTTTGGAGTTTTTGATGAGTTGATTCTCCAGCAAAAGAAGGATTTTGCATTCCACGGGAGAAGCAAACGTCCGCCGTTAGATAATGTAAATGCGTTACTCTCATTTGTATATACGTTACTGACAAATACAATTACTTCTGCATTGGAAACCGTAGGATTGGATCCTTATATAGGATGTCTTCACACTGAGCGTCCGGGGCGGGTATCCTTATCGTTAGATTTGATTGAGGAATTGCGGCCTGTGTTGGCTGACCGGTTTGTCTTATCTTTGATAAATAAGAAAATGGTTTCTAAAAAAGGTTTTAAGAAGAAAGAAAACGGTGCGGTTTTGATGGATGATGAAACCAGAAAGACGGTATTAGTCGAATGGCAAAACAAGAAAAAGGAAACCCTTACGCACCCGTTCCTGAAAGAAAAAGTTGAGTGGGGGATGGTTCCTTACGTTCAGGCAATGCTGCTGGCAAGATATCTGCGAGGAGACTTGGATGAGTATCCGCCATTTTTGTGGAAGTGAGGGAGATGCCAATGTTGGTATTAATTACATATGATGTAAATACGGAGACGGCAGCGGGAAAAGCACGTCTAAGAAAAGTGGCCAAGCAATGTGTGAATTATGGAAGGCGTGTGCAAAACTCAGTGTTTGAGTGTATTCTTGATAATGCACAGTGTATATTGTTGAAGTCAGCGTTATCAGATCTTATCGACAAAGAAACGGACAGTTTAAGGTTTTATTACTTAGGAAATAAGTATAAAACAAAAGTGGAAAGCATAGGTGTTGAACGAGGAAAAGCAGTGGATGATGTGTTGATACTATAATTGCTCGGTGCGAACAGCAAGCACACAAGAATTCACCGGGGCATTCGCACCTGAAATTTGCGAAAAAAGATGTAAATAGTTATTGAAATCTTTGACATTACAGAGTAGTTATCAAAGATATTTGTCAAAATCATCAAAATGGTATGGGATTGTTAAATACTAATTGTATGATTTTGCGGTCGCTCCCCTCGCGGGAGCGTGGATTGAAATTTCAATGGGCGGAGTCCAAAATGATGTGGCGGAAGGTCGCTCCCCTCGCGGGAGCGTGGATTGAAATTGATCGGGAATGGCGGAATTGACTTCGGCCAGATCGTCGCTCCCCTCGCGGGAGCGTGGATTGAAATAGGGGCCTATGACCCAGCAAATGGAACGGTACTAGTCGCTCCCCTCGCGGGAGCGTGGATTGAAATGGTCTATAACAATTCCTCAAACGGCACCGTTACGTCGCTCCCCTCGCGGGAGCGTGGATTGAAATTGTATCAAGCACTTACTGCACACTGGAGACAAAGTCGCTCCCCTCGCGGGAGCGTGGATTGAAATGCAAATGGATTTAAATCAGTGTATATCCCTACCGTCGCTCCCCTCGCGGGAGCGTGGATTGAAATGCCCTGATTGACAGCTTCGAGAGGGGATTATCCATGTCGCTCCCCTCGCGGGAGCGTGGATTGAAATCTTGCAAAAGCTTTTATTGCCGTGAAGATATCCGGTCGCTCCCCTCGCGGGAGCGTGGATTGAAATGTCAGTCAGCTCCGAAACCTATGAGAGCATAAAGTCGCTCCCCTCGCGGGAGCGTGGATTGAAATTTTATACTCCTCCAAAGTATCTACCTCATTTTCGGTCGCTCCCCTCGCGGGAGCGTGGATTGAAATATTATTATAGGTTACTGCGCTCCGGGCCGCCATAGTCGCTCCCCTCGCGGGAGCGTGGATTGAAATCGGAAGGTTGATTTGGGATGCGCTGGGAGCCACGGTCGCTCCCCTCGCGGGAGCGTGGATTGAAATAAAAACTCGGTCCCGGATACCTGGGAGCTGGATCGTCGCTCCCCTCGCGGGAGCGTGGATTGAAATCGTATGCAAACAGGCAAAAACAGCATTTTGCCATGGTCGCTCCCCTCGCGGGAGCGTGGATTGAAATACGCAAAAGGAAGCAGTGGCGCAAGCTGATGCGGTCGCTCCCCTCGCGGGAGCGTGGATTGAAATACAAAATGATTAACGACTATATAACCGGCAAACTGTCGCTCCCCTCGCGGGAGCGTGGATTGAAATTGAAAAGACACAGGAAACATCAAATGCTGGTAGGAGTCGCTCCCCTCGCGGGAGCGTGGATAATCTTATTTATTTTAAGAACGATTTAGGTTTCCTAAAACAGATATGGGCAGAACATCAAATAGCAAGGAAAATGAATGCGTATATTTAGGAAAAAGCGCTGCTTGTCATTGCAAAGAAAATAGGTTGAGGCTTGCCAAAACAACACGGAGTAAGTAATGAAAAAATACATGCTGCAGGAAAAAATCAAAACGTGAAATTAAAAACTGAAATGGAATACCTGAAGGATTAAAAAAAGCCCCGGGCATCTTTATGGGGCGTATCTGAACTATGATAATGAGACGAACCGACAGTATTATTCCCACCGGAATGACCATAACGGAGGCAGGGAGCGCGTGGGAATGGGCGTGCTGATGGCGCATTATTTACAAAAATATCCGGATGAAAAACTGCAGAAAAGTCTGTCGCTTTATATCAAATATGTTCTGCGTGAGCGGTTATCCTTTCCTGTGGAAAGCAATATCCACCACATGAGGTGGACTAGTCTATGCCTCTTTTATCAGAGATGGAAAAAAGGTTCAGGGAGCTGCATTCCGGTTTAGCTGTATGGTGCCTACGTGCCGGGAGTCCGTCCAGATGTGACGCTGCCGATCAGGCAGATGACCGGACATTTTCAGGCAGGGAATGTCGGGATTTCGTCAGACTCTATTGATATACTGTGATTACAGCAGGAGGTGAGACAAATGGAATGGGCAAAAGTGATCAGCAGGGCGACCAGATATATAGAAGACCATATCACAGAGGAGATCTCAACGGAGGATATTGCAAAAGAGGTGTGCATTTCACCTTTTTATTTTCAGAGGGGATTCAGCCTTCTGTGTGGGGTCACCATAGCAGAGTATATCCGATACAGGAGACTTTCTCTGGCTGGAAATGAGCTCGCCACGTCGGGGAAAAGGGTGATCGATGTTGCGCTGAAGTATGGCTATGATTCACCGGACAGCTTTGCAAAAGCCTTTACCAGATTCCATGGTGTTACACCGTCCATGGCGCAAAAGGGGGAAGGAATGCTGAAAACCTTTGCGCCGCTGAAGCTTAAAATATCAATGGAAGGCGGTTATATTATGGATTACAGGATCGTAAAGAAAGAGGAGTTTACTGTACTTGGAGTGGAAAAAACCTTTCGCTATGAGAGCGCAAAGGAAACGGTTCCCAACTTCTGGAGGGAGCACTACGAGACGGGAAAAGGGCAGTATGTGTGCGGAATGTTTGGCGTAAACATTGATGAAAAGATGGGAGGAGATACCTTTGAATATCTCATTGCGGACATTTATAATCCCATCCCTGACATCCCGGAAGGCTTTGTCACAAAGAAGATTCCCGCATTTACCTGGGCGGTATTCCCGTGCAGAGGCGCCATGCCCGAGGCACTTCAGGATGTGAACACAAAGATTTTTTCCGAGTGGCTTCCGGCACTGAACGGCTATGAATTTGCGGCAGGCTACTGCATTGAGATGTACGACGATGCCAGCAAATACCAGAACGGAACCCGGGATGAAAACTACTACTGCGAGATCTGGATCCCGGTGAAAAAGAAGTAAGAATTACGGGGATGCACGTTATAATTAAATAAAATCACACATAAGGTATCATAAGGTTTGGGACAGGAGGTTTCATGAAGGTAATCTCATATTTGTCGGATCTTATGATACCTTTTCTGTTGTTTTATGTGATTGGGTATGGGCTGCTGGAGAAGCGGGATATTTACGGGGATTTTCTGGACGGAGCCAAGGATGGGCTGAAAACGGTGGCGGGAATCTGCCCGACACTAATCGGCCTGATGACAGCGGTTGGCGTTCTGCGGGAGTCGGGTTTTCTGGATTTTTTGGGAGAGGTGCTGGGGAAAGTGACAGGGGCCGTGGGACTGCCGCCGGAGCTGGTGCCGCTGACAGTGGTGCGTATGTTTTCCTCCAGCGCAGCAACAGGGCTTTTGATCGATATTTTTAAGGAATTCGGGACGGAATCCGCAACGGGTCTTATGGCGGCGATCGTGCTTAGTTCCACGGAAAGTGTGTTTTATTGTATGAGCGTTTATTTCGGGTCAGTAAAGGTGGAAAAAACAAGGTATACTCTGGCGGGGGCGCTGCTTGCCACGGCAGCGGGAGTGGCGGCTGCCGTGTGGATCGTGGGGGTGATGGTGTAGGGGAGGCAGCCCTTAAGACAAACGTCTGTCCTTCCGCAGACGCTGAGGCGTTGTACCATAGGCTTCCTTAAAGGTCTTTAAAAATACTTTGTAATTTGTAATTCCATGCTTGTCCATGAGAAAGGTAATGCTTTCTTCAGAGTTCACCAGATCCTGGTAAAAGTGCATCAGCCGGATCTGATTTACATAGGTAAAAAAGGTATGACCGGTATATTTTTTAAAAAGTCTGCAGAAGTGTTCCGGGGTGACGGAAAGCAATTCTGCGGCGGCCGAAATGGAAATGTTCTCGCGGTAATGGGCTTTTGCATAGTTCATGACTTTTTCAATCCGTTCCAGGTCACGTCTGTTCCGGCTTAAGAACTGCGGGCTTACAGTCATTGAATTTTCCGTATATAAAAGATATAAAAGGCGATAGAGCTGAGCCAGAAACAGAAGGTGGCTGCCCCTTGCTGCTTCCTCATGAAGCCGGTACATTTCCCGGAAAATCTCCGCCAGCCGGTGGCTCAGGCTTTCCTTCTGTGAGGAATGGGGAAGGTATTCGGTAAAACGCAGGCCTTCCCACTCCTGACTCAAACGTTCCAGATGTGCCGGAGGGATCTGAAGGAGACAGTATTCACCGTCGTGATGGGAGTGGGTGTAATGAATATCCCGGGGATTCACCAGCAAAATATCGCCTGGCTGCAGACTATAGGAGGAATCATTAATGTAAGCGGTCATGATTCCTTTCGCAATAAAAAGTATTTCAAGATGCTCGTGCCAGTGTGCAGGGAGCAGCTCGTCCGATGTGTTCACATAACAAAAATAAAGCTGGATGAGATCATCATCAAAAATCGTTTCATGGGATATTTTCATTCGCAGCCTCCAAATATATCAAGATAAACAATAAATTATAGTAGAAATATACTTTATTTTTCAAAAAATATCAAGATTAACCTATAAATATAGCAATATTATATCTAGCGGAACAAAGCGTATCTGCGTACAATAATGATACAGATAAGCATACCAGGATGCCCAAAAACATGGGCAATAAGGAGGAAATGCCGAAGGCATACCAGGATGCCCAAAAACACGGGCAATAAGGAGGAAATGCCAAGGCATACCACAATGCCCAAAAACATGGGCAATAAGGAGGAAATTTATGAATAAGTGGACAAGAGTTTTATATCAGCCGAATCGTCCCTTAAAGGAGGACGGCTACGTAACTGCCAGCAAAGAACACATCGCCCTTTCCAAAGAAGCTGCCGGAGAGGGTATGGTTTTACTGAAAAATAATGATCATTTACTGCCGCTGAAAAAAGGTGCGAAAATCGCCCTTTTCGGAAAAGGAAGCTTTGATTATGTAAAAGGCGGCGGAGGAAGCGGCGATGTGACTGTTTCCTATGTACATAACCTGTACGATGGCCTGAAGATGCAGGGAGAACATGTAGACATATATGAGCCTACGGCAGATTTTTACCGGGAAAATGTAAGCCTTCAGTACAAAAACGGCGCTGTACCAGGCATGACGGAGGAGCCTGAGCTGCCACAGGAAATCATAGAGGGAGCACATGCCTTTACCGATACGGCGATTGTTGTGATCAGCCGCTTTTCCGGGGAGGGCTGGGACCGCTCCAGCATAGAATATAACGGGGAATACAATCCCTGGGAAAACGAAGTGAGCATGCCCCGGGTTGCCGGAAAAATTTTTCCGGACGGTGATTTCTACCTGACTGCAGAAGAGAAGAAAATGATTGCCCGGGTTGAAGAAAAATTTGAAAAGATTGCAGTTGTTTTAAATATCGGTGGAATGGTGGACACTTGCTGGATCAAAAATGATGACAGGATTTCCTCAGTCCTTGTAGCATGGCAGGGTGGTATGGAAGGCGGCCTCGCTGCAGCAGAAATCCTCTGCGGAAAAGTGAATCCGTCAGGAAAGCTTGCAGATACCTTTGCAGCAAAGGTGGAGGATTATCCGTCTGCGGAAAATTTCCATGAATCCGTTCATTATGTGGATTATACGGATGATATTTATGTGGGCTACCGTTATTTTGAAACCATTCCAGGGGCAGCAGACAAGGTAGTCTATCCTTTTGGCTATGGTCTGTCATACACGGATTTTGATGTGAATATCAAAAAAGTCTGGGAAGAAAATGGGCAGATCAAAGCCCGGGTTGAAGTAACCAATACAGGAGACGTTCCGGGAAAAGAGGTAATCCAGCTTTACTACAGCGCGCCGCAGGGTATCCTGAAAAAGCCGGCCCGTGAGCTTGCTGCTTTTGCAAAGACAAGGCTTCTGGAAGCAGGTGAAAGCCAGATGCTGACGCTTTCCTTTGCAAAAACAGATATGGCTTCCTATGATGACCTTGGAAAAATTACAAAATCCGCTTACATTCTGGAAAAGGGAGTCTATGAATTTTACATAGGAACCTCCATTCGTGACGTGGAAAAGGCTGATTTTGCATTGAATGTTGAGAAAGATACCGTAACCCGCCAGTTAAGTGCAAAGTTGGTTCCATCCAGTCTGAAAAAACGTATGCTTTCCGATGGAAGCTTTGAGGAGCTGCCGCAGTGTGAGGGAAACGACCCGAATGCCTGTGTGCTTGAGAAAATGATTCCTGGTACGGAGGAGGCGCTGGAGCCGGAAGTACCTATGCGGGGGCGGAAGCTTTGCATGAATTCGTACAAGGAAGGTGTAAAACCTTTTATCCAGGTGGCAGAGGGAAAAATCACTCTGGATGAGTTTATGAGCCAGTTGAGCGATGAGGAACTGCTCCATCTTTTGGGCGGGCAGCCGAATACGGGAGTGGCAAATACTTATGGCTTTGGAAACCTGCCGGATTACGGAGTTCCCAATGCAATGACTGCGGACGGTCCTGCAGGGCTTCGTATCGCGCCGGAATGCGGCGTATGCACTACAGCATGGCCCTGTGCAACATTGCTGGCATGTACCTGGAATACAGAGCTTGTAGAGCTGGTGGGACAGGCAGGCGCAGAGGAAGTTAAGGAGAATAACATTGCCGTATGGCTGACTCCTGCTGTGAATATCCACAGAAATCCGCTGTGCGGAAGAAACTTTGAGTATTATTCCGAGGACCCGCTGATCTCAGGAAAAATGGGAGCTGCTATGGTGCGCGGCATCCAGTCCCAGCACATTGGCGCAACGGTGAAGCATTTCGCTGCAAATAACAAAGAGACAAACAGAAAGCACAGCGATTCCAGAGTCTCCGAGCGCGCTCTTCGCGAGATCTACCTGAAGGCATTTGAGATTATTGTAAAAGAGGCAGACCCATGGGCGATCATGTCATCCTACAATGTGATAAACGGTCACCGTGCTTCCGAAAATCGTGAGCTTTTGGAGGACGTTCTCCGTGGGGAATGGAATTTCCGCGGCATGGTCACAAGCGACTGGTGGACCAGAGGGGAGCACTATAAGGAAATCAAGGCAGGAAACGATGTGAAAATGGCGACAGGCTTCCCGGAAAGGGTCAAAAAGGCCATGGAGCTTGGTGAATTGGACAGAGCTGATTTGGAGCGCTGCGCAAGACGGGTGCTGGAGTTGCTCTTAAAGATTGACTGATAAACAGCCGATACAGATACATACGAAAAAGTACAAAGTCCGCCGGATAAATCCAATCCGGCGGACTAAAAACATTCTTTTGTTAGCTTTGGGCTTAAATCAAGCTCTGATTTTTTACAAGCATTTCCCGAATCACATTCTGTGTATAAGCCCCCACATGCTTCTTATCTTCTTTATCCAATTCATCCACATAAATGGGCTTGCCGTATTCGATCACCACATGGCAGGCCTTCACCTTCGGAAAATGTGCTTCCCAGATGTTTGCAGAATTACTGATGGCCATGGGAATAATGGGGCATTTTGCCCTGGATGCGATCTTGAAGCTGCCTTCGTGGAAGGGCAGCAGCTCCGTTTCATCCGGGTTTTCATTCCGCGTTCCCTCCGGGAAAATGCAGATGGAAATGCCGGATTTTACTTTTTCAATAGCCTCCAGAATGGTCTTTAAGCCCTGCTTGATATCCTTCCGGTCAAGAAACAGGCAATGGAGCCGTTTCATCCAGGTGGAAAGCAGCGGAACCTTTTCCAGCTCCTTTTTTGACACATAGCCGGTGCGGATGGGGCAGCGTGGATAGGTCAGGGGAATGTCAAAAAAGCTCCGATGGTTGCCAATATACAGCACAGGTGTGTCCTTGGGGACGTTTTCTTCACCGATCACCGTTACTTTTACGCCGGACACCCACACGACTGCGCGGAATACTGCCTGGACGATCCGCAGGGAACTGATTTCTTTTGCCATGGGGGAGAACTTTCCAATGATCCATTCTATAAGAAGAATGGGGATGGACAGAATTAAGAAGCCCACCACGACGATCACACATAATAAAAACCGAATCATACATATATCCTCTCGTCTTCCGACAAATTCACGGCTGACAGCCAGAGAAAATGTCTGTTAAAAACATTATACGGAATTTTATAAATAGTTGCAATAAATCTTTTTCCTGTCACATAGAATAAATACTAAGTAACGGATGGTTACTGTTTATGCGAACGGTAACAGCGGATAGGGGTGCACGATGAAAAAGGCAATATCCCTGTTCTGTATGGCTGCTCTGGCGGTAATTTTCCTCTGCGGATGCCAGATCATCCGGATTGAGGAGGAACCGAGGCAGCCGTTGGAATACGAGCTGGTGAAACAGGACGATATTCCAAGGGAGCTTTACGCCCTCATCGGGGAAAAGAAGGCAAAGGAATTCCAGCTTACCTACCAAAGCGGGGAAGAGCTTTATCTGATAAAGGGCTATGGGCGGCAAATGAGCGGAGGCTACAGCATTCAGGTGGAGGAACTGGGGCTGACGTCCAATGCTGTGTTTTTCAGGACAAAGCTGATAGGCCCCACGGATCTGGGCGAAGCCGGAGGTGAGCCGTCTTATCCGTATATTGTCATAAAAACCGCATACAGAAAAGAAACCGTGCAATTTGAATAGGAATTTCAGAAAAGGAGAATGCAGCCGTGGAATTAAGAAAAGAAAGTGTTCAGATGCTTCGTGTAAAAAGCCGGGCTACCAGCCAGGTGACCTTTGATGTGGATTATAATGTGCCGGATGCAAAACCGGACATTGGAAGGATGATCCAGAACAAGGGCGATGTCTCCATGGATGAGGTACACTTAAGCGAAGGCAAGGCCTTTATTAAGGGAAGTCTGAATGTAGATCTGCTTTATGTGGGGGAAGAGGAAGGAAAAGTCTACAGTTTATCTGCAAAACTGCCTTTTGATGAGACTTTGAACCTGGAAGGCATCGTAAGCGGGGACAAAATGTGCTTAAAGTGGGAGATCGAGGATCTGAGCGTTCACATCATCCACTCCCGGAAATTAAGCATAAAGGCCATTGTCACTTTTTTTGCCGTAGTGGATGAGATGGCGGTAATTCCCCTTCCAGTGGAAATCAATGAGGAGAACATTTCCGTTCAAAAGAAGAAAGTCCGGCTTATGAGCCTGATGGTACATAAAAAAGATACGCTCCGGGTAAAGGATGAGATCACGCTGGCGTCTAACAAGCCGAATATTTCCGAACTGCTATGGTATACGATTGAAGTAAGGGGACTTGATTTGCGCCCGGAGGATAATGTGGTGAAGGCAAAGGGCGAGCTGTTTGTGTTTGCGCTGTATGTGGGGGATGATGAGGGCAATCCGCTTCAGTGGCTGGAGTATTCTCTGCCCTTTAACGGAGAGGTGGAGTGCACAGGTTGTACGGAGGAAATGATCCCCAATATTGAGGCTTCCATTATGCACCAGGGCATTGAGGTGAAGCCGGATGCAGATGGGGAAGAGCGTATGCTGGTGGCGGATGTGGTATTGGAGCTGGATATGAAGCTTTACAGGGAGGAAGAGCATGATCTGATCCTGGATGTTTACACACCGCTTAAGGAGTGTATTCCTCAGGGAAAAGAGGAAGCACTGGAAAGCCTTCTGGTGCGGAATTTTTCTAAATGTCGTGTTTCGGACCGGATTGAGGTAAAGGAGACACAGGGAAAAATCCTGCAGATCTGTCACAGCCAGGGGCGTGTAAAGGTTGATAAAACCCAGATCGTGGACAATGGGATCCAGGTGGACGGAATTGTCCATATGAAGGTTTTGTATATTATTGGAAATGATGATATGCCGTTTTATTCCATGGAGGCCATGGTACCCTTTACCCATGTAGTGGAGGCGAGAGGCATTACCCCTGAGAGTACCTTTTTCCTCCAGACGGATCTGGAGCAGCTTTCTACCACCATGGTGGACAGTAACCAGATCGAGGTGAAGGCTGCGGTGAGCCTGAATGCACTGGTATTGAAGTGTCATAGGGAAATGATCATCAGCAAAGTGGATGAGCAGCCTCTGGATATGAAGAAGATCCAGGCTATGCCGGGGATTACCGTATATATGGTAAAGCCCAGGGATACCATGTGGGATATTGCGAAACGCTTTTATACGACTGTGGAGGAGGTCTGTGCGCTGAATGAGTTGCAGGATGAGGAGGTTGTGCCGGGACAGCCGCTTCTGCTTGTGAAAAAAGTGGAAAGTTAAGAAAAGGATAGAACAATTTTTTTCCAAATCTTTGCGCCAGCAGGTGAAAATGAATAATTCCGGGAAGATTGAAGAAATGTTCATATTGTTATATACTTTTTGTAAATAATAAGCGTACACAAGGAGGAACACAAAATATGAAAGAATTTAGTTATGTTGTAACAGACCCGGAAGGACTTCATGCAAGACCTGCAGGAATCCTGGTAAAAAAATGCGGAGGCTACAAATCCACAGTAAAGATCACCAAGGGAGCAAAGACGGCTGACGCGAAAAAAATCTTCGGAGTGATGGGAATGGGCGTAAAGAACGGAGAGGAAGTCACCCTTTCCATTGAAGGCGAGGATGAGGATATTGCTGCTGTTGAGCTGGAGGCATTCTTTAAGGAAAACCTTTAAATTCAGCCAAAAATCAAAAATAACCGCGAAATTTTGACCATCAAAAAACCTCCGGGCCTGTGTAGGAGCCGCGGAGGTTTTTTGATTCAAAAGAGGGATTCAAAAGTGAGTAATTGGCAATTTTGTTATCTGGCGTTTTTGTAAATCTGTACTACATCGTCTTTATATAATGTCTGGAAGAAACCAACATGTCCGCCGCCAGTAGCGACACATTTCTCAGCCATCTCGTCAATCTGTTCGTCAGTAGGCTCAACACCAAGCTCACGGAGGTTGGTAGGCATTCCGATCACACTGCACCAGTCTTCCCATGCTTCGATACCGCGGAGTGCAGTAGCCTCCACATCCTGGAAGTTTTCCGGAACATCGAATACACGAACTGCAAACTGTGCAAATCTTGCAGGGTTTGTCTTGTATACATATCTTGCCCAGCTTCCCCAGATCGCGCAGAGACCGGCGCCGTGAGCTACGTCGAACATACCGCCAAGCTCATGCTCAATCTTGTGGGAGGCAAAGTCAGCAACACGTCCAGTACCTGTCAGACCGTTGTGGGAAAGGCTTCCAGCCCACATCAGAGTAGCGCGCGCTTCATAATCATCCGGAGTCTTAACTGCAACCTTTGCAGCCTCGCGGACCGCAACCAGAAGGCCCTCTGCCATACGGTCAATAAGGTCCACATCCTTGGTATTGGTGAAATAACGCTCCATTGTGTGCATCATAATATCAGAAGCGCCGCTGGCAGTCTGGTAAACCGGAAGGGTATAGGTAAGCTCCGGATTCATGATGGCAAATTTAGGACGTGCGCAGTCATGGTTATAGGAGCGTTTCAGCCAGCCGTCCTCAATGGTAATGACCATGGAGTTGCTTGTCTCAGAGCCGGTAGCTGCAATGGTAGAAATACAGCCAAGAGGAGCAATCTTATCAGTAGTAACCTTTCCGAGAAGAAGATCTTCCAATTCAAAATCATTTACCAGACCATAGGCGATACCCTTTGCGGTATCAATAGCGCTGCCGCCTCCGATTGGAAGAAGGAAATCAACACCTTCCTCTTTACAAATACGAATACCTTCTTTTACAAGTCCGAGATGAGGATTTGGAACAACGCCTTCCAGATCTACATATTCAATGCCTGCTTCTGTCAGACTCTGATGTACTCTGTCCAGAAGTCCGTTCTTTTTCAGATAATCTCCGCCGTAAGGAATCATAACCTTATGACCGCCCCAGGCCTTTACCTCTTCTCCAGCCTTCATTTCAGCACCTTTTCCAAAGATAACTTTAGTGGGAGATTGATAATCAAAATTAATCATTACAAAATACCTCCTTATAGAATATGGATTATTTGATTTACCGCCTGCTGTGATTATGGTAAGCGGCAACTGTTTGTTTTCTGGCACTTATTATAGGGGCTTTTTTTCGAAATGAATAATCGTAAAATTGCACCAAGTTAGTGCAACCAAATCCTAAAAAGTGCAAAAAATCGGTCTAAAATGGCAAATTCATTCTGGAAAATGGGAAAATGATGCAATTTTGGCGAAATATACATGTAAAATTGCACAAAACCGGATGTTAAGAATTGGGATACTATGATATATTTTACTAAATTGCACCAAGTAATTCCGTTAAGGTGAAATTAACTGATTTGAAAAAGGCAGGTATGAGCAGATATAATTGGCTCAAACAGCAAGGAAAGGTGGTCAAATGTTTTTAACAAGAGAAAAGAAAATTCTAAATATGCTCTTAAAAAATGATAAGAAATACACCACATCCCAAATTGCTGCGGAACTTAAAGTAAGTCCCAGGACAATCAAGGCGGACATCAAGAAGATCAACCAGGTGCTGGAGAAACATTCCTGTGTGATTCAGACGAAACAGGGAGTTGGCTTGTGGCTGAATTGCGATGAAGAGGGAGAAAAGTATTTAAAGCTTGCCTTATATGAAGACAAGGATGCTTACATTTCCCAGGACATCAGGAAGTATTATATCGCGGCGGAATTGCTTCTATATAATGAATACACTTCCATGGAAGCCATCGCAAACAGATTGTACGTCAGCAAGGGAACCGTTGTAAATGATCTCAATGAGCTGGAACGCTTTTGGGAAAAATTCGGGATCACTTTTATTAAAAAAGTGAAATACGGAATTAAAACGGAAGGGACGGAAACACAGATCAGGCGCGCTTTAACCCACGCGCTGAAAAGATCCACAGGTACAGTGGGAAAGCTGTCGTTGGAAAAACTCCAGTCACAACTGGAGATGGTGGATATCAATGATTTGAAGGAAGTGATCGAGGAAACCGAGAACCGATTTCATTTTGTATTGACGGATGTTTCCTTTAATGAATTTTTGATACAGCTTGCAGTATTGGTGGCGCGGGTGGAGAACGAATGCTTCACAGATATGGAGACTGTGTCGGAACAGGAAAGGCGCGAATGGTTTGTGAGCCATTTCCTGAGAGAGCGGATTTCCGAAAAGATTGAGCTGGAAATACCGGATGCAGAGCTTTCCTATTTAGTTGCCTGCCTGCAGGGATTAAGATTTCAGGTACCTATGGTCAAGGTCAAAGAGCAGAAACAGGCACGGGCAAGAGAACCTGAGATGTTTGATTTCATGATGGAGCTTATCCGGGATATTGATGTGAAATACCATTTGCAGTTGGAAGCGGATGAGGACTTAGCCGTTGCACTGTTTGACCATCTGGAATGCATGGTTCACAGAATACAGAGCAAAATGTATCTGCAAAATCCCATTCTGGATTCCGTGAAAAAGGAAATGTTCTATGAATATGAAATCGCTTCCTATCTGATCTCAAGATTCAGCACACGGTACGAGATTGAGGCAACAGAGGATGAGATTGGTTACATTACCTTTCACATTGGTGCTTCCATTGAAAGGCAGAAGGAGAAACAGAAGAAGCAGCCCAGAGTTACGATCGTGTGCATGACAGGAATCGGTACTTCGCAGTTTATTTCCGTAAAGCTGAAGCGGCTCTTTCCGGATATTGTCATTGAAAGGACTATTTCCGGAAACAAGGTCGATGAACTGAAGCCGGAGGATCAGGATATTGTGGTTTCCACGGTTCCTCTGTACAGCGACACATTGGACATCGTTCATGTTTCCCCGGTGTTGTCTGATGAGGATGTACGCAGGATTGAGCGTCACCTTAACAGAAAAAACAATACGGATACAGAGAAAAAGGCATACAGCAATGTGAAAGGTTTCCTTCATGAGGAAACGACCATCCTGAATTGTGACCTGAAATCAAAGGAAGAGGTCATTGAGCTGCTGGGAGGCAGGATGCTCCGGGAAAATTATGTGGATGAAAATTATGTACCTTCTGTATTTGAAAGGGAAAAGCTTTCGGAAACAGCAGTAGGAAAGCTGGTAGCTATCCCGCATGCTTTTGAAGGACACATCCGCAAACAGTGTATCGGGCTGCTCACCCTGCAAAAGCCCATAACCTGGGGAAATGAGAAGGTACAGATTGTTTTCCTGCTGGCGCTGGAGTCAAAATCTGAAAATAATTTCCGGGGAATCTTCGAAGATATCCTGGATATGACAAAGGACATGAAGGCAATCGAGCAGATTTTGAAAGCGAGAAAGTATTCTGAGATAGAAAATTTGAAATAAAGAAATACATATTAAGCGAAAGAAAGGAACAAAGCGTATGAATATTGCGGACATGATTGACGAGAAGCTGGTAAGCTTTGGCTTCGAGGCTGCCAACAAAGACGAAGTGCTGAAGGGCGTAGGCAAGATGATGTACGACGCAGGAAAAGTAACAGACCTGCAGAAATACATTGACGGACTCTATCAGCGGGAAGAAGAGTTTGCCACAGGAATGGGAAACGGCGTTGCTATTCCCCACTGTAAATCAGATTGTGTGAAGGATGCGGCATTTACTCTGGTGAAGCTGAAAAAACCAGTAGAATGGGGGTCACTGGATGACCAGCCGGTTGATTACGTAATTATGCTGGCAGCACCCAATTCTTCAGACAATATACATCTGAAGATGCTTTCCCAGGTAGCAGCAAACCTGATGGATGATGATTTCAGGGAAGGTCTTAAGGATGCAACTGACGTGGGTCAGATCATCGATATATTTAATAACAGGAAGGAGGAAGAGTAATGTTCTTAGTAGCAGTATGCAGTTGCCCGGTAGGCATTGCCCATACATATATGGCAGCCGCCAATTTAAAGAAAGCAGCAAAGAAAAAAGGCATCGAGATCAAGGTGGAGACACAGGGAGCCACAGGCGTGGAGGACGAGATCACCAAAGAGGATCTGAAAAGAGCGGATGGTGCCATCATCGCAAGCGATGTGAAAATTAAAGGAATGGAACGGTTCGAAGATGTTCCTACTATGAGCTTTAAGGTAAATGAACCTATTAAAGACGCAGATGCAGTAATAGAAGAACTTGTGGAGGCATTAGGATAATGGCTGAGATTAAGAGAAAAAAACAAAAAAGTACAGGCGTTATTGTTAAAGACGCAATCATGACAGGTATCTCTTACATGATTCCTGTAATCGTAGGCGGCGGTGTTATCACTGCTATTGCAAAAATGATGGGAGGCTACAATATTGGTGCTGATGCAGCCAATATGGAAACTCTCGCACAGGTTATTTTCACGATCGGTAACAACTTGTTTAACTTTGCAGTTCCGTGTCTTGCAGCATTTATCGCATATGCGATTGCTGATAAACCGGGTATTGCACCAGGTTATGCGATGGGTGTTCTGGCTGGAACCATGAAAACCGGTTTCGTCGGCGGTCTTGTAGGTGCATTGCTTGCAGGCTGGTTTGTTCTTCAGATGAAAAAGATCAAGGTACCCAAGGCTTTACAGGGTATCATGCCCATCATGTTCATCCCTGTGATCACAACACTGGTTGTTGGTCTTGTAATGTGGTATATCATCGGTGTTCCGATCGCAGCTTTGATGGGTATTATCACCGGATGGCTGACCGCACTGAACAGCGGTTCCAGATTCCTTCTTGGTGCAGTGATCGGTGCTATGATCGCATTCGATAACGGTGGTCCGATCAATAAGACCGCAGCTCTGTTCGTAAACGGTCTGAATGCAGACGGATTCTTTATCCCGACTTCTGCTAAAATGTGTGCAGGTATGACTTCTCCGCTGGGTATTGCAATCGCAACATTCCTTGGCGGCAAAAAGAAATTCACTGACAGTGAGAGAGAGCAGGCAAAATCCCTTGTTATTCTGTCCTGCTGCTACGTTCAGGAAGGTGTAATTCCATTCCAGTTAAAAGACCCAGTAAGACTGACAGCATGTATCTGTATCGGCGGTGCTGTAACAGGTGGTTTATGTATGGCACTTGGACTTGAATCCCCGGCTGTACACGGTGGTCTGTTCTCCGTTGCCATGACCTCCAATCCGCTGCTGTTTATCGGTCTGTGGCTGCTGGGCGGCTGCATCACAGGTGTTCTGTATGCAATCGTGAAGAAACCGCTTCCGGAAGACTATGTAGACGACGATATGGACAACCCACTCCTGGGATAATTATTGGACTACAGGGGCTGCTG
The DNA here is from genome assembly GCF_964240875.1 of Ruminococcus sp. 5_1_39BFAA. Classification (NCBI taxonomy): domain Bacteria; kingdom Bacillati; phylum Bacillota; class Clostridia; order Eubacteriales; family Oscillospiraceae; genus Ruminococcus; species Ruminococcus sp. 5_1_39BFAA. Next base: position 74,988 of record NZ_CAXSVO010000006.1, on the reverse strand, counting down.
CAGAAAAAACTCCTGCAGCGGCCCTTTTAAAAACAGAGGAGGAAAAAATATGTACGTTTCAATGAAGGAAATGCTTCTTCATGCACATAAAAATAATTACGCAGTGATGGCTATCAACTGTGTGAATATGGAGCAGGCAAAGGCAATCATCCAGTCAGCAGCGGAGGAGCATTCCGCAGTTATCATCAACATTTCTCCGAGACAGATGAAAGCCCATGGACACGGAGATATCCTGGCGCCCATGATCAAAAACATGGCGGAAAAAGTAAATGTTCCGGTTGCATTCAACCTGGATCATGGCGCAACCTACGAGGATATCACAAAAGCAATAGAGTATGGTTTTTCCAGTGTTATGATCGATTCTTCAAGCTGCGAGTTTGAGGAGAATGTGAGAAGGACTCAGATGATCGCAAGCCTGGCACATGGAAAAGGACTTTCCTGTGAAGCAGAGCTCGGACATGTGGGACTGGCAAGCCAGGCTGATAACAGCAAGCTGGATTTATATACAAACGTGGAGCAGGCAAAGGAATTTGTGGACCGGACTGGCTGCGACTGCCTTGCAGTTGCCATTGGAACTGCCCATGGAAGCTATCCGGAAGGCTTTGTTCCGAAGCTTGATTTTGAACGTCTGAAAGAGCTGAAGGCAAGACTGGATATGCCGTTGGTACTTCACGGCGGAAGCGGTGCAGGTGAGGAGAATATCAAAAAAGTGGTTGCCTGCGGAATCAATAAGATCAATGTTTGCACAGACCTGTTCAAGCACGCAAGACTTGCAACAGCAAAAGCGCTGGAGGAAAACCCCAACATCGATTATATGGACCTGTGTATCGCAGCCCAGAATGCAATGAAAGATTTCATCAAAGCATACATGAGACTGATTGGTTCCAGCGGACGTTATACCTTCGAAAAAGACAACGGACCGGAGCTTGACTGATACGATAGTAAAAAAATGACAGCGTGAACAGCTACAGGAGGAACGCGAGTTATGTCAGTTTGGAGTGAAGTTATCATAGGGTTTGCTCTTGTAGCAGGCACGTATTGGCTGGTAAAGACGATTTATTACTGGAGCCGCTTCAGAAGAAGCATTCATATAGAAATATATTCTAGTTTTATAGAATATTCCATGAGAAAGAAAAACATCAGCAGATTATCCGAAAGCTATTATTTCAGGTCTGAGTTCGGAAAGCACAGGATCTTTTACCAGCTTGCTCAGGCGAAAAACGAAAAGGTTCCCCAGGCTTATGTGATCCTTACGCTTTCCAGCGGAATTTATGTCCTGAACGTGAAAAACCAGGCCGGAAAGATTTTTGCAAAGCAGACCGGGGATTTCAAACAGATATATACGGAAAAGAGAAAACGTGGCGAAGCACCGAAGGAGCATCAGTATCTGCTGAAAAATCCTATGGATGAGAGCCGCTATTTTGAGAAAAAGCTTACCGCAAAGCTGGGAGAGACAGGCATTCCGGTGAAATCGCTGGTGGTTTTCCCGGAAAACAGTGAGATTATCTGGGAAAAGGGAAATGCCGGGGAGATTCCGGTTCTCCAAAGAAAGCAGATGTTCGGATGGATCAAAAAGGATTTTGAGGCAAATCAAGGCAGGCTTACAGAGGCAAAGATAGATGAAATCTACCACAGACTTGCAGACGAGTCCATTGAAGCAGAAAAGAATATGTAACTGAGAAGGTGTAAACATGTTAGATGGAAAAGATGTGTGGAATATTTGGTTTCAGAAAGATATGGGCGAGCTCACGGTGGGAGACAGAACCGTTTATTCGTTTCCCAAAATGCGAAAGAGCTTTTACGAGATGCTCCAGGACACAGCAGCGAAATATCCGGATAAAACGGGGATCTGCGACAACTGGGACAGAACTTATACCTTTCCACAGTTTCTCCGGCAGGTAAATGAGCTGGCTGCCTATCTGAAATATGTAAAGCAGGTAAAAAAGGGCGACCGTGTGGGATTGCTCCTGAATAACGGAATAGAATTTGCCACAGCTTTTTACGCGCTTTGCAAACTTGGCGCCGTAGCTGCCCCGTTTCCTACCAAATACAGGGAGCCGGAGGTGCGGTCTTTGATCCAAAAGGCAGATCTTTCCGGAATTCTTGCAAGTGAGGATTATGCCTGGGCAGCTTCCTGTGAAAACCAGGATCGCTTTGTACTTCTTACAGGGGGTGAACAGGAGCAGTACGGATTTGCCTGGCTGTTTGAAGGAGAAGACTGGAAAAATTGTCCCGGGGATGTTGTAAATGAGCCTGGTGTTGGTGAATTAAATGATGAGATGATCCTCATGTTTACTTCCGGCACTACCTCTGCAAGCAAAGGCGTGATCCTGAAAAATTACAATATTAACCATGCGGTTATGATCTATCAGCGGCTATTGGAGCTGGGACATGAGGACAAAACCATTATCCCGGTACCGATCTACCATATTACCGGACTGGTGGCGCTGCTCGGATTGTTCGTCTATATCGGCGGTACGGTTTATCTGTATAAAAGATACGATGCAAAAAGGATACTGGAGGGTGTCGTAAAGCATGGGATCACCTTCATGCACGGTTCACCCACCGTATTTGGGCTTTTGCTTGATTTCCAGAAGGAGTTTCCGGAGCTTCCTACGATCCGTACTCTAGCCTGCGGAAGCAGCTATATGCCGGTAGAGACCATGAAGAAGCTTCATAACTGGATGCCGCAGATGGAATTCCGTAATGTTTACGGCATGACGGAAACCTCATCGCCGGGAACGGTTTTCCCCTATGATGCGGCCACAAGTATTTATCCCGGCTCCGAAGGAAAGCCCATTCCCGGGCTTCAGATCAAAATTCTGGATGACAACGGGCAGGAGCTGCCGAACGGAGAGGTTGGGGTGGTCTTTGTAAGGGGCGCTAATATCTGTGAATATTACTACAATCTGAAAACACCCCTGATCACAGAGGACGGCTGGCTGAACACTGGAGACATGGGATATATCAATGAGGATTCCTACGTGTTTATCGTAGACCGTAAAAAAGACATGATCAACAGAGGCGGCGAGAAAATCTGGTGTACGGACGTGGAGGATGAGCTTGTTTCCCGGAAGGGAATCAAGGATGCGGCAGTTGTGGGAATTCCCAGTGAAAAGTACGGGGAGGCTGCGGCGGCAGTGGTTGTTTTGGAGGAAGGTATCCGCATGACGGAGGAGGAACTGAAGGAAAGCTTAAAGAGCCGGCTGGCAAAATTTAAGATACCGGAACGGATCCTTTTTGTGGATGCGGTTCCAAAGACACCGGGCTTAAAAACGGATAAAAAGTATATCAAAACGCTGTTTGAGGAGAGAAAATAAATTATGTTAAAAGCGAATTTCGTAAGTGCAAAAGAGGCGGCATCCCGTGTAAAAGACGGAAGCACCATCTGCACCATTGCCATGACACTTGTCAGTGCCAGCGAGTCCATCTTAAAGGAGCTGGAAAAAAGCTTCCTTGAGACAGGACATCCAAAGGATCTTACCCTGCTCCATTCCTGCGGGCAGAGTGACAGAAAAGACGGGATCCAGCATCTTGCACATGAGGGTATGGTGACCAGGATCATCGGCTCTCACTGGGGACTGCAGCCCCGCTGGATGGAAATGATCGCAAACAGCCAGGTGGAGGCGTACTGCCTGCCCCAGGGCCAGATCGCACAGCTTTACCGCAGCATGGCATGCGGACTTCCGGGAAAAATGTCCAAGGTTGGACTTGGAACCTTCATCGATCCCCGTGTGGAAGGTGGAAAGATGAACGACCGAACAAAACCTCTTCCGGATATTGTGGACATTATCAAATACGATGATCAGGAATATATGTTTTACAAACAGGTTCCCATTGACGTATGTGTCATCCGCGGAACTGTATGCGACGAGATGGGAAATCTGACCACCACAGAGGAAGCAATGAAGCTGGAAGTTCTGCCTGCCGTACTGGCAGCAAAGCGCTACGGCGGAAGAGTCATCGCACAGGTAAAGCAGGTGGTTCAGACAGGCACCATTAATCCCAAGGATGTTACCGTACCGGGTGTCTTTATTGATGACATTGTGGTTTGCGAGAACCCGATGGAGGACCACAGGCAGACCTCTTCCTGGTATTTTGACCCATCCTACTGCGGACAGGTGAGAGTTCCACAGGGAAACATCCCGCCTGCACCATTTAACGAGAGAAAATTCATTGCCCGCCGCGGTACCCAGGAGCTGTACCACGGGGCTGTTGTAAACCTTGGAACCGGAATCCCCAATGATATGGTAGGCAAGGTATGCAACGAGGAGGGCGTTTCAGACGATATTATGATCACTGTGGAGTCCGGTATTTACGGCGGAGTTCAGGCAGGAGGCATTGATTTCGGCATCGGCCAGAACCTGTACGCCATGATCGGACATCACGAACAGATGGATTATTACAATGGCGCCGGTGTTGACATCACTTATATGGGCCTTGGAGAACTGGGGGAGGATGGAAGCGTCAACTCCACAAAGATGGGGCCAAGATGTACAGGAGCCGGAGGCTTTATCGATATTACCCAGAATGCGAAAAAAGTAGTATTTTTGGGAACTTTTACAGCCAGCGGAGCAAAATATGAGTTTAAGGACGGCAGGCTTACCATTCTTCAGGAGGGCAAGATCCGCAAGATGGTAAAAAATGTGGCACAGCTTTCCTTTAACGGTCCCATGGCGAGAGAAAAAGGCCAGGAGGTTATGATCATTACGGAACGTGCCGTATTCCGCCTGGTAAAAGAAGGTGTGGAGCTGATTGAGATCGCACCTGGAATCGACCTGCAGACACAGGTTTTGGATATGATGGATTTTAAACCGATCGTAAGCCCTGAGCTTAAGACTATGGATGAGAGGCTTTTCATCCAGGACGGACCATTCGGTTTGGAATTGAAAGAAAAACCTGAGAGGTAGGTTTTTCGAAAGGAACGCTGCAGGGATGCGCACTGCGCGCAAGAGGAATATGGTTGCTGGCGCATACTTTTAATATAAGAAAAGAGGTATATGAAAATGGAACACAATAAGGTAGCAGTTATCGGCGCAGGATTAATGGGAAGCGGAATCGCACAGGCTTGTGCGCAGGCAGGATATGAAGTGGTAAACATTGATACATTTGAGTCCGCAATTGAAAAGGCAAAGGCAAATATTGAGAAGCTTTTCAATAAAAAGGTTGCAAAAGGCTCCATGACTGAGGAGAAGAAAGCAGAGATTCTGGGACGTCTTACCTACAGCGGAAATTTTGACGATGTGAAGGGCGCTTTCCTGGTAGTGGAAGCCGTACCGGAGAAGATTGAGATCAAGAAAGATACCTTCAAAAAGCTTGACGCGGCAGCAGACCCGGAAACCATCCTTGTTTCAAACACATCAGGCTTAAGCATCTCTGAGATTGCTTCTGTAACAAACAGACCGGACAAGGTAATGGGCGCACATTTCTTCTATCCGGCACCTGTTATGAAGCTTCTGGAGCTGGTTCGCGGACTGGTGACCTCTGATGCCACATACGCAGTTGTAAAAGAATTTGCTGCAAAGATCGGCAAAACAACCGTAGACGCTCCGGAGTATCCGGGATTTTTGGTAAACCGTATTCTGGTTCCCATGCAGAACGAGGGTGCATTTATGGTAATGGAAGGCTGCAAGCCGGAGGATGTTGACAATGCCATGAAGCTTGGCTGCAATCATCCTATGGGACCATGCGAGCTGACAGATTTTGTTGGTATCGACGTGATGCTGGCAACCATGACGGGTCTTTACAATGGCTTCCATGACAGCAAATACAGACCATGCCCGCTTCTGGAAACTATGGTAAAAGCAGGACATCTGGGAAAGAAGAGCGGTCAGGGCTTTTATAAATATGATGAGAATGGAAATAAGATCCAGTAAGTTGGGGATCAGGAGAATACCCTGGGGAAACGTAACATAGAGAATTTTAAAACTATCACAGAAAACAGATACAAGTATAGGAGAAAAGAATCATGAGAGATGTAGTGATCGTAAGCGGTGTAAGACTTCCTGTTGGAAGCTTTGGCGGAAGCTTAAAGGATGTTTCCGCAATTGATATGGGTGCAATGGTAGTAAAAGAAGCAGTAAACCGTGCAGGGATCGATCCTGCTGTTGTGGATGAGGTTATCATCGGACAGGTTGGAGAGGTTGCAGAAAACGGCTTCGTGGCAAGAGCCATCAGCTTAAAGGCTGGTATGCCAAAGGAGACAACGGCTTATTCCGTAAACAGACAGTGCGGTTCCTCTCTGCAGTCCATCGCAGACGCAGTTATGGAGATCCAGACAGGTCAGGCGGATGTTGTTGTTGCAGGCGGTGCAGAGAATATTTCCCAGCTTCCTTACTATGTAAAGGATGCACGCTGGGGAGCGAGAATGGGCCACAAGACCTTTGAGGACGGCGTGATCGACATTCTGACCTGGCCGCTGGACGGCAATCACAACGGTGTAACGGCTGAAAATGTTGCAAATAAATTCAACGTAACCCGTGAGGAGCAGGACCAGTTTGCACTGGAGAGCCATCAGAAAGCGTGCGCTGCCATCAAATCCGGGAAATTTAAGGATGAAATCCTTCCGGTAGAGTTGAAAGACAGAAAAGGAAATGTTACAATTTTTGATACTGATGAGGGACCGAGAGATGGACAGACAATTGAAAAGCTTGCGAAACTTCGTCCCTGCTTTGTAAAGGGAGGCACTGTTACAGCAGGTAACTCCTCCAGCTTAAACGACGGTGCGGCAGCCGTAGTGGTTATGGCAAGAGAAAAGGCTGAGGAGCTGGGTGTTGTTCCAAAGCTGAAGATCGAGGGCTTTGCAGTGGCTGGATACGATGCAGAGCTGATGGGATACTCCCCGAAATTCTCCAGCGAAAAGCTTGCAAAGAAGCTTGGATTGAACCTGCAGGATATTGATATGTTTGAGATCAACGAGGCTTTTGCAAGTCAGGCATATGCAGTTAGAAGAGATCTTGGCCTGGACCCGGAGAAGGTAAATATCTACGGCGGCGGTATCTCCATCGGACATCCCATCGGAGCAACCGGAACGGTTCTGACGGTAAAGGTTCTGTATGAGTTAATGCGCACAGATAAGAAAGACGCTATGATCAGCATGTGTATCGGCGGCGGACAGGGTATTTCCATGTACTTTACAAAGTGCTAAATGCATAAGGCATACTAATATGCCCAAAAACACGGGCAGGAAGGGGAGACTATGAAAGTTGTGGTTGCGGTGGACTCCTTTAAGGGGAGCATGACATCAATAGAGGCGGGAAATGCCGTAGCAGAGGGGATCCGGCGGGCAGATGCACAGGCAGAAGTGGTTGTGCGCCCGCTGGCGGACGGCGGCGAGGGAACAGTGGAGGCGCTTGTCTGCGGAATGAACGGGGAAATGCAGCGGATGACGGTTACAGGCCCACTGGGAAAGCCGGTTGTCTGCGAATATGGGATTATCAGGGAATCCGGAACTGCTGTGATGGAAATGTCTGCCGCTGCGGGGATCACCATGGTTTCCGACGAGGAGAGAAATCCACTGTACACAACTACATACGGCGTAGGAGAAATGATTCGGGACGCTGTTTCCCGGGGCTGCCGGAGATTCCTTGTAGGTCTCGGCGGCAGCGCCACCAATGACGGCGGCGTGGGAATGCTGCAGGCATTGGGCTTTGGTTTTCTGGACAAGGATGGGCAGCAGGTTTCTCAGGGTGCTGTGGGGTTGAAGGATCTGATCCGAATCACGGACGATCAGGTAATCCCTGAGCTTTCACAGTGCCAGTTCCGTATTGCATGTGACGTGACAAATGTGCTCTGTGGAGATAACGGATGCAGCGCGGTATATGGACCGCAGAAGGGCGCAACGCCTGACATGATCCGGGATATGGACGAATGGCTGTCTCATTATGCAAAGCTGACCCATGAGAAATACCCAAAAGCAAATGCGTGCTTCCCTGGAACCGGGGCAGCAGGCGGATTGGGATTTGCCTTTCTTTCTTTTACCCATGCGGTCCTGGAATCTGGTATCAGCATCGTTCTGGATGAGCTGAAGCTGGAGGAGGATATGAAGGATGCGGACGTGGTGGTTACAGGCGAGGGACGCCTGGATGGACAAACAGCCATGGGCAAGGCACCTGTGGGTGTGGCAGGTTTGGCAAAGAAATATGGGCTTCCGGTGTTTGCATTCTCCGGAAGCGTAACGGAAAATGCCCGGGCCTGCAATGAAAGCGGCATCGATGCCTTTTTCCCCATTCTCAGAGGTGTGGTTACGCTTAAAGAGGCCATGAAGCCCGAGAACGCACAGAATAATATGGCAAACACAGTGGAGCAGGTGTTCCGACTGTGGTGCTTAAAAATGAAATAATCCGTGTCCAATAAAAACACGGAAGTCAGAAGCCCTTGCAGGAAAGACGATTTTTTTGCAAGGGCTTTTGTGACTCTTTAAGAAATTATTTCAGCCCCCATCATTTGGCAGAAGCTGTTCTTATTTTTGTATTGAAATTTGTACAAAAATCCTTTAAAATACAAGCATATAAAAATTGTATACAAAGTACAAAAGGCACAGCCGTACAGAGCAGAGAAAGAAGGGCTTTGGAGGCTGTCGGAATACAGCGGAGGAACTTATGCGTTTACGTGCACTGGCGAAAATAAATCTGGGATTGGATGTTTTGCGGAAAAGAGAGGATGGTTACCACGAGGTGCGGATGATCATGCAGACCATCCAGATGTATGATGTGCTGGAAATCCAAAAAAGCGATACACCGGGGATTACCCTCACCACGAATCTGCCCTATATTCCCACAGATGAAAAGAACCTGGTTTATCAGGCTGTGAAACTTTTGATGGATGAGTTTCATATTCAGGAAGGGATTTCCATGAATCTGGAAAAATTCATTCCGGTGGCAGCGGGCATGGCGGGTGGAAGCTCCGATGCCGCGGCTGCTTTTGTGGGCGTGAACCGGCTTTTTAACCTGGGACTTTCTGAAGAGGAGCTGATGAAGCATGCCGTGAAGGTTGGGGCGGACGTACCTTACTGTATCATGCGCGGAACGGCGCTGGCAGAGGGAATCGGAGAAAAACTCACCAGACTTCCACAGCTTCCCCATTGCTATGTGCTTGTGGGCAAACCGGGAGTGAATGTATCCACCAGGCTTGCATATGAAAACCTGAACCTGGCTGGAATTTCCCGCCATCCGGATATTGACGGGATGATAGAGGACATTAGCCGGGGAGATTTGTATGCAATGGCTTCCAAAATGGAGAATGTGTTTGAGCCGGGAATCATCGGGAAATATCCGGTTATTCAGGAAATCAGGGACTTGATGGAGGCAAAAGGCGCTCTTAAGGCAATGATGAGCGGAAGCGGGCCTACGGTATTCGGAATCTTTGATGACGAGGAAAAGATAGCGGCAGCGGCAGCGGCCCTTCGGGAAAGCAAGCTTGCGAAAACTGTGTTTGCCACGGAAGTATATAACCGAAATGGAGGAACTACCAATGACAAGTGATTTTTCAGTACATATGGATGAATATCTGCCGTTGAGAGACGTGGTATTTAATACCCTCCGGCAGGCGATCCTGAAGGGTGAGCTGAAGCCTGGGGAAAGGTTGATGGAGATTGCTCTTGCGGAGCGGCTGGGAGTGAGCAGGACGCCGATCCGGGAGGCTATGCGCAAGCTGGAGTTGGAGGGTCTGGTGGTGATGATTCCGCGCCGGGGTGCACAGGTGGCAAATATTACGGAAAAGGATCTGAATGATGTTCTGGAGGTGCGGATCGCACTGGAAAACATGGCGATTGAGAAGGCATGTGAGAATATGACAGAGGATTCCATGAGCAAGCTGTGGGTGGCTGCGAAGGAGTTTGAGCGCACTACGGCAGAGGGAAATCTTGTCAAGATGGCAGAGGCAGATGTTGCGTTTCATGAGATCATTTACCAGGCTTCAGGCAACAGGAGGCTGATCCAGGTTTTGAATAACCTGCGGGAGCAGATTTATCGCTACCGTGTGGAATATCTGAAAGAAGAGGAAACCAGAAACCTTTTGGTGCGGGAGCATGAGGAGATGACAAAGGCGATTCGCGAGCGGGATGTGAAAAAGGCTCAGGAGATTGCCTATGAACATGTTGAAAATCAGAGAATGGGAATTATCCGGTCTATTCATACAGACAGCAACAGTGAGACAAGCGTAAAAGGCGGAAGCAAAAAATAGCTGCGGGCGCTGCTTTACATAATTATATAGGAATTGGGTATTCTAAGAGAGATGTGAGAGCGTCTCTCTTTTTTTATGGGAAAGGAAGGTGTGGAATTTGGAAAAAAATCAGGCGGTCCAGGAAGAGATAAAGGTATCGGCAATCCTCAGAAGAAATGAGGAGTATGTCCGTGAAAGACTTACAAACTGTGCGGACATCCAGATACGTCCCATGAGACTGGGCAGTGAGCGCAAGGTGGACTGCCTCATGGTATATATTGAAGTGGCAACCTCCAATATGATGCTGGAGGACTCTGCCCTTGGAAAAATGATCAACCATTTCTGGGAAATTCCTCCGGAGCGGATGGAGGAATTTATCCGGCATAACAGTCTGGGTATTGCGGATGTGAAAAAGCTGTCCACCATGGAAGAAGTATTTTCCGCACTGCTGGCGGGAAATGCGGTCTTTTTTATGGACGGCTTTGATCAGGCATTGAAAATATCCAGCGAGGGCTATCCCAATATGGGTGTCTCCGAGGTGGAGACGGAAAAGGTGCTGCGAGGCTCCAAGGAAGGTTTTTCCGATTCTGTAAAAACCAATTCGGCTCTCGTGAGAAAAAGGCTGCGGGACACCAGAATGAAGGTGGAGGAGCGATACATCGGAACACGTTCCCACACCCTGGTACATTTGCTTTACATGGAGGATCTGGTGAGGGAGGAATTTCTGGAGGATGTAAAGGAAAGGCTGGATGCCTTTGAGATTGATGGGATCCTGGACAGCGGAATGCTGGAACAGTTGACGGAGGACACCTGGTATTCCCCGTTTCCCCAATACCAGACAACAGAGCGGCCTGACCGTGCGGCGCAGGAGCTTTTAAACGGCAAGATCGTTCTGATGTGCGATAACTCCCCGGAAGCGCTGGTGCTGCCGGGAGCGTTCAGCAGCTTTATGGAAAGCAGTGAGGACTGGTATAATCGGTTTGAGATGGCATCCTTTTTGCGGGCGCTGCGCTATCTGGCACTGGCCGCGGCAACACTGCTTCCGGGACTTTATCTGGCAGTGATCCGGTTTCATACCCAGATCCTTCCAACCAATCTTATCCTTTCCTTTGCTCAGGCAAGAGAGGGCGTGCCTTTTTCCAGCGTGGCGGAGCTTTTGTTTCTGGAACTGGCGTTTGAGTTGATCAGGGAAGCGGGCGTGCGGATTCCCGGTGCCCTGGGAAATGCCATCGGGATCGTGGGTGGACTGATCGTCGGTTCAGCGGCGGTGGAGGCGAATCTGGTAAGCCCTATCGTGGTGATGATCGTGGCACTGACTGCGCTTGGTTCCATGGCGATTCCAAACGAGGAATTTGCATCAGCCTTTCGCCTTTTGAAATATTTCTTTTTGTTTTTGGGCGGATATCTGGGGATTTATGGGATCATTCTGGGGATTTACCTTACCGTCTCCCATTTGGCGGGATTGCTGAGCTTTGGAGTGCCGTATCTGGTACCTTTTGTGGAAAACAGGCCGAGAAAGGGTGTGGGAGACAGAATCTTGAGAATTCCCTTCCGAAAGAGGTGGCAGAGACCGCTGTATGCAAAGCAGGATGAGAGCGTGCGGCTGAAAAGGAGGGAAAAGTGATGGAGTTTGCGGAAAATAACAGGATTTCCCACAGGCAGCTTTACAGGCAGGTGGTGATGGCATTTCTGGCGCCCTTTCTTTTGTGCCTGTTCGGGAGAGGACGGATCCTGGGGCTTGGAGGAATTGCGGGAACGGCGGCAGCATTGGTGCTTCTGATGTTTTATGTGATTTTTCTGATCCGTCTTGCCCGGTATTGCGAGGATCTGAAAAAAGCAGCAGGGGGCTTTTGGGGACGGCTCATGGGAGCATTTTTTGTGGTTTATGTAATATTGACAGCGGCTTATCTGCTCTCTCTTCTTGAGGAGATCGTACCGAAAAGCCTGGTGACGGGCGTATCGGGTAGGTGGATTTCCTTTTTTGCTATCCTGGTGTGCAGCATGGGAACGCATCGGGGAATGCAGAGGCGGGGCAGGATTGCGGAGGTGTCGGGGGGAATTGTCCTCCTTGGCATTGTGGTGATGATGATACTGTGCGTGAAGCAAGGAGAGTGGACATATCTGGAAGAGATGCTGGAGGGGTCGCGGCTTACAGGGAGAAATTTTCTGGAGAGCACCTATGGAATCCTGTGCGGATTTGCCGGGTTGGGATTGCTTCCCTTTGTGATGGAGCATGTGGAAAAACAGGGCAGTGCAGGGCGTTCTGCTGCCTTTGCCGTGCTGACCCTGGGCGGTATTTTGATCGCCGTGCAGTTGATTCTACCGGCAGTGTTTGGGTGGGAGAGGCTGAAAACAGAGGAGTTTCCCATCTTACCCCTAATGGCGGGGGCGGATCTGCCGGGAAATGTGCTGGCGAGATTCGATGTGATCTGGATGGGATTTCTTTTATACAGCTTGCTGTTTTCCATAGGAAGTCTGCTGCACTATGGGCATCAGATCATAAGAAAGGCACATCTTGGAACAGGAAGGCTGTGGATGGCGGCAGCAGTTTATGCTCTGTCTATTCTGGAAATTGGCGGGATGGGAATTGAGGATTATTTTTTACCCTATCTTGGATATATTTTTGTTCCGGGATTGTTGCTTCTACAGGTGGTGCTTTTCATGCTGGGGAGAGGTAAGTGGAAGAAAAAAACAGCGGCTGTGGCCGGGACGGTATCCATGGTACTGTGCTTTTCGCTGATCCTCGGGGGCTGCGGTGCCGTGGAGCCGGAAAAAAGGATGTATCCCCTGGCTTTGGGGGTAGACTTAACAACGAACGCCGGAGCTGCAGACGCGGCAGCCCAAAATGGCGAAGCGGCTGCGGAGGGGAGCAAGGCTGCCAGCCTGTTCCAGCTCACCTACGGTATGCCTGATCTGCCGAAAGCCACTGGACAGGATAAATCCGGCGAGGAGGAAGGAAACACCGCTTTGACTATCAGTGGTCAAAGCTTCGCAGATATCGAGGCCGAGTACAACCGCACCCAGGAAAAGTATCTGGATATGGGGCATTTGCAGGTGTTGATCCTGGGCGATGGAGTCCTGAAAAATAACCTCTGGGAAACTGTCCTGGATTATCTGGAAGAGGAGCCTTACGTGGGAGAAAATGTTTACGTGTTCCGCACCAGCGACGCGAAGAAAGCCTTAAACTGGCAGGGCGCAGGCGGGACATCCATTGGTGAGTACCTTCAGGGACTTTTAGAAAACCGCACCCCGCCCCAGGAAAAGGACGGAACAACCCTGCGCGAGCTATACCATGCCCGCTACCAGAGCGGTATCCTGCCTGATCTTCCGGAGATTGTGTTTGTAAACGATGAAATCCAGGTGAATATCGGGGAGAAAATAACGGCTTAACGCTAATTGGTCTGCGAAATTTTGCCTGATCATGTATAAGAGACAGGCAGAGGGCAATAATCCTGATATATCAGGAGGTATTGCCATGAATTATCTGAAAAGCAAAAAGCATCGTTTCTATATAGCGCTGGTAGCCGCAATGTTGACAGCTCTTCTGGCAGCGGCATTACCAGCGGAACGTCTGTCGGAACCGCATGCCGGAACTCCGGCGCTTGCCTGGTGGGGAAGCATGTACCCAGAATTCTGCTTCGCAGAAAAGCCGGAAGAGGAAGGGGTCAAAATCAAAACCTCATTCTGGCTGGCAGAATTAATAAAAGGCATGACCGCTCAAAAGCCCTGATTCTTCGGAGTCAGGGCTTTTGCCGTAAGAATGCAGTGCTCTTGTAGAACTGTCGGTTTTTGTCGAAAGATTTTTCTGGATTATATATGAAAAATGGGCTATACTTTTTATACATTCTAATTATTCTTTACGGCATTTCGCCGGAAAATTTCCATTTTTTAATCATCAAAATACAGGAGGTGCTGCTTATGAATCCGTAAAAGAGACTGATGTCTATTGCAACAGAAAGAAAATAAAATTATAATAAAAGGAGAGAATAAATGGGCAGCAACAATACAATATTTGATGATGTCTTTCTCACATTGCTGGAAAAGCTTCCGCGGTTGATCATACCGCTTATAAACGAAGTATTTGAAACCAATTATACGGAGGAAGATGAAGTGATCCAGCTTAAGGATGCTCACCAGACCGAGGATGGACGGCGCACCACGGATTCCGCTTTGCGTATCAGAGATAAGTGGTACCATATCGAGTGCCAAAGTACGCCGGATTCTACTATCATAATCCGGATGATAGAATACGATTTTTCCATTGCGCTTGGAAATGTGAGAAAAGCGGGCGGGAAATATGTCATGGAGTTTCCGAGGTCCTGTATCTTATATCTCCGCCATACGAAAAACACAAAGGATATGGAAGAGGTGGAGATACATCTTCCGGAAGGTAAGCATTTCATCTACAAGGTTCCGGTGATAAAGGTGCAGGAATATACGAAAGATACGATCTTCCAGAAGAAGCTGCTGTTTTTGCTTCCGTTCTATATTATGCGCTATGAAAAGGAGGCTCACTGCATCGAAACGATGAGTTTAGACTGGACAGCCTTCTTGCCGAATATGCGGATATCAGAAAACGGCTGGAAATTTCTATGGGAAACAGAAATCAGGCAAAAGAACTGAAAGATTTAAAGGAACTCATCGCGCGAATTGCAGACTACATATTCCGTGATGGGGAAAAGACAAAGAAAGGAGTAAATGGAATTATGCGGGGAAAGGTATTGGAATTAGAATCAGACAGGATTTATAATGCAGGAATGGCGGCAGGGCTCCTGAGAGGTCGTATAACAGCTTATTCTGATGCAGGTCTGACTCCTGAGCAGATTGCACAGAAAGTGGAAAAGCCTGTAGAGGAGATTGAAAAAATCCTGAAAAAAGAAAAAGCCAGTTTATAGAGACATAGCACAAAAAGCGTGCGTACCAATCACATCCCAGTGACTGATACGCACCTTTTTTATATCTGTTGTTCATTAAAATGCTCTTGCACAGAATTATCCGCCGGATTTACAAGCAATATCTCGATCCCGCACTGCGCCGCCTTAGTGACCAGCTCCAGGGGAGCTTTATTATCTGTAATGATAATATCCAGATCAGACAGCTTCAAAGAATTGCAGAGCGAATTTACATTCCATTTGGAATAATCCAAAAGCAGAATCTTCTTTTTCGCAATGGATGCCAACGCACGCTTCGTAGTAGTCAGTGTCTGGGAATGCTCAAACGCTCCTCCGGGTACGCGGAAGGAACGGCATGACAAAAAAGCAATGTCCGCCTGATACTGTGAAATCCATTCCGGGTCAGAAATCAAAATGGAGCGGTTTGAGTGGTGCATAAGCCCACCGGGGATCAGTATCTGGATGTCCGTGTGATTGGAAAGCGTAAGGGCGGCCATCAGGCTGGGGGTTATGACAGACAGTGACATATTCTTTGGCAGCATCATAATAAGCTGCTGGATCGTGGTGCCGGAATCCATACAGATATTCTGCAATGGATGAATATACTGCATGGCTACAGTGGCGATTGCATGTTTTTCCTGCTGATGCTCCCCAATCTCAATATAATAATCGGTATCCTTGGCAGACTGAAGCAGTACAGCATAGCCCCGTTCACGTTTTACAAAATTCATTTCCTGAAGCTCATCAAGATTTCTTCTGACAGTCATCTCAGTACAATTCAAAAGCTCCGAGAGCTCTTTGATGGTTATTACATTTTGCCTCTGCATAATTTCGATTATTTTTGCATGGCGTTCTTTTTTCATATGGTTTCCCTGCCTTACAGTGACTTTATCGCAACGATTCCGAAGCCAGACCGGACAGTCATGAAGGAATCGTTATATTTTATATAACTATAGCAAATAATATGTTCTGTTGCAATAATAAAATATTTCATACAACACAAAATGTTTGAATACGAACATTAAAATGTTCTTTTTGGATAAAAAACTATTGACATTTTTGAAAATGTGCGTTAGAATCTCATT
The DNA here is from genome assembly GCF_964240875.1 of Ruminococcus sp. 5_1_39BFAA. Classification (NCBI taxonomy): domain Bacteria; kingdom Bacillati; phylum Bacillota; class Clostridia; order Eubacteriales; family Oscillospiraceae; genus Ruminococcus; species Ruminococcus sp. 5_1_39BFAA. The sequence goes on along the minus strand of NZ_CAXSVO010000006.1, from coordinate 58,850 downwards.
AAACAACAAAAAGAGTTTCGAAATAGAACAAAAATAGAACAAAAAGGTATGCGGACAAAAACCGGATCGGAAGGATGAAAAAATGGAAGCATTCTATATTCTGGGAATAGACCAGAGTACACAGGGAACAAAGGCAGTGCTGTTTAACAGGACAGGTAAGATCATTGCCAGATGCGATGCACCTCACAGACAGATCATCAGTGACCAGAACTGGGTTTCCCATGACCCGGAAGAAATATACAGAAATGTGCTCCAGGTTTCCAGACAGGCAGTGGAGAAGGCTGGGATCGATAAAAACCAGATTGCCTGCATCGGAATCGACAATCAGAGAGAGACGACTGTGGGATGGAGCAGGGAAACGGGAAAACCCATAGGAAATGCGATCGTATGGCAGTGTAACCGTGCGAAGGAAATATGCGACCGGATTGCCCGGGAAACAGGCATCGGCGAAAAGATATATCGAACAACAGGCCTTAAGCTTTCACCCTATTATCCTGCGGGAAAAATGGCATGGATGCTGGAAAACATACCGGGTGCCCGCGGGGAAGCAGAGAAAGGAACTCTGGCATTGGGGACAATTGACAGTTGGCTGGTTTATAAGCTGACAAAAGAAAAATCCTTTAAAACAGACTACTCAAACGCCAGCAGAACACAGCTTATGAATATTAAAGAGCTGAAATGGGATCCCGAGGTTTGCAGCATATTCGACATTCCCATGGAGGCACTGCCGGAAATCTGCGATTCGGATTCCGTTTTCGGACATACTGATCTGGAAGGATATCTGGACAGGGAAATCCCGATCTGCGGCAACCTGGGAGATTCCCACGGCGCACTGTACGGTCATAACTGCCGCACGGCAGGAGGGATCAAAGCAACCTACGGAACAGGCTCCTCTGTGATGATGAATACGGGAGAAAGCCCATTCTTCAGCAGCCATGGACTTTCCACTTCCCTGGCATGGAGGATTCAGGGAAAGGCATCCTATGTGCTGGAAGGAAATATCAACTATACCGGAGCCGTTATTTCCTGGCTGAAAGATCAGTTGGGGCTGATTCAGTCCGCCGGAGAGACGGAAGAGCTGGCAAAGGCTGCAGACAAAAATGATAAGACGTATATCGTACCTGCCTTTTCCGGACTTGGGGCGCCATGGTGGAGGGATGACACCCTGGCGATCATGACAGGAATGAGCCGGACAACGGGGAAAAAGGAAATTGTAAAAGCAGCCTGTGACTGCATTGCATATCAGATCAATGATGTGGTGGAGGGAATGCGGAAGGACTCCGGTATTGAGATATCACAGTTATGTGTAGACGGAGGGCCTACCAGAAATCATTACCTGATGCAGTTCCAAAGCGATATCTCCCGGACCGGGATCAAGATACCGGATGCGGAGGAGCTGTCCGTGATCGGTGCCGCATATCTGGCAGGAGAAGCTGCAGGGCTTTACGATGCGGATAGAATATATGAGGCGATTTCTTACGAATTCTATGATACACAGATGGATGAAACGGAACGGACACAGAAGCAGGACGGCTGGAATAAAGCGATAAATATGCTTCTTAGAAAATAAAAACGAAAGGATACGAAAATGGACGCAGAGAGAAAGAAAAGGTTGTTGATTCAGGCATCGGAAATCCGTGAAAAAACAGTGGAGCTGATTTACCATGGCGGGGGCGGACATATCGGCGGGGATTTGTCAGAGACTGATATCATGGTGGTACTGTTTGACCAGATGAAGCATGATGCAAAGAACCCCAAATGGGAAGAAAGAGATTACTTTATCCTGAGCAAAGGTCATTCAGCAGAGACATACTATGCACTTCTCAACGAATACGGCTATATCGGACAAAAAGAGATGGACGATTTCGGAAGTTTTGGTGCCTTGCTGGGAGGGCACCCCAATAAAAAGGTAAACGGAGTTGAAGCAAACACAGGCTCCCTGGGACACGGACTGGGATTTGCCGCAGGAGCTGCCATTGCACTGAAAAAGGACGGAAAAAACAACCATGTTTATGTGCTTACCGGAGACGGCGAACTGGCAGAGGGCAGCAACTGGGAAGCCCTGATGTCTGCAAAGAAATATAAGCTTGATAATCTGACATGGATCGTGGACAGAAACCATTTGCAGATCAGCGGAAACACGGAGGATGTTATGCCTATCGACAGCCTGAAGGCAAAAGCGGAAGCATTTGGATTTAAGACCCTGGAAATTAACGGACATGACTACGACCAGATTTCCGATGCGCTGAATTTCAGGGAAAAGGATGAACCAGTCTGCATTATCGCAAACACCATTAAAGGAAAAGGACTTTCCTGTGCAGAGAATCAGGCAGGCTGGCATCATAAAACTCCTTCAAAAGAGCAGGTAGAGCAGTTAAAGGTAGATATGGCTGAATACAGAAAGGAATTGGAATAATGGAAAAAGAAGCTTGCAGCAGTGCTTTTGCGAAAATGATTCTGGAAGAGGCTAAAAAAGATAAGGATATTATTGTGGTATGTACAGACTCCAGAGGCTCTGCAAAAATGGGGGATTATCCAACTGAATTGCCGGAGCAGTTTGTGGAGATGGGAATTGCGGAGCAGAATTCTGTTACCGTTTCTGCCGGAATGGCATATATGGGAAAAAAGGTATTTACCATTGGCCCCGCAAGCTTTTACAGTATGCGCTCAGCAGAGCAGGTAAAGGTAGATGTCGCCTATTCACATAACAATGTAACAGTTATCGGCATCAGCGGTGGAATCAGTTATGGTGCGCTGGGAGCTACCCACCATTCCCTTCAGGACATTGCCCTGATGCGTTCCATCCCGGGACTTACGGTTATGATCCCGTCCGATGCGGTCCAGATGAGAAAGATCACAAAACAGCTTCTTCAGGAGCCGCGTCCTACATATATCCGCGTAGCCAGAGGAGGCGTTCCGGTGATCTATGATGAAAGTGCAGAGATCACCATTGGAAAGGCAAACCGTCTGACAGAAGGAAAGGACGCTGCCATTATCGCCTGCGGACAGCTTGTGGCAACAGCGTTGGAAGCTGCAGAGCAGTTAAAGGAAGAGGGAATTGATATTACCGTAGTGGATATGCACACCATTAAGCCTTTTGATGAAGAAATGGTGCGCAAGGTGGCAGAGGAATGCGGCTGCATCCTCACACTGGAGGAGCACAGCCTGTACGGCGGTCTGGGGGGATCTGTTGCCGAGGTGGTTTCACAGACAGTGCCCGTACCCTTAAGCATCTGCGGAATACCGGATGAAGATGTGCCAAACGGTTCCGACCAGGAAGTATTTGCTTACTATAAGATGGACACAAAGGGTGTGAAAGACAGAGTGAAAGCTCTGATCAGTAAAAAAAGTATCTGATCAGTGTCTGAAAAGATATATGCCGCTGAGCAGTTACAAGAAAACTATATAATACAGGAGGAATAAAAATGAAAGGAACAATGAAGGTCTGTGTCCTGACAGGGCAGAGGCAGTTGGAATGGACGGAAAGGGAAATTCCGCAGCCACAGCCAGGGGAATTGCAGATCAAACTGGAGTATGTGGGCATCTGCGGATCTGATCTCCACTTTTATGACCAGGGACGCCTTGCCAACTGGGAGCTGGACGGTCCTTTGGCGCTGGGCCATGAGCCGGGCGGAGTGGTTACCGCCATCGGTGAGGGAGTCGTTGGTTTCCAGGTAGGAGACAAGGTTGCCATTGAGCCTGCCGTACCATGCGGAAAGTGTGAAACCTGCAGAACAGGGCATTATAATCTGTGCCCGGATGTAAAAATGCTTGCCATTCCTCATGAGCGCGATGGGGTTTTTGCAGAATATTGTACCCATGATGCTACTATGTGTTTTAAGCTTCCTGACAATATGGATACCATGGAGGGCGGACTTCTGGAGCCCTTGACAGTGGGCATGCACGGAACAGAGCTTTCCAACGCAAAGCTTGGGGAAACAGCCATCGTTCTTGGGTGCGGATGTATTGGACTTTGCACCATTATGAGCCTGAAAGCAAGAGGCGTCAGCGAGATCTATGCGGTGGATGTTCTGGACAAACGTCTGGAAAGGGCATTGGAAGTAGGAGCCACAAGGGTATTTAACGGCAAACGGGAAAGCATTGAGGAGTTTGCAAAGACACTTCCAGGAGGCGGCGCAGACCAGGTATATGAGTGCGCAGGAAACAGATTCACCACTCTGCAGACATGCAGACTGATCAAGCGTGCAGGCAAGGTCACCCTGACAGGCGTATCACCGGAGCCGGTTCTGGAGCTGGACATTGCAACATTAAACGCCATGGAGGGCACGATCTACTCTGTTTACCGTTACAGAAACCTGTACCCCAAGGCGATCAAAGCGGTATCCTCAGGGCTGATCCCGCTGAAAAAGATCGTATCCCATGTATTTGACTTTAAAGACTGCATCCACGCCATTGAATACAGCAACGACCACAAGGATGAAGTAATTAAAGGCGTAATAAAATTTTAAGTACCTGCTCTGTACAGGATACAGAGAGTTACAACTAAAACAAATTTTTTAAGGAGGAAACAAAAATGAAAAAAAGATTCTTATCAATCGTAACCGCATCCTTAATGGCAGTGACCATGATGGCAGGAAGTGTGTCCGCAGCAGAGGCAGGAGACAGCGCAACGGGAAAGACATCCCTGGCAGACCAGAGCTTTGACACAAGCTATGAGCCGGCAAAGACCGAGTACAAGATCTACTGTACATACAAAAACATCCATAGCTGGTATGACGCCATCAAGGCAGGTGTTGATGCAGCAGTAGCTGACCTTGCTGAGAAAGGCGTAACCGTTGACTATGAGTGGTACGGACCGGCAGAGCCGGATGCTGTTGACCAGGTTAATTCCATTGAAACTGCCGTAGGACAGGGCTATGATCTGATCGCAGTAGACGTAAACCAGCCTGAGACGACTGCAAAGGCAATCGACGCAGCAGTTGCAGCAGGTGTAAAGGTTGCTACCTTTGCAAGCTCTGATGTGGAAAACTGTGACAGAAGCTTTTTCGTAGGAAACACAGATAACTATGGTGACGGTGAAGCTCTTGCAACAGCAGTATGCGAGAAGATGGGCGGAAAAGGCCAGATCGCAATTCTTTCCGGAACCATGGGTGCAGCATCTCATGAGCAGAGACTCCAGGCATTCAAAGATGTTATCGAGAAATATCCGGACATCGAACTTGTTGATGAGCAGAGAGACAACGATGCAGTTGAAAAAGCGATCAGCATTACAGAGTCCTGGCTTCAGGCTTACCCGGATTTAGGCGGTATCCTCTGCAACAACATGTCCAACCCGGTTGGCGCATGCCAGGCAGTGAAGGATGCAGGCAAGGGCGGCGAGATCGTCATCGGCGGTATGGATCATGACCTTCGTACCCTGGAATACCTGAAAGACGACACTCTGTATGTTGCACAGGTTCAGAACTGCTACGATATGGGCTATAAGCTGATCTGGAATGCTGTTAAAACAGTTGACGGCGAGGAAGTAGAAGATTCTACAGCAGTTGGCTCTACATCCGTATACGCAGATGAGGCTGATAAATTTATCACAATGCTCTATGGAGAGGATGCAAATGCAGAATAATGATAATTATATCATTGAAATGAAGGGTATTACCAAGTATTTCCCGGGAACCAAGGCTCTCGATGGCGTGGATCTGAAGCTTAGAAAGGGCGAGATCCATGCGCTGGTGGGAGAAAACGGAGCCGGAAAAAGTACCCTTATGAATATCCTGACCGGACAGATCACAAAGGACGGCGGAGAAGTTCTGATGGAAGGAGAGCCCTTGCGGCTCTCCTCTCCGCAGGACGCATTAAAAAAGAATATTGTTCTGGTGCCCCAGGAATTAAATCTGATCCCGGAAGCCAGTGTGACAGAGAATGTCTTTCTTGGCAATGAGCTTTGCAGCGGAGGAATGATCAACTGGAAAAAGGCACAGGAAAAGGCAAAGGAGCTTTTAAAGGTCCTGAACGTAGACATTGATGTGACACAGCCTGTAAAGAAATTATCAGCGGCTTATCAGCAAATGGTATCCATTGCCCATGCGCTGACTTATACGCCAAAGGTGCTGATCCTGGATGAGCCGACCTCCGTACTGACCAATGTGGAGGCAGACAACCTGTTTAAATCCATGAACCGTCTGAAAGCCCAGGGAACTGCCATGGTATTTATCACCCATCATCTGGATGAGGTCATGGAACAGGCAGACCGCATTACGATCATGAAGGACGGACAGCTTGTGGAAGAGACGCTCACCTCAGATATCACCAAGGATGAGATGATCACAAAGATGGCAGGCAAGAAGGTAAACGTGGCAAAGCATGTGACGCGCACCTACTCAAAGGAGAAATTTTTTGAGGCAAAAAATATTTCCCGCGCCGGAGAATTTGAGAATATCAGTTTTGACGTAAAGAAGGGTGAGATCCTCTGTGTGGCAGGACTGGTGGGTGCAGGCCGTACGGAGATTTTCAAGTGTGTGTTCGGAATCACTCAGAAGGAACCGGGCGGTCATACCTATATCGAGGGAAAAGAAGTAGATATCACCTCTCCCATCGCGGCGATCCAGCATGGAATGGGATACGTTTCTGAGGAAAGACGTCACGACGGTATCACGCCCGGCATGTCTGTAAAGGAGAATATGGTGCTTCCGTCCTATGGGCAGCTTACAAAGCACGGACTGATCGATTATAAGCAGGTTACAGAGATCGTGGACAAATATATTAAGTCCATGTCCATCAAGACGGCATCAAGAGAAACACTGATCAAGAATCTTTCCGGCGGTAACCAGCAGAAGGTGATCGTTGCCAGATGGATTGCGAAAAATGTAAAAATGCTCATTCTGGATGAACCTACCCGGGGAATTGACGTCAATGCCAAAAGCGAGATCTATGACCTGATCCGTCAGCTTGCGGACAGCGGCGTGGCTGTTGTTGTGATCTCTTCCGAGATGGATGAGGTCCTGGCGCTGGCAGACCGTATCATGGTCATCCATGCAGGCAAAGTGAGCGGATTTATTGACGAAGTTGACAGAACGACACAGGAAGACGTTCTGAAAGTCGCATTCCAATAACAGGGGGATTTCTTATCATGAATAGTGTGAAAAAATTTTTAAAGTCAACAGCAGGAATGGTGCTGGTGGTCACGATCCTGATCGGGATCGTGGTACATGCAGTAACCGGAAACTTTTTTACCGCTTATAACATCAGTACACTTTCCAGGGCGGCCTCCTTTTCCATCATCGTAGGCTTTGGACAGACGATCGTACTTCTGACAGGAGGCATTGACTTATCTGTGGCGACTATCGGCCAGGTCTGCGGTATGGCGAATGCGATCCTGATGGTAAATTACGGCGTGAACCCGTATCTTGCCATTATCGTTACAACAATACTGGGCGGACTTCTGGGAGCAGTAAACGGCTTTTTTATCTCGTATTTTAAGATGACCCCGTTTATCGTAACACTGGCAACCATGCAGATCTACAGAGGTATTGTATACGTTATTACCAAGGGTATGCCGATCACCGGTATGCCGGAGGCTGCTGAGAATCTGGGAAATGGGATCATTGGCGGAATCCTGCCAAACATCGTGGTCATGATGGTGATCATCTGTGTGCTTCTTACCGTGATGCTGAACCGGACAAAATTCGGACGTCATATTTATGCTCTGGGCGGTAACAGAAAATGTGCAAAGATCGTAGGTATCCCCACAGAGAAGGTGGAAATGATGGTATATTGCTTAAGCGGCATTCTGGCAGCGTTTGCAGGCGTTATGATGGCGTGCAGGCTGGCTTCTTTCCAGGCAAGTATCGGTGAGAGCTGGCAGATGGATTCTATCACAGCGGCAGTGCTGGGCGGCACCTCCATGTCAGGCGGTATCGGAACTGTAGTGGGAACTATCTTCGGCGGTCTTTTGAGCAGTGTTATCAGCACCTGTCTGACACTGCTTCGGGTATCCTCCTACTGGCAGACCATCGTTACCGGTGCAGTTGTTCTGATCGCAGTTCTCATTGACGCAGTGAAGGACAATCCTTCCATCCAGGAGAAGATCCAGAGGCGTCGGAGAAATAAAGGGAAATAATTGAAATAATAACTGGAGCTGTTGCAGAATGGCTGAGTCATCGGCTGGTCTGCAACAGCTCCTTTTTTGTTTCATAGGAAAGTACTCCATTTTGTTCTGCGTGAAGACTTTCTGAACTTTCCTTTGAAACAAAAAACGCAGCTTACGCTGCGGGAATGCGCACTATGCGCAAGAGGAATATGGTTGCTGGCGCAACCGCGCTTCGGCGCGAGTGTGCGCCAAGGCGCACACTTTTTGCTAACGTATTTGACACCATACTACTTTAATGTTATAAAGAAATAAGAAAATCGTTGGCTTTGGGAGAATTAGGGGGAAATTATGCTGAAAGTATTGATTGCAGATGATGAGAGAAAGGTAGGACTGCTGGTTAAAAATCTCATTGAGTGGGAAGAACTGGGGCTTGAGTTTATGGATATCGTGCAGGACGGGCAGACTGCCTATGAGGTCATTATGGCGGAAAAGCCGGATATTGTGATCACAGATATCCGCATGCCCAGCCTGACCGGACTGGAAATGATACAGAAGGTAACAGAGTCCGGGCTGCAGGTACACTTTATTGTGATCAGCGGCTACCGGTATTTTGAATATGCCCAGAGCGCGCTGAAATACGGGGTAAAGGACTATCTTCTGAAGCCTATTGATGAGGATGAATTAAACAAGATCCTGAAAAAAGTCTGCGAGGAAGAAGAGAAGGCCAGGGGTCTGCAGCAGCATGTAAAAAACCTGGAGAAAAATCTGGAAAACAGCAAGCACATGCTTCACAGGGAACTGATGGAGCGCGTTTTTGAGCAGCAGGAAAAGCAGGATACGGACATAACCGACAATGCACACCAGGAATACACGGGAAACGGACTTTTCCAGGCTGTTGGAATCAAGGTAGACCGCGATCTGAAAATCTCCCGGAATAAAGAGCAGGAAGCCCTGATCATAAACAAGCTGACAGATATGATAGGCGAAACAATACAGCCGCATGTAATTGACCTGGTAGTTTCTGCCAAAAGGCACATGTGGATCCTGGTGCTTTTAAACTTCCGGGAGGAAGATCAGGAGGAGATTTCCGCTCTTCTGAATCAGGTATTTTATTCTATGAAAAACTACATCGGAAGCTTTGAAAACTACGAGATCACCATGGGACAAAGCAGTTATACCGCTGAGTTTTCAAAGGTAAATCTGATCCTGGAAATGGCCCGGGAGGCTGTCCGGTGCAGGATCTTTGAGGGTTGTGGAATCTGCATCCGCACATATTCGGAGAACCGGAATAAAAATGTCAAGGGACAGGAAATCGTGAAAAACAATAAGGAGGCCATGGGAAAATATATCCAGGTGTTCCGGGTCGATGACCTTGACAGGATAATAAGGAGCTGCTTTGCAGAGGCAGAGCAGGAAAAAGCAATGGCCTGTGAATTTTTCGAGTTAGCATACAGTCTGCTGGGTACATACTGTGCACAGGTATCTGAGCTTTTCCATGAGGATATGACAACAGAACTTGAACGATGGAAAGAAGAGGCGGCAAACAGCAGAAACGTTAGTACAATGAAAAAGCTTGTGTTGGATACCCTGAAAAACCATCTGAAATATCTGGAACAGAAGCAGGCAGACCTGGAGCGGAAACCGATTCTGGATACCATAGAATATGTGAAAAACAACTATGGACAAAAGATTCTTCTGGAGGATGTGGCGGAAAAATTTGGCTTCCATCCCAACTATTTTTCTGAGATTTTCAAAAAAGAAACCGGCAAAAATTTCTCAGTTTATCTGTTAGAGGTACGCATGGAGGCTGCAAAAAAGCTTCTGCGGGACAGCTCAGATAATATCTATGAAATAGCATCGCAAGTGGGCTACAAGGATTCCAAATTTTTTAGCCAGCAGTTCACAAAGACCGTAGGAATCAAACCCACCGAATACCGGAGATTATATTTTTAAGAGGTGAGACCTATGAAGCTTTCAGAAAAACTGCGGATATATTTTGCAGTGACAGGAATCTGTATTTTGCCTGTTTGGTTTTGCCCTGGGGTGATTGGCAATACCTTTGGCATTTTCCTGATTATTTTGATCATCGCCGGAGGAGTCCGGGGAGTAAGGTTCGCACGCACATTAGAAAAATCTATAGATATGATGTCTGATCAGCAGCAGTTCAGGAGAATCCTGCTCAGCTCCCGGGAACCGATCTTTAAGCTGATAGCCCAAAGGGAGGCAGAGCTTTCCGATGAGATAGAAAAGCATTATAGTGCCAAGGTGGAGGATAAGCAGAGCAAAATAAATTCTCTTCAAAGCCAGATAAATCCCCATTTTCTCTATAACACTTTGGAATGTATCCGAAGCGAGGCCATCTGCCAGGGAAACAAAAGCATAGCTAATATGGCGAAATCCCTGGCATCTTTTTTCCGGTACAGTATCAGTAGGAGAGAAAATATTGTAACGATTCAGGACGAGCTGAATAATATCCAGAATTATATTATGATCCAGAACTACCGCTTTGAAGATAAATTCCATTTCAGGGTGGATATGGAGGAGGAAGACCAGAAAGCGCTGTCCTGTCTGATTCCCAAGATGACCATACAGCCTATTGTGGAAAATGCGATTTTTCATGGATTGGAAACAAAAACCGGAGAAAGCCGTGTGACAGTCCGTATCCGTATGACACAGGACAAGATTATTCTTACCATTTCAGACAATGGAGTGGGAATGAACGAGGAGAAGCTGAAAAAGCTCCGTTACAGTCTGGAGCATGGCAATGACAGTGCTTCCAGGGCAGGGGATTCCGGAAAGGCGCATGGAAATGGAATTGCGCTTTATAATATCAATCAGCGTCTGAAGCTGACTTTTGGAGATGAATATTGCCTGAACGCTTACAGTATTGAAGGAGAAGGGACGGACGTGGAGATTTTGCTTCCCATCCGCAGGGAAATGGAACAGGAATGAGACGGGAATTTCTGCAATTTTCAGACTTATACATAAAAAATGAATATCAGGAGCAGTTAAGTGCTTTGAATATGGTTTTTCTGGAAGGGGAGACACACCTTCTGTGGGGCAGCGATGGAACGCCCAGGATCCTGGCAAATCTTTTCCGCGGCAAGGGGAAAATCCTGAAGGGCAGCATCCGTATGAGCGGAGGAAAAACAGAAAGCTGCAGCCGGGAATGCTTTGAAAAGAACGGAATCTTTTTTGTAGACAGGCAGGTGGAATTTATGAATTCCCTGAATTTGGCAGAAAACCTGTTTCTTTTAAAAGAAAACAGCCTGAAAAAGATCCGGTTGAACAGAAAGGCGCTTGCGGTGCCGACAAGGGAGCTTCTGAAACACTATGAGCTGGATCTGGATGCGGAGCAGAGAGCAGAGGATTTGAGGGCCATCGAAAAGGTTTGGTTTCAGATTGCAAGGCTTGCGGACAGACGGGCAAAAATGCTGGTATTGGGAGAGCTGACACAGATCTGCAGCCGCCAGGACCTTAAGAAGTTGCTGGGGCTTTTGAAAAAGCTTCGGGAGGAGGGAATTTCTCTTCTCATTTACGATAGCCACCCGGAATACTTTATGGAACTGGCAGACGATCATTACGTGATGCGGGGAGGGTCTTTGATAAAGAAATTCTGGGACAGGGAGAGTTTCGTAAAATATTGGTACCGAAACGTAAATTACCAGGACACAAAGCGTCAGGAAGATATTGCGGGAAAACAAAGCACTTGCAGTCGTTTTATCTGGAGAAACCAGGAGGGAAAAGAGGCGATCCTGGAATTCAGGGCGGGCGAAATTGTGTATGTGAGAAGCTCCGGCTGGGAACAGCAGCAGGAGCTTTTGAAAAATCTGCTTGGAGAAAACGGGCGCGGAGCTGTGTTTGATAGCGTGGATCAGCGCTTTGCCTACGACGACAGGAGAATTCTGGCGGAAAACAGAATCGGGTACTGGGGCGAGGAACCTTTAAAATCCGAGTATTTTTTCAATCTGTCTGTCCGCGATAATATTTTGCTGCCTTCTGTGAAAAAAATCAGCAGGGCAGGTTTTTATCAGGCAGGAGAAAGGTTTGTCTTTCGTGACCTGCAATTTTGTCCTGAACTTAAAGAGCTTGAAAAAAGCGAGGGGTTGACAGACGAAAGTGTTTTTAAGATCCTGTGCTACCGTTGGAAGCTGTTTCACCCAAAGGTGCTGATCCTGCACAACGTTTTGTCCAGGGCAGATATTGAGATGAGGCAATGGCTGCAGACGGAGCTTCTGAAAATGGCAGGGAGGGGGACTGCTCTGATTCTTCTGGAAGCATTTGAGGAGGATGCCCTTCCTTTTTCTGACCGGGTAGTTGTTCCGGATAAAGGATGGATTTAATGATGAAGGAAATCTTTTACAAATATAAAATGTGTATTCTGATCATGGGAATCCTGGCAGCAGGAATCGTGTACGGTGTATGTCCAGGCAATTTTTCCTTTTTTATGCGTCAGGCTGCGGTTATGATTTTTCTGACTGTCGGCGTGTCATTGGAATGTATCAGCGGGGATTTTGACCTGGCATTTACAGCCCAGATTTCAGCGGCCTCCCTGATTGGTGTTTTTATGATTTCCAAAGGTATTCCTGTGGTTGTAAGCTGCGGGATGATTTTTGTTTTTAATGGACTTGTGGGATGTCTGAAGGGATTTTTGCTTGTAAAAATGCGTATGCCGTCTATTATTTTTTCCCTGGCGCTGCAGATGATCCTGGCGAACTTCTGTGCAGGGATCACGGATAACAGCAGCATTGTGATCGTTCAATTGAAAGAACTGTACAGAAATGCCCCCATGAATCTGGTGTGTACCATTCTTGTGATCTTGGGAGCATCGGCAGCATTTTTCTTTCTGGAACAAACCTATTACGGAAAATACTGCCGGATGCTGGGCGAAAATCTGGAGCTGGCAAAAATGAGCGGTTTGAAATGCACGGAAATTTCAATGCTGATCCATGCAGCAGTATCCGTATATTTTTCCGTACCCACAATTTTGCTGATGCTGTATACAGGAAGCGGCAGCAGTTCTCTGGGAGGAGATTATCTGTACAAAGTTCTGGCAGCCGTATGTCTGGGCCAGAATATGGTACGCAGAGAAAAAGAAAGCGTTGCAGGCATGGTTCTGGGAGCTGTGACGGTGGTGCTGTTCACCTGTATCCTGACTGCAAGGGGATATTTGAACCGCTGGGAGAATATCCTGGCAGGAATCACCATTCTGGCATGCCTTTCCATAAGCAGCAGAATAAGACCTCTGAAGGAGATAAGAAAGGTCTGAGAATCACCCCCCTAAATCTGAGAATCCTCACATTGAAAGCAAGGGCAGAAAAGGTAAAATATAATCACACGAAACGGGAACCCTTGTTGAGAGGGAAAAGAAAAATTCAGGGAGGTAACAAAATGAAGAAACGAGTTTTAAGCATCGCAATGGCAACTGCAATGGTGGCAGGTCTGGCAGCAGGAAGCACCTGCACCGTACAGGCTGAGGAATCCCACAAGATTGGTTTCCTGGCACCGACACTTCAGACAGAGTTCTTTATCGGTATTGATGACGGTCTGAAACAGGAGTGCGAGGAAAGAGGCTGGGAATATGTATCCGTAAGCTTTGACAATGATTCCGCAAAGGCAGTTACAAGTATTGAAAACATGGTAACAGGTTCCTGTGATGCAATCATTGCAATGGTTTCTGACAGCTCCTGCGACTCTGCACTGAAATCCGCTCAGGAAGACGGCGTAAAGATCATGGAGTGCGGTGTTGAGACAGATGTTCATGACGTAGTTCTTAATACAGACCAGCATGCAGTTGGCGTTCAGATCGGTGAGATGGCTTCTGACTGGATCAACAACCAGTTAGACGGCAAGGGCAAGGTTGTTGTTTACACAACTGTACAGAACCAGGATATGCAGAACCGCGGCGAAGGTATCCAGGAAGCACTGAAAGAGAATGCACCGGATGCTGAGATCCTTGAAGTTGTAGATATCGGAAAAGACGTTGTTGGTTCCGGTACTGACACCACAGAAAATATGCTTCAGAAATATCCGGATTTAAATACGATCGTTTGCTATGGTGATGCCGCAGCAGTAGAGTCTATGGAAGCTGCAAAAGCAGCAGGCGTTGATTCTGAGAACTTTGGTATTTTCTCCTGTGACGGTACTGCACAGGCACTTGCAGGAATCGCAAACGGCGATCCGCAGAAGGGTACTGTTATGTTTGCGCCGCTGGCACCGATGATGGCTGAATACTGCCAGAGACTTTTTGACGGGGAAACCTTTGACGATGTGGTTACTACAGACTGCATCAGCGTTACTGCTGAAAACATTGCTGAGTACTATACTGCAGAAGAATAAACCGGAATTCTGCGGAAACAAAAGTGGATAAGAGTGAATAAAGACAGTGCTGTCCGCAGTAGTGGGCAGCACTGATTTTGAAAGGAAACAGATATGGCAAAAACAATTTTGAGCGTAAGGGATATTGTAAAAGAGTATCCCGGTGTGCGGGCCATCGACCACTTATCCTTTGATGTGGAGGAGGGCGAGATCCATGCCCTCATAGGAGAGAACGGAGCGGGAAAATCTACGCTGATCAAAACTCTGTCCGGTGCGATCACGCCTACATCAGGTACCATTATCATAAATGGAAAAGAGTTTTCAGCTATGAATCCCAAGCTGGCAAAGGATGAGGGAATTGCGGTCATCTATCAGGAGTTTACTCTGGTGCCGGGAATCAGTGCGGCAGAGAATGTGTTTCTGGGAGAAAAAACATCCCAGGGACTTTTTGTAGATATCAAGGACAGGGAACGCCGGGCAAAAGAGCTGTTTGACCAGATGGGAGTGGAAATTGATGTTTCCAAACCGGTAAGGGATCTGTCGCCGGCATGTCAGCAGATCGTGGAAATTGCAAAGGCTGTGAGCAAGGATGTAAAAATCCTGATCATGGACGAGCCGACAGCACCGCTGACAGTCAGCGAGGTGGATACTTTGTTTGAAATCGTCCGCGACCTGAAAAAACGGGGCGTTACCATTATCTTTATTTCACACCGTCTGGAGGAATTGTTTGAGATTGCAGACCGGGTAACGGTTATGAGAGACGGCGCCTATGTGGGTACGGAAAAAATGGAAGACATTGACCGTCAGAGGCTGATCGCTATGATGGCAGGAAGGGAGCTGAAGGAGTCTTATCCTTCCAGAAATGTTTCCGTTGGTGAGGAAGTCCTGCGGGTGGAAAGTCTGTACGGAAATGGCGACAAGGATATCTCTTTTACACTTCATAAGGGGGAAATTTTAGGTTTTGCCGGACTGGTTGGTGCAGGCCGTACGGAGCTTATGAGGGTTATTTACGGAGCAAATCCTATAGAAGCCGGAAAGATTTTCATCCATGGAAAGGAAGTTCATATTAAGTCCTGCAGCGATGCAATCCGACATGGAATCGGATATATCCCGGAGGACAGAAAGGCGCAGGGCGTTTTCCTTCCCATGACGATTAAATGGAATACAGTTATCAACAACCTGAAAGCGTTTTCCAATGGCCTCTTTGTAGATACGAAAAAAGAGGACGCGGCTGCTGCTGACTACCAAAAGAAATTCGACATTAAAACCCCAAGTCTGGAGCAGAAGGTAAAGAATTTAAGCGGTGGTAACCAGCAGAAGGTCGTATTGGCAAAAACGCTTGCAGCAAACAGTGAGATCATTATTTTTGATGAGCCGACAAGAGGTATTGACGTGGGTGCAAAGCAGGAAATCTACAAGCTGATGAATGAGCTTGCGGAGGGCGGAAAATCCATTATCATGGTATCGTCGGAAATGCCGGAGCTTATGGGTATGTCTGACCGTATCGTAGTTATCTATGAAGGCGTAAAAACAGGAGAAGTGGCCAAAGCAGAATTCGATCAGAACTATATTCTGGATTTGGCATCTGGAGGAAATGGAAATGGAACAGACGAAAAAAACGTGGATTGATTATTATAAAAAGTTCGGAATTTATATTTTTCTGGTTGCAGTTTTTGTCTTCTTTGCAATTTTTGCGCCAAACTTCCTGTCTTATAAAAATGTAATTAACATTTTGCGTCAGGTATCCATGTTTGGTATTGTTGTAACCGGTGTATCTGCTGTTATGATCGGAGGCGGAATGGATCTGTCTGTCGGCGGTCAGATGGCGGTTGTGGGAATGATCCTGGGCTATTTGATGGTAAACATGAAAATGGGCATGGTGCCGGCTATGATCATCGGAATCCTGGTGGGTATTGCATTTGGCGCGATCAATGGAATTCTTGCTATTAAGCTGCATATTGCTCCCATCATTGTTACACTGTCCATGATGCTGGTGCTCCAGGGTGTTGCGTACCTGATCACAGGAGGTTATCCTATTACCGGAATGCCGGAGGCGTTTACAAAAATCGGACAGGGTTATATCGGTATCGTGCCGATTCCTGTAATTGTCTTTATTATCTTCATTATTTTCGGATGGGTTGTTATGAACAAAACCTATCTGGGACGTCATATTTATGCGCTGGGTGGCAACAAGGAAGCAGCCAGACTGGCAGGTATCAATGTTGACAGATTGACCATTTTTATCTACGCTTTTACAGGCTTTGCAGCAAGTATTGCAGCGATCATTATGGTAGGAAGGACCAACGCTTCCCAGCCGGGAGCAGGAAGCAGCTATCCTTTTGACTGTATGACGGCTGCCTGCCTGGGTGGAATCAGTATCTCCGGTGGTGAAGGCAAGATCAGCGGCGTTGTAGTCGGTGTTATCATTCTTGGTATTCTGGATAACGGACTGGTCCTTATGGGCGTAAACTCCAACTTCCAGAGCGTAGTAAAGGGTCTGATCCTTCTGGTTGCTGTTGCAATCGACTGTTATGAAGGTCATGGAAAAAAGAACTGATAGGAAAGAAGAGGATACATATGCTGACACGTGCATTACCGTACTATGAATTTAGCGAAGGTGTGTTTGAAATTGACGAGTTTGACTGCGTTTCCGTTTTCGTGATCGTGGGAGAAAAAAGGGCGCTGGTTCTGGACTGCGGCAACGGCATCGGAGATTTGCGCTGGGTGATAGAGAACCGCATTACAGATAAGCCTTACGATGTGGTGCTGACTCATAATCATGCGGATCATATTGGTGGAGCCGGATTCTTTGATGAGGTCTGGATCCATGAGGCGGATTCTGACTGGTCCGATCTGCTGGTGCCCCCCACATTGGAAGGCAGAAAAGGATATGCAGAATTGATACGCGGCCGGGAAAATAAAAATTATAATTACGATCCGGAGCGGGATATTGTAGACTGGCAAAAGGAGCCTGCCAAGAAAATCCTGAAGGACGGACAGGTCTTTGACCTGGGCGGAAGAACGGTGACTATCTACCACTGTCCGGGGCATACGGAGGGAGAATGCGTTGCCATTGACGATAAGAGCAAAATACTCTTTAGCGGAGATGCCTGCAACCGCAATTTCCTGCTAAACCAGAATGTAGGAGGATCCAAAGAGGAAGCACTGCGTCTGACCCTGGAAGGCCTGGAGAGAATCTATGCCATGAAGGGAACTGCCTTTGAAACCGTTTATAATGCGCACCATGATTTCCGCGGCTTCGGCTCTCCGCTGGGCGATGATGTCCTGCCGAATACCATTGCCTGCCTGAAATCCATGCGGGACGGAACGGCTAAGATCATCCAGGTACCGGACCAGCTTTCCGCTGAGGGCGCGATGAAGGAGGTTGCCGAATACGGCAATGTCCAGATTACCTGGTTGGGGTGAGAAATTTTATAAGGAATATTTGGGGATTCCCCGCAGCGCGGCATTTTTCCGTCTGCGGGGAATTTTTTATGTAAATATCTGTTTGGAAAATGCGAAAAAGGCCGCAGAACATTGATATTTCTGCCATAATATGTTAATCTGAATAAAAATTTACGTAAAAAAGGTGCAGAAGTATGAAAAAGATAACGATTAAGGAAGTTGCGGATTTGGCAGGAGTATCCATTGCGACGGTTTCCCATGTGATTAACAGAACCAGGTATGTAAGCCCGGAGTTGATAGAAAAGGTGGAGCGGGTTTTGAAAGAAACCGGATATGTGGAAAAGATAGCCGGGAAAGAAAAACGGCTGAAGGTGGGGCGGAAATCGCTGGTGGTCTGCGTGGTGCCCAATATTGCAAGCGCCATTTACCGGGACATGGTATCGTGCCTGAAAAAAAAGGTCAGCGAGCAGGGCTATCAGTTTTACTGTGCTATTTCCAGCGAAAATTACCAGGAGGAGCAGCAACTCTTGGAGGGGATCATCAGTGACAAACGTGTGGCAGGGCTTTTGCTTGTGCCTGCCCGTGATACAGCGAAGGATTACAAAAAAGTAATAGAGTCCGGTATTCCCTATGTGTGTATGGAGCGGAATATCCGCGGAGCTGGAATTGATTCCGTAGAATTTCACGATAGGGAAGCGTTGGATAAAGGTACAAGCTATATGATCGACTGCGGGCATAAAAATCTGCTGTATCTGAGGGAGACGTCGGAAGGCTCCACCAGAGAGGAGCGGACAAAAGGGTATCTGAACGCTCTTGAGAGAAACAATCTGAATATCAACGATGCCAATATACTGGAAATTGATCTGGATCAGAGCGCGGAGGTGATCCAGGAGACCATTGCACGGGGGATTAACCGGACAATGCCAACTGCAGCGATCGCAAGCGGAAACAGATTGACCCTTCATTTGCTGAAAACGATCCGAAACATGGGGATCCGCTGCCCGGAGGAGCTTTCCATTCTCGGGTTTGGGGACGAGACATGGACAGACCTTCTGGAACCGCCTCTTACCACATTAAACAGGGACGTGGCTGGATTGTCCGCTCTCGCGGCAGAGATCCTTTTTGAAAAAATAAATCTTGGCTATGTCAGTACCAAGGAGCGTTACGCTGATGTCAAGCTGAATATCCGCAAATCCACCAGGATGCTGGACAATGGACCCTGCGGAGAAATGGCTGTTTCACCGGACACCATTACTCTGAGCAAAGAAGAAAAAAAGATGCTGTGGAATGGAAAATTCCGTGTGGCGATTTCCTTTCACTATACAGGAACTGCATGGGCGGAGCTGCATGAAAAGGGAATTCGGGACGCATTGGAGCAATATAGGATTGAGATCAGCTCCGTTATGGATGCGCACTTTGACGCGGCGCTTCAGAATGTACAGCTTCAGAGCCTGATCATCCAGAAGCCGGATGCAGTGATCGCCATTCCCACAGATGACAAAAAGACTTCCGAGGGATTTATGAATCTGTCAAAGGTTTCCAAAATAGTCTTTCTGAGCAATATTCCGGAAAATATCGGTAAGAACAGCTATGTGTCCTGCGTATCAGTAAATGAATGGGAAAACGGCGCAAACGCCGGTCGGATGATGGGAGAATATTTTCATGACAGAAAAGCCAAAGTAGGCTTTATTAATCATGGAGCTATTTTTTATGGAACCCGGGAGCGTGATCAGGCGGCGGAAAAAATTCTGAAAGAGCAGTATCCGAACGTGGAAATCGTAACAAGCAGAAATTTCGGACAGATTGAGAATGCTTACAATGTCTGTATGGATATCCTGAAGACCCACCCTGAAATTGAGGGCCTTTATGTAAGCTGGGACCGTCCGGCGCTTCATGCAATCAAAGCCTTAAAGGAGATGCACCGTGAGGATATTGCTGTCTTTACAACGGATCTTGACCGTGAAATAGCGGAATATATGGAGGAGGGTGTTGTAAAAGGAATGAGCACCCAGAAGCCCTATGAACAGGGAAGGGCTGCTGCGCTGGTGGTGGCCAAATCTCTGGTAAGCGAGGATGTTCCCAAGTATGTGGGCGTGCAGCCGTGTACAGTAGAACCGGAGCAGCTTCGAAGGGCGTGGAAGGAAGTTTTCCATGAACCAATATCAGGTAAAATATGATTTTTTACGTAAAAAAATTAAAACAAAAAGAAAAATAGCTTAAAAAGCCAAAATTAAATTGTACAAAACGATGAAAAGGGTTGTGAAAATGTAAAAGATATTGACAAAATGCTAATTAAATAATAGAATTTACGTAAACAAACAAAGATATGAGTAAAACAAAGAAAAACTTACGTAAATTTTGTTTGGTGAGAAATTCCTTGTTACTGTGTTTGTTTAATAAAAAAATGGAGGGACACCAATCATGAAAAAATTAGTAGCATTAGGACTTGCAGCAACTATGGTATCTGCAATGGCAGGAACAACTGTTTCTGTATCCGCAGAAGAGCTTGACACATCAAAACTTTCTTTCGCATTTTGTACCAACACATTGAACAACACATTCCAGAGTTCTATGGATGCAAAATTCAGCGAGCTTTGTGAAGAGGCTGGAATTTCTTACGCATGCCTGGATCCGGACTACGATCTGAATACACAGCTTAGCCAGTTGTCTGACGTGGCAAACAGCGGATATGATGCAGTATTTATCATCCCTGTTGATTCCGCAGGGATCACTGCCGGACTTGCTGAGATCAACGAGGCAGGAATACCGATCTTTAACGTAGATACAGCTGTTATTGAAGAGGATATTGATTCCTTTGTGACACAGTTTGTGGGAACAAACACATTTATGGCAGGACAGCTTGTTGGAGCACAGATGGTTGAGGACTATCCGGATGGCGCAGATATCGCAATCCTTGATTTCCCGTCCAATGAAAGCTGCGTTGACCGTGTAAACGGCTTCCTGGATGGTTTGGGAGAAAATGCTGATAAATTTAATATTGTAGCGCAGCAGGACGGTGCAGCGGCGCTGGATGTTTCTCTTCCACTGGCAGAGGACATTATCACAGCCAACCCTGATGTAGCAGCATTCTTCTGTATTAACGACCCATCTGCTCTTGGCGCAGCAGCAGCTATCAAAGCAGCGAACATGACAGGTGAGATCGGCGTTTACAGTATCGATGCTTCTCCGGATGGAAAGCAGGCGCTTCTTGACGGCGAGTTCACAGCAGTAGCAGCTCAGGTTCCGTTACAGATTGCAGAGTATGCTTATGACGCAGCAGTTAAATATCTTGGCGGTGAGACAGATCTTGGAGAGAAGAAGGTTTACCTTGATTCTCACCTTGTATTAGCTGAGGAAGCAGAAGAAACGCTGAACGACTGGCAGTAAAATAAAATGAAAAATGCGGTGGTGGATTCAACACCGACGCATTTTCTTTTATAGGCGTACAGCCCATATCGCGCTATCACGGCATGGGCTTCTATGAAACTGATTGGAGGAAAAACATGGGACAGACAGTTCTGGAAATGATAGGAATTAAAAAAAGCTTCTCCGGAATCTACGCATTGAGCGGAATTGATTTTTCTCTTGAGCTTGGCGAGGTTCATGCGCTTCTGGGTGAAAACGGTGCCGGAAAGTCTACCTTGATCAAAGTCCTTGGCGGTATTCATCAGCCAGACAGCGGGAGCATTAGAATCAATGGAAAAGAAGTGAAAATACGTAATGTACCAGAGGCCAGGGAAAACGGGATCGGTATTATACATCAGGAAATCGTGCTCGTGCCGTATCTGACTGTTGCGCAGAATCTGTTTCTTGGTCGGGAAATCGCAAAAGGCGGCAGGATCAATATGAAAGAAACTGTCCAAATGGCACAGGAAATGATCAACGCGCTTGGCGTAAATATCCGGGCAGACGAAATGGTGGAAAATCTAACTATCGCACAGCAGCAGATGGTGGAAATTGTAAAAGCAGTATCTTTTAACGGTAATATCATTGTTATGGATGAGCCGACCTCTTCTCTTTCAAATGAAGAAGTAGAACAGTTATTTGAAATTATTGCCCGTTTGAAAGAAAAAAAGGTTAGCATTATATATATTTCCCACCGTATGGAAGAATTGTTTAGGATTTCTGACAGAGTTACGGTTATTCGTGACGGAGTGTATGTAGGTACCAGAAAAACCTGTGAGACAAATCCGAATGAACTGGTGGCTATGATGGTTGGACGTGACCTTCAGAATTTCTACGCAAGAGATTACAACGATTTAAGCAAAGCACCAGTTGCGCTGGAGGTAAAAAATCTTACAAGTGAAGGAAGCTTTAAAGATATATCCTTCCAGGTACGTAAGGGAGAAATCCTGGGCTTTGCCGGACTGGTGGGGGCAGGTCGGAGTGAGACAATGGAAAGTGTTTTCGGGGCCAGAGAATATCAGTCAGGAGAAATCTATTTAAACGGTAAAAAGCAGAATTTCAAAAATCCAATGCAGGCATTGAAAGCAGGCCTGGCAATGGTGCCGGAGGATCGTAAAAAACAGGGCCTGATTCTTGAAAACAGTGTGGCATTTAATCTGACTTTAGCATCTCTTCATTTTTACATGAACGGTGTTGCGATCAGTGAAAAGAAGCGCCATGTGGTAATAGATGAATTCTTTAAAAAGCTTAAGATCAAGGCTGCTTCGCCGGAGATTGAAGCAGGCAGTCTTTCCGGCGGCAATCAGCAGAAGGTTGTCCTGGGGAAATGGCTGGCTACAAAACCGGATGTATTGATTCTGGATGAACCAACCCGAGGGGTTGACGTAAATGCAAAATATGAAATTTATCTGACTATTAATGAACTGGCAAAACAGGGTATTGCGATCATAATGATTTCCAGTGAGCTTCCAGAGATCATCAATATGTGTGACAACGTGTGCATTATGCGCAGTGGACGACTGGTAGGTAAGCTTTGCCGGGAGGAACTGAGTCAGGAAGAAATCATGAAATATGCAGCAGGAGGAGTGGAGTAACATGAGTGAGAATAGTAAGTCATCAATAAAAAATAACCCAATTCTTGGAGTCTTTATTAGCAATAAGGGTATTCTTAGTGTACTGGTTCTGCTGTGCATTATTGTTGCTCTGGTAACGGATAAATTCCTGACACCAAACAATATTGTTTCGGTATTAAGACAGATTTCCATTAATGCGTACATTGCTCTTGGAATGACGCTGATTATTATTCTGGGACACATTGATCTTTCCGTTGGGGCTATTGTAGCTATGAGCGGTACTTTAACCGTTGGATTTATTGTAAATCAGGGACTTCCGATGGGGCTGTCAATCTTTCTGGGGCTTTTATTCGGTGTGCTGGCAGGCTTCATCAGCGGTGGAATAGTAGCATGTTTCCGGGTGCCGGCATTTATCATTACCATGGCAATGATGAATGTGTGCAAAGGTATTCCGCGTGTGTATTCCGGTGGACAGTCCACCCGTATTAATGATGATTTCTTTGCAGCTATCGGTACGGGATATCTGTTTAACACCATTCCCCTTCCGGTTGTTTATATGGTGATTTTGATCATTATATTCAGCTTTATGCTGAGCAAAACAAAATTTGGTACCTACGTTTATGCTATCGGAGGAAACCGTGAAGCAGCAAGACTTTCCGGTGTTCCCATCAAGAAAGTGGAAATTGCCGTATTCACCCTTTCCGGTCTGTTGTCTGCTTTTGCAGGATTGGTTCTCTGCTCCAAAATGTATTCCGGTCAGCCGTCCGTCGGTGACGGATATGAACTGGATGCCATTGCTGCCTGTGTACTTGGCGGAACTTCTATGTCAGGCGGTAAGGGACGGATCAGCGGAACCGTGATCGGCGCGATGGTGATCGGCATTATCTCTAATGGTTTGAACCTGATCGGTGTAAGCTCCTACTGGCAGCTTATCGCCAAAGGCCTGATCATCGCATGCGCCGTATTGCTGGATGCACAGAAAGACAAGATTTCATTTAAAAAGAAAAAATAGCTGAGCTGTAGAGAGAAATAAAAAAAGAAAATCTTCTATTTATCAGGAAGAGAGAAAGGATTGGAATATGGATATCTTTCGTAAAATGTCGTTTGCGGATTCAACAGGAGATGCGATCCCTTTTTATCATGAAGGGAAATATCACATTTTTTCTCTGACTTCACCCCCGGGAACTACGGTTTATCCGGCAAGACTTCGGACAACCTGGAGCCACAGTGTATCAGAAGATCTGGTTCATTGGACTGAGCTTCCCACTGCACTTTATCCGGGAGAAGGGGATGAGCCGGATGCGTCCGGAGTATGGACAGGTTCCGTCATTTATGGAGAGGGAAAGTATCATGCTTTTTATACCGGATATTGCCTGACGGCAGAATACCAGCAGACCATTTGCCATGCCACCAGCGAAGATGGCGTTACGTGGACAAAGGATGCAGCGAACCCGGTAATAACACCAATGATTGAGCTTTATGAAAAATTAGACTGGCGTGACCCTTATGTATTCTATAATGAGGAAGATAAAAACTACTGGATTCTGATTTCAGCCAGAAAACTGGATATGCCGATCACAAGAAGGGGCTGTATAGTTTTATACCGTTCCAAGGACTTGGTAAACTGGGAGTATTACGGACCGATTTACACACCAGGCCATACCAACTGTCCGGAGTGCTGTGAAATGTACAAGTTTGGGGACAACTGGTATCTTTCTTATTCAAGATTTTCAGAATATGTTAATACCATTTACCGTGTTTCAAAATCACCTTTCGGGCCATGGCGCAAACCGAAAAAAGACGGGATCGGAGGCCGGAGATTTTATGCTGCAAAATCCATGCAGGATGAGAATGGCCGGAGATTTTATTTTGGCTGGGCGCATGACCGTGCTGAGTGCAGCGACAGGGGCGAGTGGTACTGGGGAGGAACCTTCTGTGTTCCTCACGAGGTGGTTGCCACAGAGGACGGAGAACTGGATGTGAAAATTCCGGAGGAATATGTGAAAGAATTTTCAGCTCCTGTAGAATGGAAATATACCCCTGTGCTGGGAACATGCAGACAGTATGCGGGAAACAGCTTTGAGCTGGATTCGGTGAGCACATGTACCTACGGTTTCCTGGAGCATGAGGAGGAGTCTTTCCTGTTTAAATGTAAGATCCTCCCGAGGGAAATCTATGATCACTTTGGAATCCTGCTGAAATCCGACAGAGAAGCAAGTGGCTGTCTTCTTCTGGAATTTGATGTGGCAATGCAGAGGGTTTCCCTTCTGAGCCTGCCTATGGGAGTGGATCCATTCTGGGTAGAATCCTGTCAGGCTGTTCCGCCTGCAACTGATCCGGGTCCTGATGGTGTACGTGTGTGTGAAAAGACTTTCAAAATAGAAGAGGGAAAACCCATTGATGTAAAAATCCTTGTTGACCACGATATGGTAGAAGCTTTTGTGGGCGAGCAGGTTGCATTTACATACCGTGTTTATGCAAAACCGCAATATGAGCTTGGACTGCTTGCGCAGGATGCAAAAGTAGAAATATATGACATTGAAGTGACAAAGTAAAGAATTCTTAAAAAGCAGCCTTGCCTTAGTGGCGTAAATACGACCACAGGCAAGGCTGCTTTTGGGATATTGGTTAATAATCTGTCTTATGGTAAAACCGTCCGTTGATAAAATCAGTCTTGATAATATTTACAAAGGCATTTGGATCAATTTCTTTTACTTTTTTTACTAAAAGTTTTGCCTCTTCCCGGGAGACAACGGAGTAGATCATGCTGGTGCCCTCACCGGAGTAGCAGCCTTCTCCGTGGAACAGGGTGGCGCTGTGGTTGGTGAGGTGGGAAATTTCCTGATAAACATCTTCGGGGTGCCGTGTGATGATGAACAGAGTGTGCTTTTTGTATCGCTGATGCAGCATCTGGACCACCTGGGTGGACGTAAACTGGAAAATAATGGAGTAAAGGGCTTTATCCCAGCCGAAAAGGATTCCGGCGACAATGAGGATGCCGGCATTGACGCACAGGATATAATTCCAGATATCAAATCCATATTTTTCCGAAAAATAAATAGCAAAGAAATCCGTCCCTCCGCTGCTGGTATTGCCGATCAGGCAAAGGCTGATGGCAAGTCCGTTGATCAGTCCGCCGAAAATGCTGATAAGCAGCGTGTCGTAGGTGATGGGCTGACCGGGAATCAGGTCCGTTAAAATACTGGACAGAAAAATTACACAGCAGGAGCTGATGGTGAATTTCTTTCCAATAAATTTCAGACCAATGCCAACAGGAATTGCATTCAGAAGTAAATTGATGACCGTGTAGGGAATGTGAATCCCGGCAAACCGCTCAAAAATACCCTGCAAAAGAAGCGTCAGCCCGTTGAACCCGCCGGGATACAGTCCTCCGGCACGGACAAAGGTCTTGATGTTCAGTGCAAGGATCACAGCCGCCAGAACAGCGCAGCCGAATCTTTTGGTCTCGTGTTTTAAATAAACCTGCTTCATAGTATCCTCCCTCATGTCCGGCCGGCAGAGATTCTGCCGGCCATTATGATTTCTTCATCCGTCCTTATCATACCCGAATTCGGATGGAAAGTCCAGGGGATGAGGAAATATCCCGGCATTTTGGGAAGCTGGCTCAGGCATCCGGAGTTGTGAGGGACAGCTTTTCCAGGATTTCCTTGACTCTCTCTACGGGAATATCTACCTTTTTCGAAATCTGTTCCAGTGAATAACCATTTTCAATGTAGGCTTCGATACGTCCTTCCGTGCGTCCGGCGGATATTCCCGCTGCATAAATTCTGTCGGATTCCAATTCCAATACTTTTCCTCGCATAATTCCTTGCACTCCTTTCTTTGTCCGGGACTCATTGCGGAATATGTAGTCTGCAATTCGCGCAATGAGCTCCTTTAGATCAAGCAGTTCCTTTGACTGATTTGTTTTTCCAAAAGAAATTTCAAGACGATTCCTGATGTCCTGGTATTCTGCAAGCAAGGCATTCAGTTTTGCCGCATCGTTTTCGATGCGCTTTTTCTCTTTTTCATACCGCATGATATAAAATGGAAGTAAAAACAGCAATTTCTTCTGGAAAAGTTTATCTTTTGTATATTCCTGTACCTTGATAATGGGAACTTTGTAACGGAAGCGGCTTCCATCCGGAAAATGTACCTCCACCTCTTCTGCTTCCTTTGTGTGCTTTGTGTGGCGAAGATATAAGATGCAGGACCTTGGAAACTCCAAAACATATTTTTTATTGATTTTTTTTACATGTTCTAATGCAATGGAAAAATCATATTCAATCATTCTGATGATGATGGTGGAATCCGGGTTGCTTTGGCATTCGATGTGATACCACTTATCCCGGATACGTAAAGTGGAGTCGGTGGTACGCCGGCCTTCCTGGGTCTGATGTGCCTCGCGGAGCTGTGTCACCTCGTCTTCCTCCGTATAGTCGGTGTGAAACACCTCATTTATAAGGGGTATTACCAGGTGTGGAAGCTTTTCCAACAATGTGAGAAAGACATCATCAAAAATTGTGTTATTGCTGCCCATTTGTTCCCTCCTTTATTATAAGTTTAAGTTCGAACAGTTGCAATAGATAGCGGTGTCTTTTAAAGCTTTTTAAAGATACATAGGCAGCACCTCCTGTAAAAAATGCAACCTCTGCTCCTGGAAAGAGATATGGATTTGCCGCTTGCGGCGGGCTTTATTTGGTGTTAGAATAGAGAAACACAATATACTAAGTGTTTGGAGAAAGACAGATGAAAATAGACAGAGACGCTCCGGTAGGGGTGTTCGACTCCGGTGTGGGAGGGCTTACGGTGGCGCGGGAGATCATGCGCAACCTGCCTTCGGAAAAAATCGTATATTTCGGCGACACCGCCCGGGTCCCCTATGGAAATAAATCAAAAGAAACCATCCTCCGTTATTCCCGCCAGATCATCCGTTTTTTGCGGGAGCAGGAGGTAAAGGCAATTGTGGTTGCCTGCAACACGGCAAGCGCTTTTGCACTGGATGAAGTGCGCCATGAGCTGGACATTCCCATTCTGGGAGTGATCGAACCGGGGGCTGAGGTGGCTGCCCGGATAACTAAGAATAAACGGGTGGGCGTGATTGGAACTGAGGGTACCATAGGCAGCGGCATCCATGAGAAATATCTGAAAAAGCTGGACCAGGAGATCACCGTGATCGGCAAATCCTGCCCGCTGTTTGTATCTCTTGTAGAAGAAGGCTGGCTTCACGATCCTGTAACGGTGGAGGTGGCATCCAGGTATCTGAAGGAATTGCAGGAGCAGGAAATTGATACCCTGATACTTGGCTGCACCCATTATCCCCTTCTGCGCTCCACCATCGGGCAGGTGATGGGGGAAAAGGTACAGCTTGTAAATCCCGCTTATGAGACAGCCCTGGAGCTGGGGCGGCTTTTGAAGGAAAAGGACCTCGTAAGCACGGGAAAAGAACAGGAGGAATTTCCGTATCGTTTTTATGTCAGTGATCTGGCAGAGAAATTTAAAAGCTTTGCCAATTCCATCCTGCCATATGATGTGGAAATGACACAGAAGATCGACATTGAAAAATACTGATGCAGACCAAAAAGGAGCCAGGACTTATGGAAAAAGAAGTGCTGATACATGTGCAGGGATTGCAGATGCTGGAGGATGACGGGCAGGAGGAGCCTATTGAGATCGTGGTGCCGGGGGAATATTATTTCCGCAACGGAAGCCATTATCTGCGCTATGAGGAGATTATGGAGGATTTGCAAAAACCCACGATCAATTACATAAAGATTTCCCCCAGGGGGATGGAGGTGCGCAAAAAGGGACCGGTCAACACCCATATGGTGTTTGAGCAGGGAAAGAAAAACATGACCCTCTACAGTACGCCCTTCGGTACACTTCAGATGGGCATCTCCGCAACAAAAATGGAGCTGAAGGAAAGCGAAAACTGTATTGATATGAAGGTAAATTATTCGCTGGATATGAATCAGGAGCATGTGGCAGACTGCTGCCTGTCCATACAGGCACAGACCAAGGATCCGGCGGAATTTTCGCTTTAAGGGAGAAACAAAGGCTGCAGATACAGGCGGCAGGATTTTCATGGCAAAGGTAATACCAATTATCAAAAATAACCGTAAGTTTTTTAAGAGGCATGAGAGTGAAATCCCATGTCTCTTTTTTATGAAATTCAACAACCGCGCTTCGGCGGGGAGTGTTGTTCAAAATTGCAAAAGGAGGATGAGAAATTGCAAATCATTAGTGCAATATGCCGAGAAGCATATGATAAGATAACATCATCAACAGAGAGAAAGGAAGTGTTCCAATGGCAATAAAATGGATTGTAACCGATATGGACGGTACCTTACTGGACAGAAACGACAAAATCATGCCCATGACAAAGCGCTGTCTGAAGCAATGCCAGAAGCAGGGGATCAAGCTCATTCTTGCCAGCGGACGCAGCTATTCCAGACTGATGCCCTATGTGAAGGAGCTGGAAATGGAAAAATACGGCGGATGCCTCATCGAAGTAAACGGAATGGCGATCAACCATCTGGGGCAGGGCAAAAGGACCATTTTCGGACGCCTGCAAAAGCCGGACATCGAAAAGCTTTTCCCGGTATTGCAGTCTTTGGATGTGGAAGTGCAGTGCTATCAGGACATGAGCCTGTACAGTTGGATTCCAGAGAGCCAAATCCCTCTGAAGGAACAGGAGCGCAAAGAAAGAGCCGTTCCGGAGGATTACCCCTGGATCGGAGGAGCCTGGTCCTGGGTGACAGACAGCCGCAGCGGATATCCTGATCAGAAACGGATCTATTCCATAGAGGAGATCCCACAAGAGCTGAATAAGTTCGGCTGCCTTGGAGCACCGGAGCACATGGAACGAGTCTTTGAGATCCTGAAAGAAAAATACGGCGGCACCTATGAATTTGTCAGAACCTGCCCGCGTCTCATTGAAATCTCTCCAAAAGGGATCACAAAGGGAAAAGTCCTGAAACGCTATATGGAGCAGGAAAACGTCAAGCCGGATGAAGTACTTGTATTCGGTGACGGAGAAAATGACGTGGACATGTTCCGGCAGGTAACATACAGCGTTGCCGTAGGCAATGCGGCAGATTATGTAAAAGCCCAGGCATACAGGGTAACGGCAGGAAATTACGAAGAGGGCCTTGCAAAAGCGATCCCTGAGTTTGTAGAACTTCAGGAAGACTGGAAGGGGGTTGAAAATGAGTGAAAAACTGAAAGCCCGCCAGCTTGAGATGCTGAAGTATCTGGTGACCAGCACAAGCCCTCTGGACATCGGATTTTTTGAAGAAAAATTCCATAAAAGTCCAAGAACCATCCGCTACGACATGAATGAACTGAAAACACTCTGCGAGACAAAGGGAGTGGAGATTCGCTACCTTATCAAAAAAGGATTTTTTATTCCGATCTCCCAGAAAATGGCGTGCTCGGAAATCCTGATTGAACAAAAAGTCCAGGAAAATACAGGCTTTCTGCTGGACAGCGATGAGGAACGGTATAAAAAGCTTTATCTCTATTTTTTCACCAGGACAAAAAAGGTTACGGCAGACCAGGTAGCAGAGCAGTTTTTTATCTCCCGTTCCACTCTTTTAAGGCTTCTGTCGAAAATGGACAACCAGTTCAGGGACCTGGATATAAAGTTAATCAGCCACAAATCAGGAGGATACGAGCTTGTAGGGGAAGAGCTGGCGCTGAGACGCAGGGCAGCCGTCATCGTTGCAGAGCGGTTCAAGGGCAGCTACACGCCGGAGGACTGGAGTCTTTTGCTCCCCGAGCCGTTAAAGGAATTTACAAATCTCCAGACCATTATCTCCATAACAAACGGGATCAAAAAAATAAATGCCAGACATAACATCTGGATCTCCAACACCGCATTTTTGAACCTGCTTTCCTACTGCCTTGTGCGGAACATCCGGTTTTACCGCATAAAGCCGCAAGGAGACGTAGAAGCCGTACAGGATCAGGTCTCCCGGTACGCCTATGACCTTTTAAAAGAAATTTCCATTCCCGGGGACAACCTTTCCCTCCAGGAAGCGGAATATATGCAGGAGATCGTGGAAGAAAACGGCGTGGCAGGCAATCATTTTGGCTCAGAGGCCGATCTGATGCAGGGCATTCTTGGAGAGATGTTGGAAGTCATGAAGCCGGACCTTGAGGAGACGTTGGGCAGCTTTGACTTCGAAGGGCTGTACCAGGATCTTTACGGTCATCTGAAAAATGCCATCATCTTTGGAGAAGGGGAGAGGCAGCAGGAAGAAAATTACATCGTTATCCAGGAAATCAAGGAAAACTGCATGCCTTTTTATCTGGCGGCAAGAGAATGTGCAAAATTCCTGGAGGAAAGACTTCCGGCAAAGTTTACGGAAACAGAGATCTGCTACATTGCGGTTTATCTTTATAAAAACTGCCAGGAGCGGGAGGACAGCCGCAAAAACGTGCTGATCATCTGTGCCACAGGAAAGGGGCTTTCCCATCTTCTGTCCATTCGTGTGGCAAGGGTTTTCCCAATGTTGAATGTGGTAGGACAGGCATCGCCCTACCAGCTTTCCCTGAATGACTGCTGGGGGGATGTGGATTTCATCATATCCACAACACCGTTATCCAATGCGCGGGTTCCGGTGGTGAAAATATCCAGGATCCTTTCGCAGGATGACATTAAGAGGATCCAGGAATTTCTGGACTATGGAAAGCTCATTGACGAGATTCCGCTGAAGCAAAAAGATGAGGCTTCCTTTGGGGCAAAAGCAGACCCCTTTGCACTGGCGGAGACGCCTGGAAAGGAGTACAGCAGGCGGGAGCTTGTGTATGCAGCCAGCATGATAAGCAAGCTGATCCTTACACTGCTTGAATATACATCGAAGTTTCCTGAACGGTACCAGATGGGGCAGGACACACTCCTTGGCATGATCATCCATATGAGTATGGCAGTGCCCAGATGGTACGAAAGCCGTGAGGGATCGGCCAGCGAGGAATTTAATGCAGAGTACGCAAAGATACGCAGAGAGCACGGAGAGATTTTTGCCATTATGGAAAAATTCTTTCAGCTTGTGGAAAGCTCCCTGCAGGTGCGGATTCCTGTGGAAGAAAAAACAGCATTCTTTTTATACATCATAAAGGAGGATTGAAAAATGAAATCACTGCTTATTAAAAACGGGTTGCTGGTTTCCCCTGTGAACGGACACCGCCGCGATCAGGGAGACATTCTGGTAAAGAATGGAAAAATTGAAAAAATCGGCACGGATCTGGAAGCAGAGGAAGGGATGGAGGTCGTAGATGCGGCAGGCTGTATCGTAACGCCGGGGTTTATTGACATTCACACCCACTGTTATCCAAAGGCTTTTCTGGGGCTTGCGCCGGATACTCTGGGAATCGAAAGGGGAACCACCACGATCCTGGATGCGGGAAGCAGCGGAGCTGACAACTATGAGGACTTCCGGGAGAATTACATTGATAAGTGTAAAACAAAGGTGTTTACCCTTCTCAATATCTCCAAAGAGGGCCTGATCCATGGCCATGAGCTGGACGCACCGGAAAAGATCGATATTCCCGCCCTGGAAAAAACATTGGAAAAGTACGGGGACAATATCGTGGGCCTGAAAGCCAGAGCAAGCGCAAGCGTTGTGGGCGGGTTGGGCTTGAAACCCATTGCCATTGCTGCTGAGACAGCGAAGAGACTTGGCAAGCCGCTTATGGTTCATGTAGGCAACTACCCTCCGGCGCTGACAGAGGTTCTGAACCTTCTGGATAAGGACGATGTGGTGACGCATGCCTACCACGGAAAGAAAGGCGGCATTCTCACAGAGGAAGGCCATATTATCCCGGAAGCAATCCAGGCGAGGGAAAGAGGCGTTCTCTTTGATATCGGACATGGTGTGGCAAGCTTCAGCCTGAAGGTGTTCCAGAAGGCGCTGGCAGAGGGCTTTGACTGTGATTTGATCGGTACAGATCTGCATGTGGAAAATTATGAAGGCCCGGTTTATAACCTGGCTGCTGTTTTAAGCAAGGTGATCGGCTGCGGCGAGCCCCTGGAGGATGCTGTGGAGAAGTGTACCAGCGCTCCGGCAAGGCACTACGGCCTCACAGGGCTTGGGGAATTAACGCCGGGAGCCATTGCGGATTTTAATATTATGGAATTTACTCCATGTGAAGATATTGTGGAGGACTCCATCGGGGATCAGATGACCCTGAGTAAAAAACTGGTATTGAAAAAAACCATTTATAGCAGAGGTGAAGACAGTGAAATATTTGAACACGTTGCTGGAAAACAGTGAAATTGACGAGAGTGTCAAAGAAGATGTATTGAATTCTTACAAAGAAGTAAAAGAGGCATTTGCAGAAACAGGAATTAAGATGGATGACAACGCTGAATTTGTATTCAGCAACCATATTCTTGCATTGTTAAAGCGGATCAAGGCAAACGCCTTTGTGGAGGACATTGATGAAGAGATGATGTCAGAGGTTTCCGAGGAAGCCTTTGGTACTGCGGAAAAGCTTGTGGGCGGACAGTTTTCCAAGGAAGGACTGGCTGTGAACCGCTCCGAGGTATTTCTGGTAGCAACACATATAGAAATGGCAATGCAGAACGAAAAATAGATGAGACAAAGATAATAAAAAAGGAGGATATAAAAATGAGCAAAGAGGTATTAGTAGTGATCGGTCACCGTATGGGAAAGGGACAGGCAGTGGCAAGAGGCGTGGAAAAGGCAGGCGGAAAGGCGATCGTCATCCCGGGAATGGCAGCAGACATGAAGCTTGGAGATGTGATGCACGAAAACAACGCAGATCTTGGGATCAGCTTCTGTGGAAGCGGCGGAGCAGGCGCTCTGACAGCAAAGAATAAATACGGATATCCGGCAAAGGCTGAGCTTCGTTCCGTAGACGCTGCATGTACCGCTGTTGAGGAAGGCTGCAAGGTTGTAGGCCTTGGATTTTTGGATGTAGAAGAACTTGGAGAAAGACTGGTACAGACATACAGAAAAGTACACGGAGAATAATCATATGGAAAACCGACAGTTATTAGAAGAAACAAAGCACGAAGTTGTTGTAAAAGCCAATGGGACATCACTGGAGGACGCAGTGGGAAAATTGTTCCAGATCATGAGAAAAGAGATTTTCCGGGAATTCGGAAAACCGATCATTCAGATGGAAGCACAGGAGGTCTACTTTGAAAACGTTGATGTCCATCGGACAACAGAAAAGTTCATGTTTCTCTTTTGGCCGCGGGAAAAAGTAGATTATACCATCACTGCAAGAATCGTAGTGAATGTGAAATATCTGAATGTAACGAAGGAGGACTTATAAATGATACAGATCATTATTTATTCCATTATTATAGGCGTGATCGGCGGCGGATGTATCGCTGCCGGAGCAGCCCGTATGTTCCACGCGCCGGAGGTACAGGCAATGGGTGCATTCCGTACTTTAGGCGAGATGAACGCATGTAACGGCGACCCGATCGCACACTTTTCATTTGGTTTGGGCTTCTTTTTCTCCTCTGCCGCAGCAGCAGTGGGAACCGGAGCGCTGACCCAGGACGTTCTGCACAGAATCGTGCCGAACTGGTCTGCAGCAGCTCTTCTTATAAAGAACAAAAACCCGGAAGAAACCGTATGGAACCCGAGAAAGATGATGCTTGCCGGAGCGGCAGTAGGCGCAGTAGTTGTTACATTCTTAAACACACTGTCCCAGATCATTCCGGAGAAGCTTTCCCTGATCGCACAGAATGTACTGACTCCGGCTACAAGCTGGCTGTTAAACCCGGTAATGCCTGCTATTTTCTGGCTTGCAGCTATTGACGCAGGAAAAACTGTTGGTATGTGGGGAACCGTACTGGGCGGCGTTTCCGCATTGATCTCCGGCAACGCAGTTCCTGGTATCGTTCTTGGTATCCTGATCGGTAAATCCGCTGAGGAGAATGGTTATAAGAGCAATATCGTAAGAATCCTCATTGCAATCGTTGTAGTTATGTTTATTGCAATCGCTTACTTCAGAGGCTTCTTCACCCAGTTTGTAGCATAAGGAGGAATCAGTAATGGAAAAGAAGTCATTCGGACAGAAATTTGACGAATTTATGATGAAAGACAGTACCTTTATCTTTCTGGTAATGGGAGCTGCCGCTGCAATCTTTGCAGGAACTTATATGTTTATTACTTTTGGAACTGGTGCATTTAATGATATTTCCATTGTAGCAATGCTGACAGATGGTATAGACGGCGGAGACTATGCGGCAGCAGCAGGCTTTGCAGCCGGATTCCTCATCGCACGAGTATTGGAAGGACCTCTTGTAGGTTTGATGGATATCGGAGGAACTCTGCAGACAGGTATTGGTATCGGTGTTCCGGCCCTGTTCCTTTCCATGGGAATCAAATTCCCGTTCTCCAACTTCTTTGCAGCGCTGATCGTAGGTGCAGGACTCGGCCTTATTATGGGCGGTGTGATCATTATAATCCGTAAGCTGGTACCGGAAGGTGTTGCAGTAGGCGGAACAAGCATCATGATGGGTGCAGGAAATGCAATCGGACGTTATCTGGCTCCGCTTATCGTAGTAGCTGCAACCCAGTACAATGTATACGCAGGAATCGGTTCTATTGTGGGAGCAGCCATCTTCTACAAATGGGGCAAAGAGATGACAGGCGGTGCCATTCTGGGCGCTATGATCCTGGGTGGTATTTTCCTGTAAGATAAAGTGAAAGAGGCGATTAAAGTGAGTGTATATCAGGATATCGGGCTGCGCAGAGTGATCAATGCCAGCGGAAGAGTTACGATTCTGGGTGTGTCCACATTGAGTGACGAGGTTGCCCAGGCGGCGATCGCAGGCGGGCAGTCCTATGTGGTAATAGAAGAACTGATCAACCGGGCAGGAGAGATCATTTCCCAATATACAGGCGGTGAGGATAGCTGCGTTACCTGCAGCGCCTCCGCAGCCATCTGCCTGACTGTGGCAGGACTGATCTCCAAAGGGAAAAAGTCTATTATGGACAGGCTGCCGGATTCTACCGGGCTTGCCAATGAGATCGTACTGCAAAAAGGACACAGCATTGATTATGGGGCACCAATGCCCACCATGCTCCGGATCGGCGGCGGTGTTCCCGTGGAGGCGGGAACTGCCAATGAGGTTGTGCCGGAGGATATTGAAGAGGCAATTACAGATAAGACCGTGGCACTTCTGTATGTAAAGAGCCACCACTGTGTACAGAAAGGCATGGTGGATCTGGAAACTATGCGCGACATTGCACACCGCCATAATCTTCCGCTTATGGTAGATGCGGCTGCGGAGGAGGATTTCCGCAAATATATTGCAATGGGCGCAGATTTGGTGATCTACAGCGGTGCAAAGGCCCTGGAAGCCACCACATCAGGCTTTGTGACAGGCAAAAAGGAATATATCAGCTATGTAAAACGGCAGTACAAAGGCATCGGCCGCTGCATGAAGATCGGCAAAGAAGGCATCATGGGTCTTTTGAAGGCTCTGGAGCGCTATGAGAACAAGGACCGCCGGAAAGAGGTTGAGAGAAACCTTGAGATCGTAAAATATCTTTGCCAGAACATCAACGAGATTCCCGGCCTGAAGGCTGAGCAGATCCAGGATGAGGCGGGAAGAGCTATCTACCGTGCCAGAGTAACGGTGGATGACAAGGTATGTGACAAAAAGATGACAGATATCAACCGTGCCTTAAGAGAAGGCGATCCGATGGTTTACTGCCGAACAGAATTCCTGAACCTGGGCAAGCTGGATTTTGACCCGAGACCGTTGGTGGAGGGCGACAAAGAACTGATCATCAGCAGACTGAAAGAAATCATGGAGGGATAAGCATCATGGGAATTAATTATTATAATGACAGAGTGTGTTTAAATGTACTTGGAGGAAGCCTGAAAAACGCAGAGGAAATCTATGCTGCAGCAGAGAAACATGTGGAGGTTGGCGTACTCTCCGCGGATTATCCTGACGTTGCATCCGCAGTTGAGGATATGAAAAAATATATGGAGGTTCTGGAGGGAAATCTTTCCGTTGGTTTAGGCGGAGGAAATCCGGCACAGTGGAAGGCTGTGGGAGATATTGCAAAAGAAATCAAAGCCCACCATTTTAATCAGATATTTTCCGCAGTTGGATATACAAGAGCAAATGTAGGGGATGATACCTGCCACATCAATGCACTGGTTTCCCCTTCCGGAACACCGGGTCTGGTGAAGATTTCCACAGGACCTCTTTCCAAGGAAGCTGAACCTGCACTGATTCCGGTAGATACTGCCATCGCCATGATCAAAGAGATGGGTGGAAACTCCATTAAGTTCTTCCCGATGGGCGGACTGAAATGCAAAGACGAATTAAAGGCAGTAGCAGAAGCCTGCGCCAGAAATGAGTTTATCCTCGAGCCAACAGGCGGAATCACTATGGAGAACTTCCGTGAGATCATGGAGATCATCCTGGATGCAGGCGTGCAGAAGGTGATCCCGCATGTATACAGCTCCATTATAGACAAAGAGAGCGGCGATACCAAGACGGAGTGTGTAAAAGAACTTCTGGCAATCGTAAAAGAACTTGTGTAGGAGGAACAGAATGAAAAGCTTTCAGTATACAATTAAGGACGAGCTGGGAATCCACGCAAGACCCGCCGGAGCGCTGGTAAAGCTTGCAAAGGCTTCCGGCAGCAGTATGACCATGACCAAGGGAGAAAAAACAGTTGATGTCAGCAGACTGATGGCGCTCATGGGTCTTGGGGTAAAATGCGGAGACGAGATCACCGTGACCGCAGAGGGCGGCGACGAGGACGCGGCAATCGCAGAAGTTAAGAAATTTGTAGAGGAAAATTTGTAAAACACGCACAGACAATTGCCTGATATTAGTTCACGATCAGGTAAATCAGAAGAGGTCTTCAAGATTGCCGAAAGGTGGCCGGGAAGACCTCTTTTTGTGCGTCTCAGAAAAAAACGGTACCGCTGAATCACCTGAATATGGTGGTTTACGGTACCGTTTTGTAATTTTTATTTTTTCTTTTTGCCTTTTGAAGCATTCTGCTCCTGGACTTTTTCATCAGCAGATTTTTTCAGGCGGGCGAAAAAGCCTTTTTTCTTTTTCACCGGGGTTTCCAGGTTTCCGCGGATTCCTTTGACACCCACGATATATAAGCCGCTTACTTCTGCTTTGATCTCTTTCTTTACAGGAATCAGGTCGTAAACCTTTTCGTCTGCAATCAGAATAGAGATTTTCGGGCCGACCTTAGCTTTTACAATGGGAAGCTTGGAACGGCGCATAAGCTTCGGAGTCTGGTCAATAACCATCTGGGGCAGACCGGAATCCTTCAGGGGCATCCTCTTTTTATCGATAACCAGCATGGAAACGGTCTGTTTGCTGGCCTCGATCTGCGCCTGCTGTTCTTCCTGTTTCTTCTGGGTCTTTTTTCCGAAAAAATATAAGCCGATCAGTAAGCCTATCAGGACAACTAAAATCACCAGAAGGACGATTGTCACTGTACTCATATGTATCCTCCTATTTAATGTGGCATTGGTATATATTACGCGATGTATATTCTACCATTATTTCGGGAAAAAGGCAATTATTAAAATGGAAGAAAAAAGGATTGTGCGTGAAAAAGGTGGAAATTTATGCAGGGGCATACTATAATTGTAATACAGTGATTACAAAAGGGATAGTTTCGTCTGATATGGTAAACCATAAGGGGAGTGAACAGTCACACTACAACGATAAGGAGTAAGGGAACTATGGCGGAGAATAAAACAGGACAGGGCGAAGAGAAGGATGTCCTGACGGAAATCCACGACCCGATAAAACAGGAAGCTGACCGTGGGGAGACGGGAGAAAGCTTTGACAAAGAAATACAGGATCTTAGTACGGATAGACGGAACTTCTGGACCGACAGCGGAAATGAGGAAAGCAGTGACGAAGAGGGGGAAGCTGCTTTTTATGAGGCGCGGAGAAAAGAGCGGCATGAGCGGGCTGTCCAGCGCCGAAGGAAACGTAACAGAAACAGATTTATCGCAGCCATCCTGACCGCATTGATCGTTTTGGGCGGCGCGGGATATTTTCTTGATGACAGGATCGGCATTTCTCAGGGTGCGGAAACCCTTGTTGCAAAGGCAAGGGAGCTTTGGGCTGCCCGTGAGGAGGCCAGAGAGAAAAAGAAAGCAGAAGAGCAGGAAAATACTGTGGCGAAAAGTGATGGTTCAGCGGAAGGCGATGCTTCAGCCGAGAACGGTATCCCAGCGGAAGGCGATGATTCAACTGAGACAGACCCGGCACAAAACGGCAGCGAAAGCGGGACAGCATCCGA
The DNA here is from genome assembly GCF_964240875.1 of Ruminococcus sp. 5_1_39BFAA. NCBI lineage: Bacteria > Bacillati > Bacillota > Clostridia > Eubacteriales > Oscillospiraceae > Ruminococcus > Ruminococcus sp. 5_1_39BFAA. The sequence goes on along the minus strand of NZ_CAXSVO010000006.1, from coordinate 19,806 downwards.
GCCGGAGGTACAGATCATTCCGCAGGCAGCGGCAGCAGGTGCAGGAGTCATTGCAGCGCAGTCCAACCGGGAAAATACGGTCCTTATGCAGGCTGAGAACTATGTTGTCCAGTATGATTACGACAGTGCGATCAACCTTTTGCAAAATGATGCTGCCTATGCCAGAAGTACACAGATGCAGCAGGCAGCAGCGCAGTATCAGCAGACAAAGGATTCCTGCGTTTCCTGGTCCCCGGAGCAGGTGACGCATGTTTTCTATCATTCTTTGATCGTGGACACATCCAAAGCCTTTGATGGGGATTACAAGGAGGCTGGCTACAATCAGATGATGACTACGCTGAATGAGTTTAACCAGATCACGCAGACCATGTACGACAGGGGCTACGTAATGGTGAATCTCTATGACCTGGCAAAGGTTAACGAAAACGGTGTTATGACAGCTCAGGAGATTCTCCTGCCTGAAGGAAAAACTCCATTTGTGCTGTCCCAGGATGACGTATGTTATTATCATTGCCAGGATGGGGATGGTTTTGCCACAAAGCTGGTGATAGATGCGGAAGGCAAAATCCGGAATGAGTACGTGGAGGATGACGGAAGCGTTTCTGTGGGTGACTATGATGTAGTGCCGTTGATCGACCGGTTTGTGGAGGCACACCCGGATTTTTCCTATCATGGGACAAAGGGGATCGTTGCGCTGACCGGCTACAATGGTATTCTGGGCTATCGCACGGATATCAGCTATCAGACCCGTCCGGATGACCTTTACGCAGACAAGCTTGCCTGGCTGGAGGCGCACCCGGATTTTGATCTGGAAACAGAAAGGGCGGGAGCAAAAACTGTGGCTGACGCGATGAAGGCAGAAGGCTGGACTTTTGCCAGCCATACATGGGGCCACAAAAACATGTCAGATGTTTCCATGGAGCGACTTATCACAGACACACAAAACTTTAAAGAAAATGTAGACCCGCTGATCGGAGGTACGGATATCATCATCTTTGCTTTTGGAGCGGATATCAATAAAGGACAGGATTACACAGGAGAAGAAAAATTTGATTATTTGAAATCTCAGGGTTATAATTACTACTGCAATGTGGATTCCAACCAGTATTTCGTCCAGATCCGGGACAGCTATTTCCGAATGGGTCGGCGGAATCTGGATGGTTACAGGATGTACTATAACCCGGATCTGCTGACAGATCTGTTTGATGCAAGTGCAGTATTTGACCCGGCACGACCTACACCTGTACCGCCTATGAACGGGGGATGATACACACATGAAAAAAAGAATGGCTGTTCTGTTGGCAGCTTTTTGTACAGCATTAGTCCTGGGAGGATGCGCAGTGCTTCCCTTCCGGGAGGACAATGTATTTTCGGATCCGAATAAACCATTGCCTACGGCAACACCGATTCCGACGCCCACGCCGGAGCCTACACCGGAACCTACACCTACACCGGAACCAATCAGTCCGGAAAAGCTGGCTGCGCTGGATGCGGCAGCGGCTCTTGCCGTACAGTATGACTATGACGGGGCAATTCAGGTTCTTACCAGTCAGGAGGGATACGAAGGGGACGGAGACTACATGGCAGCGATCGCTGAATATGAAAATAAAAAGGCTTCCTGCGTGGAATACCCGCTGGAAGAGATCACCCATGTATTCTTCCATACGCTGATAGACGATACCGCCAGAGCTTTTGACGGAGACTATAAAACAGACGGCTATAATCAGATGATGACTACGGTCACAGAATTTAATAAAATAATCCAGATACTTTACGACAAGGGCTATGTGATGGTAAGCCCTCATGATATGGCGATTGTGAATGAGGACGGCACCATGAGCAGGGGAAAGATCCTGCTTCCACCGGGAAAAACACCGTTTGTCATTTCACAGGATGATGTAAGCTATTATCACTACATGGACGGGGATGGTTTTGCCAGCAAGCTGGTTCTGGATGAAAATGGAGAGGTAAAGGCAGAATATGTGCAGAGCGACGGGACGACCGTTGTGGGGGATTATGACATGGTGCCTCTGCTGGATACGTTTTTGAAAACCCATCCGGATTTTTCCTATCATGGACGCAGGGGGATTCTCGCCATGACAGGATATAACGGAGTTCTTGGATACCGGACGGATATTGCCTATAAGACACGGGAGAATCTTCAGGACAATCAGAAGGAATTCCTGGACAGCCACCCGGATTTTAATTACGATGAGGAGGTCAGCAAGGCAACGGAGGTTGCCAATGCTTTAAAAGCAGAAGGTTGGGAATTTGCCAGTCATACCTGGGGGCATAAAAATGCGACGGATTCCACTGCAAAGGAGCTGAAGCAGGACAATAAAAAATGGGAGGCATATGTAGCTCCCATACTGGGAAAAACCGATATGATCATCTTTGCTTTTGGTGCTGATATCGGGGACTGGAACGAATACACCACGGATAATCCCAAATATAAATATTACAGGAAAAGAGGGTATCGTTATTTCTGTAACGTGGATTCCAACCAATATTGGGTGCAGATTACGGACGATTATTTCCGACAGGGGCGGAGAAATCTGGATGGTTACCGGATGTATTACGACCCGGAAATGCTGAGCGACCTTTTTGATGTTTCGGAGGTATGGGACGATTCACGCCCCGTGCCGGTACCATCCATGTTGGACTCGGAAGGAGAAACAGGGGATATCGGAGCGGAAGAGGACATTTCTTAAAAAAGAATGAAATGCACCAGCAGGGTTCCTTTTTCTCGGGAAATGTGATAGGTTTATGTTAAGAAAATGAAGGGAGCAGGATATGAAAAGAAAAGGATACATCGCTGTTCTTGCTATGTGTATGGCACTGGCTGCAGCAGGCTGCGGAGACGAGGATAAAGCCAAGGAAAGCAGTACAGGAACTACGGAGACACAGCAGGAAGTAGAAAACCAGGAGGCGGAAAGCCAGGAGCCGGAGGAAAAAGATCCGGAAGGCGGAACGAGGCTGGTTTCTGTGGACAGCGTGGAAAAATATATAACCATCGGCGAATATAAGGGAATGGTTCTTGACAACACAGTGGAGGAAGTCACTGATGAGGATGTGGAGAACCAGGTACTCCAGAATTTAAAAGAAAAGGCTGAGGAAGTAACCGCGAAAAGTGCTTCTGTTGAGACAGGGGACACGGTTACCATTAATTTCGTGGGAACAAAAGACGGTGTTGCTTTTGAGGGCGGCACTGCCAATAATTATGATGTGACTATCGGAGACGGAAAGATGATTCCAGGCTTTGAGGATGGGATCATTGGAATGAAGATAGGGGAAACGAAAGAAGTTCCCGTTACGTTCCCGGAGAATTACCAGAAAGCGGAAATGGCAGGCGTTGAGGCTGTTTTCCAGATCACGCTCCAGAACTTCCGCAGACCGCCGGAGCTGACAGATGAGTGGGCGGCCGCCAATACGGATTTTGGAACAGCAGAGGAATACCGGGCATCTGTGCGCAGCCAGTTGGAGACATCAGCCCAGGCACAGGCGGAGAGCAGCCTGAGGACTACGGCGTGGACCACTGTTTATACCAACTCCGAGGTGATGGAATATCCGCAGGAGGATATTGACAATGCGGTTGCAGAGTTCAAGCGTCAGGCACAGAGCTATGCACAGCAGGGAAACATGGAACTGGAGGATTTTGTGGAATCTCAGGGTGTGTCCATGGAGGACTTTGAGGAGCAGTGTCTGCAGTATGCGCAGGCAAAGGTTAAGCAGGATCTGATCATTCAGGGAATCATGGACGCTGAGGGCATGACCCTTGAGGATGAGGAAAGCCTTGCGATCCAGGATCAGCTTGTGCAGCAGTATGGCGCAGGCGATCTGGCAACACTGATCGACACCTATGGGCAGGAAGCGGTGGACGAAAGCATCGGACTAGTTCGGGTGGAGAATTTTATTATAGCAAATGCCAGCTTTGAACAGGGCGATGCTGAGCAGGCAGCAGATGCAGCGGGTGAGGGCGACGGAACTCAGGCGGATGCAGCGGCTGAGGGCGATGCGGTTCAGACAGATGCGGCTGCAGAAGGCGAGACGGTTCCGGCAGAAGGCGGGGATGCTCAGACAGATGTAGGAGAAGCCGCTCAGGGAGATAATGCTGGTGAGGGAGAAACTCCCCAGGCAGACCCTGCAGCAGAGAGCGGAGATGCCCAGGCTGACAGTACAGATACACAGCAATAGAATTCAGGAAGGAGGAAATGGTTATGATTATTAAGAACGGTCAGGTTTTTCAGGAGGATGGAAGCTTTCGGGTGCAGGACCTTTATGTGGAAAATCATAAAATCGTGGCAAGCGAGGCTGAGGTAACGGATAAGACTGTGGTGGATGCCGCAGGACTCAAGGTGATCCCAGGGCTGGTAGATGTTCACAGCCATGGCGCTTTCGGTCATGATTTTTCCGATGCGGATGCAGAAGGCCTGAAAATTGTTCTGAGATATGAAAAAAGTCACGGAATCACGTCATATTGCCCCACTTCAATGACTTTACCGAAAGAAGAACTGGAAAAGATCTTTGCAACCATAAAAGAGGTGCAGGGAATGGAGGACGGCGCCACGGTACGAGGCATCAACATGGAAGGGCCGTTCCTTGATCCGGGGAAAAAGGGCGCTCATGTAGAAAGTCATATCCGCCGTCCGGATGCAGATTTTTTCCGTGAATTAAACGCTTATTCCGGCAATGCAGTGAAGCTGGTGACTCTGGCGCCGAATGTGGAAGGCGCTATGGAGTTTATTGACGAAGTACATAACGAAGTGTGTATTTCCCTGGGACATACGAAGGCAGACTATGATACGGCAGCAGAGGCTATGAAACGCGGTGCGCACCATGTTACCCATTTATACAACGCTATGATGCCGCTGGGACACAGGGACCCGGGACTGATAGGGGCTGCCTGTGACGACTCAGAATGTATGGTAGAGCTGATCAGTGACGGACTTCATATCCATCCGTCTGTGGTCCGCACCACCTTTAAGATGTTCGGGCCGGAAAGAGTTGTGCTGATCAGCGATTCCATGATGGCAACCGGAATGGAAAACGGTACCTACCAGCTCGGCGGGCAGGAGGTTACCATGAAAGACAGAAAGGCTACCTTAAAGGACGGCACCATTGCAGGCTCCGCAACGAACCTTTTTGATTGTATGCGTATGGCTGTTTCCTTTGGAGTGCCTGTGGCAGAGGCTATTTTTGCGGCAACACGCAATCCGGCGAAGAGCATCGGTATATATGAGGAGGTCGGCTCTCTTTCCGTAGGAAAAGAAGCGGATATCCTTCTTGTGACAGATGAATTGGAACTGAAAAAGGTGCTGTAAATGGTTGCCAATTAACTGGAAATGGTGTATTATGAAATAGTAGATAAAAAAAGTGAAGATTCAATAGAAAAAGTGGGGATTTGAAATGGACAGACGGGCTATGCGCGAGAGAATGCGCAGGAAACAGCGCCAGTTAAGGAGAAGAAGGATTATTAAGCTTGTTACGTATGCTGTGGCAGCCGTGCTTGCGGTGATTTTTGTAGTCCGGGGCGTGATTATTCCCATTGCCCAGCGTGTAGGAGGGGGCAAACCCGGGGAAACCCAGGAGGTACAGGCGGAGCCTGTAGCAGCGGATCCAAATGCTGCTGTGCGGCAGCCTTTGAAGGGACAAGGGGATGTAAGCAAGGTATCGGCACTGACACCGGGATGGCACGAAGACGAAAACGGCCGCTGGTATCAAAATGCGGATGGTACATATTTTGCCGGAGGTTTCCAGGAAATCAGCGGTGTGCAGTATTTCTTTAATGATAACGGATATATCCAGACAGGCTGGGTAACCAAAGGCGTAAACGATTATTATTTTAACGATGACGGTTCCTATAATCCGGAAAAGAAGAGACCGTTGCTGGCACTGACCTTTGATGACGGGCCGGGCGAGTATACGGAGGAGCTTCTGGACTGCCTTGAGGAAAACAACGCACATGCAACCTTCTTTATGCTGGGACAGAAAGTGCAGGAATATCCGGATACAGTGAAACGTATGCTGGAGTTGGGCTGTGAAATCGGATCCCACTCCTGGGATCATCAGAACCTTTATAACCTTGATATGGATGGCGTATCAAAGCAGTTTACCGATACGGACAATGCTTTGATCGAGGCGTGCGGACAAGCTGCTACAGTGGCGCGTGCACCTTACGGAAACTGGAATTCCGACATTATTGCCACAGTTGGAAAGCCGTTTTTCATGTGGTCCCTTGATTCGCTGGACTGGGATCTTAAGGATGTGGAGCTGGACTATAATTCTGTTATGAATGGCGATCTGACAGATGGTTCTGTTATTTTGATGCACGATATTCACCAGCCTTCAGTGGAAGCAGCAAAAAGGCTGATTCCGGACCTGATTGCAAAGGGGTATAAGCTGGTAACAGTCAGCGAAATGGCAGAGGCGAAAAATGTTGTGCTGCAGAATGCTTCTTACTCAGATTTCTGGCAGAGCAGTCTTGACAGAGGAGCCGTGGCCGGATATGCAGGCAACAGCACGGAAGGCAGTACGGACACTTCCTCAGAAGAAACATCAGACGGAGACAGTGAGGGCTTCGAGGATGGAGATGACGGAAACTCTGAAGACTTTACATCTGATGATGGAGACGGCACAGAGGACGGTTTTAGCGATGGCGAATAAGTGAATAAATGACGGGCCGCCGTGCCCATGATGAAAATCATGGGCGCGGCGGCTTTTTCATGCGAAAGCAGACATAAAAAATATAGGGTATAGTTAGGGTAGCAATTAAAAGCATTTTTTGCTATACTAAAACCAACAGAAATTCGTTTCTTACATACTGCGACTTCTGTCTTATGCTGCTGCGATTCATAAGAAAGAAGTGGGGCAATGGAAAATATCACTGTCGGTACACCATATGATGACGTATTCAGAACTTTGCTGAATGATTGTACCAGTCTGATAATTCCTGTTGTAAATGAGATTTTTGGGGAACACTATACGGGCAAAGAACCGGTGGAATTTCTTCAGAATGAGCATTTCATAAATCTGCAGGATGTAAATACAAAAGAGAAGATTACGGATTCCTGTTTCCGTATCAAAGGAACTACGGACAAAAAATATCATATTGAATGCCAGAGCACTGCTGACAACAGTATGATGGTACGGATGTTTGAGTATGATTCGCAGATAGCGCTGGATCATGGCGAAATTGTGAAGGGAAAGCTAATGGTTACCTTTCCAAATTCGGCAGTCTTGTATCTTCGGCATACTCGTAATACACCGGATGCACTGACAGTTGAGATAAACACGCCGGGAGGGAGCGTTTCCTATGAGATCCCGGTGTTGAAAACACAAATGTATACGATAGATGAGATTTTTGATAAGAACCTGCTGTTTCTGATTCCGTTCTATATTTTCAATTATGAAAAAAACTTTGAGGAATATGAGACGGACGATAGAAAACTCCAGGAACTCAAAAAGGAATATCAGAGGATCATGGAGCGGCTGGAAGGTCTGTGTACGGAAGGGAAAATCAGCGAGTATGTGAAATGTACACTGGTGGACATGTCAAAAAAGGTCATCAAGAATATCGCGGCGAAGTACGCGAAAGTGAGAAAGGGAGTGACCTCTGTTATGGGTGGAAAGGTTCTCGAATACGAAGCCAAGACGATTCTCCGAGAAGGAAAACTCGAAGTTTGTATTGGCTTGGTAAAAGACGGACTTTTGACTGTAGATGAGGCGGCAAGGCGCCTGGACATGAAGGAAGAGGAATTTAAAAAGCACCTGTAAATAACAGGGCGTAAGCGGAAGGCGGAGGAATAAAAACGGATTTCTGCCGAAAATGACTTTTCTTAGGAAAACAGCAAAAAACAGCACATAAAATGAAAATGCAAAAAAGGGGAGCGGCAACTGTCCGGCTGGTATGAACAGCGGCAGGGCTGCTCCTCTTTTTAGAGGTTTTACATTGACGGAATCAGACCGGATTGGTATAATATCCATAGCTATATTACCATAATTGAGGAGGGCTACGTAATGGGCAAATGGTATGAAGAGGCAGTATTTTATCATATGTATCCAATTGGAATGACAGGTGCGCCAAGGAGAAATGAGCAGCAGGAGGTTACCCATCGGTTTGAAGAGCTTGAAAAATGGCTGCCGCATATACAGTCTCTTGGCTGCACTGCAATTTATATAGGACCATTGTTTGAATCTACATCCCATGGTTATGATACCAGAGATTATAAGCTGGTTGACCGCCGCCTGGGTGATAATGAGGATTTTGTACGTTTTGTAAAGAAAGCACATGAAAGCGACATCAAAGTGGTTGTGGACGGTGTTTTCAACCATACAGGACGCGAATTTTTCGCTTTCCAGGACATTCAGAAAAACAGGGAGGGTTCTCCTTATTGTTCCTGGTACAAGGGAATTAATTTTGGATGGAATTCCCCGTATAATGATGGCTTTGGATATGAGGCATGGAGAAACTGCTTCGAGTTGGTAAATTTAAATTACTGGGAACCGAAGGTTCGGGAATACATTTTGGATGTGATCGGCTTCTGGATTGATGAGTTTGATATTGACGGAATCCGTCTGGACTGCGCAGACTGTCTGGATTTTTCCTTTATGCAGGATATGCGCCGTTATACAAACGAGAAAAAAGCGGATTTCTGGCTTATGGGAGAGGTTATCCACGGCGATTACAGCCGTTATGTCAGCCCGGATAAACTGGACAGCGTTACAAATTATGAGCTGCATAAGGGACTGTATTCCGGGCATAATGACCACAATTACTTTGAGATCGCACATACTATCCGCAGGGAGTTTGACCAGAACGGCGGTATTTACAGAGGGATGAAGCTGTATTCTTTTGTAGATAATCATGACGTGGACAGAATTGCATCTAAGCTGAATGTGCCCGGTCACATTTATCCGGTGCACACCCTTCTGTTTACTCTGCCAGGTATTCCGTCTATTTATTACGGATCTGAGTGGGGAATCCAGGGCAAAAAAGAGGGCGGAAATGATGACCCGCTGCGTCCTGCCGTAGATTTGGAAGAAACCTTGAAAAATGTGCCGGATTCCAGGCTCCTGGACTGGATCAGGACACTGGGCAAAATCCGTAAGGAAAATCCGGCTCTTTACGATGGAAGCTATCAGGAACTGCTTCTCACTAACCGTCAGTATGCTTTTGCCAGAATCCTTGGGGATGAAGGCGTTATAGTCGGAGTAAATAATGATGATAAAGAGGCGCAGATGAATATCCGTGTGCCAATGCAGGGAAAAGTGTATACAGATTTGATAAGCGGGGAAACGCTTGAGGCTGGAGACGGCTGCCTGCATGTGACATTGGGAGTAAATGAGAGCCTGCTGGTATCTATGAAATAGAGTATATGGGGAAAGCGCAGCGGACGGCGGCGTTGTTGAGGGTTTTCGCAGCCATATCCGCATTATTATAATTTTTATGCTTTAAAGGGAGGTACTTCAGATGGGAGAAAAAGTGAAGTTCACAGAGTTGGATCAGTACCTGTTTGGGCAGGGAACGCACTATGATATTTATAAGAAGCTTGGTGCGCATCCAACCACAGAAAAACGGAAAAAAGGTGTGTATTTTGCCGTATGGGCACCGAATGCGCAGTATGTTTCCGTGGTGGGAGAATTTAATGGCTGGGATACCCAGGCCAATCCGATGGAAAAGGTTGGGCCGATCGGCGTGTTTGAGGTGTTTGTGCCCGGCGCTAAGATCGGACAGCTCTATAAATTTTATATTGTAGGAATGCACGGGGAAGAGCTTTACAAGGCAGATCCTTATGGTAACGAGTCCGAGTTGCGCCCCGGTACAGCTTCCAGAATTACGGATATCTCAGATTACAAGTGGACGGATGATGCCTGGATGAAAAAACGTCCGGATTTCAACGAAGCTACCGATGCAATGGCAATCTATGAGGTACATCCCGGCTCCTGGATGAAGCATCCTGCAACAGAGGAAGACCCAAAGGGCTTCTATAATTACCGTGAACTGGCTGTAAAGCTTGCTAAATATGTAAAAGAAATGGGATATACCCATGTAGAACTGATGGGAATTGCAGAGCATCCCTTTGATGGCTCCTGGGGCTATCAGGTGACAGGATATTATGCGCCTACATCACGCTATGGAACTCCCCAGGATTTTAAATACCTTGTGGACTATCTCCATCGCCAAAAGATTGGTGTCATTCTTGATTGGGTACCTGCGCACTTCCCTAAGGATGCTCATGGCTTGGCAAACTTTGACGGTACGGCTGTTTATGAGCATGAGGACCCGAGACAGGGCGAGCACCCGGATTGGGGCACCAAGATTTACAATTATGGACGTCCGGAGGTGAAAAACTTCCTGATTGCCAATGCACTTTTCTGGGTTGAAGAGTGCCATGTTGACGGACTCCGTGTGGACGCGGTTGCATCCATGCTTTACCTGGACTACGGAAAGAGCGATGGACAGTGGGTTGCCAACAAGTACGGTGACAATAAGAATCTGGAAGCCATCGAGTTTTTCAAGCACTTAAATACAGTTGTTCTGGGCAGAAACCACGGCACTGTGATGATCGCGGAGGAATCAACCGCCTGGCCAAAGGTAACCGGAAAGGCAGAGGATGACGGTCTTGGTTTTTCACTGAAGTGGAATATGGGCTGGATGAATGACTTCCTGGAATATATGAAGCTGGATCCGTATTTCCGTAAATACAACCATAACAAAATGACATTCTCTATGGCATACGCTTACAGTGAGAAATATGTTCTGGTACTTTCCCACGATGAGGTTGTGCATCTGAAGTGCTCGATGCTGAATAAGATGCCGGGAGAGATTGACGATAAATTCAAAAACCTGAAGGTAGGCTATACCTTTATGATGTGTCATCCTGGCAAAAAGCTTCTGTTTATGGGACAGGAGTTTGGGCAGCTTAGAGAGTGGAGTGAGGAGCGTGAGCTTGACTGGTTCCTTCTGGGTGAGGAAAATCACAGAAATCTGAAGGATTACGTGCAGAGCCTTCTGAAGCTGTATAAAAAATATCCGGCGCTGTATGGAATGGACAATAATCCGGAGGGCTTTGAGTGGATCAATGCAGATGACGGCGACAGAAGCATTTTCAGCTTTGTCCGCAAATCTCCGACAAAGAGAAATAACATTCTTGTAGTATGCAATTTCACTCCGGTGGACCGTCCTGATTATCGGGTAGGCGTTCCGAAGAAAAAACAGTACACACTCATTATGGATGAGAATGGCATGACTGAGAAAAAGGTCTTCAAGGCTGAAAAGAGCGAGTGCGACAACAGGCCGTTTTCCTTCGCGTATCCTCTTCCGGCATATGGTGTGGCAATTTTCCTGTACTAACATGGAAAAGTGTATAAAAAACCAGAGTAAATCCGGAAATATTTAGGTATATCATGGCTTGAAATTTATGGAAACATAGGTTATAATGAGCGCGAAATAGGAAAATGATAAGTAAATGACATGTTGAAAGGAGATTATTGACATGAAAGTATCCAATATTAAAGACGTTGAAAAATTTTTTGAAGTAGTTGACAGCTGCAGCGGAAAAGTTGAGTTAGTAACTGGTGAGGGCGACAGACTGAATCTGAAATCCAAATTATCCCAGTATGTATCTCTTGCAAATATTTTCTCTAACGGCGAGATTCCGGAACTGGAGATCGTAGCTTACGAGAAAGAGGATATTGATAAACTGATGCACTTTATGATTAACGGCTGATCGATAAACAGGTTTTAGCCGGATATACATGAAAAATGATAGGGGGATGTGACAAGAGGTCATATCCCCGTATTCATCTATAAGAAGAAGCGGAAAAGCCGCAGATGTGCCTTTTCCAAAGCTGCTGTAACCAGGGGGTATAGATACTTCCTGGTCAGATTGCGTTAATGTGAAAATGAATATAGAAAGGGGAAACACAATGGTAAAGATTGACATTATTTCCGGTTTTCTTGGTGCCGGAAAAACAACTTTGATCAAAAAGCTCTTAAAAGAGGCATTTCAGGACCAGCAGGTAGTGCTGATTGAAAATGAATTCGGTGAAATCGGAATTGACGGCGGCTTTCTGAAGGAGGCTGGGATTGAGATCCGCGAAATGAATTCAGGATGTATCTGCTGTTCTCTGGTTGGTGATTTCGGAGCCTCCTTAAAAGAGGTCGTGGAGAAATACAATCCGGACAGAATCCTGATCGAGCCTTCAGGGGTCGGTAAGCTGTCTGATGTGATCAAGGCGGTTCAGGGCGTACAGGACGAGGTGGAAATTGAGCTGAACAGCTATACCACCGTGGTAGATGCAAAGAAATGCAAAATGTATATGAGAAACTTCGGTGAGTTTTTCAACAATCAGGTGGAGTATGCAGGCGCTATTATTATGAGCCGTACCGATATTGTGGATGAAGAAAAAGCAATGCAGGCCATGGAACTGTTAAGAGAAATCAATAAAAAAGCTGCGATCATTACCACTCCGATTGAGAAGCTGGATGGCAAAAAACTCCTGGAGGTTATGGAGCATCCTGTTTCCCTGGAGGAAGAGATGATGGAGGAGCACGAGCATCATCATGGTCATCACCACCACCATCACGATGAGGAATGCTGCGGTCATGATCATGAGCATCATCATGAACACCATCACCACGATCATGACGAGGAATGCTGTGAACATGATCATGAGCATCACCACGAGCACCATTATCACGATCATGATGAGGAGTGCTGCGGCCATGATCACGAGCATCATCATGAACACCATCACCACGATCATGATGAGGAGTGCTGCGGTCATGATCACGAGCATCATCATGAACACCATCACCACGATCATGACGAGGAATGCTGCGGCCATGAACATGAGCATGATCACGAGCACCATCACCATGAGCACCATCACGACCACGATGAAGAATGTGGCTGTGGCTGCGGTCACGACCATGAGCATGGACATCACCACCATCATGCTGATGAGATTTTCACAAGCTGGGGCCGTGAAACGGTTAAAAAATTCACCCGCGATGGCTTGGAAAAAATTCTGGAAGCCCTCAGTGCATCAGAAGATTATGGCATCATCCTCCGTGCGAAAGGAATGCTTCCCGCAGAGGATGGAACCTGGATTTATTTCGATATGGTTCCGGAAGAAACGGAAATCCGGGAAGGAGCTCCGGAATACACAGGACGTCTGTGCGTCATTGGCTCCAAGCTGAAAGAAGACAAGCTGGCTAAGCTGTTCGGTGTAGCATAAAGGCCATATGGCAGAATGGAGAATATTATGGATGAAATTACAGTACCCATATATCTGATAAGCGGTTTCCTGGAAAGCGGTAAGACCACATTCCTCAGCTTTACCCTGCAGCAGGACTATTTCAGCATAGACGGTAAGACCCTGCTGATTCTCTGCGAGGAGGGCGAAGAGGAATATGACCGCAAGGCTCTGGCAAAGAAGAACACCGTTGTAGAGGTCATTGAGAAGGAAGAAGACCTGACACTGGAACGCCTGCAGGCCATGGATATCATCCATCAGCCGGAGCGTGTCATTATAGAATACAACGGCATGTGGCTGGTAAGCAAATTCGAAGAGATGGCATTGCCAAAAGGCTGGGGAGTGGAGCAGGAGATCACCTGTGTGGATGCAAGCACTTTCCAGATTTACATGGCAAATATGAAATCCATCTTTATGGACATGGTGCGCCATGCGGACATGGTAGTGTTTAACCGCTGCAGTCAGGATGACCCGCTGGCAAATTACAGACGGAGCATTAAGGTTACCAACCAAAGCGCAGAAGTGATCTTTGAGGACGAGGAAGGAGAAATCGAGGACATTTTCGGAGATGAGATGCCCTTTGATGTAAACGCACCCGTAATAGAGATCATGCCGGAGGATTACGGCATCTGGTTTGTGGATGCAATGGACAACCCGGATACCTATATAGGAAAAACCGTGAAATTTAAAGCTCGCGTTATGAAGCCGCGGGGAATGGGAAGCAAATTTTTCGTTCCGGGTCGGACAGCTATGACTTGTTGCGCAGACGATACCACGTTCCTTGGCTATGTATGCAAAAGTCCTTACGCGCCGAAACTGAAGCCAGGTGAATGGATCGAGGTGACCGCAAAGGTCGGATTTGAAAAAAGAATGGAGTATCAGGGAGAAGGGATCGTTCTTTATGCGGACGATATCCGCACCTGTGAGCCGCTGAAGGATGAGCTTGTTTACTTTAATTAAAAAACTGGGTGCTTTCTCACCAAAGCACCATCCTGCGGAGGAAAATATGTACTTGATAGTTGGATTGGGAAACCCCGGGAAGCAGTATGAGGCAACCCGTCACAACATGGGTTTTGACACCATAGACCGCCTGGTGGAAAAGCATGGCATTCCCCAGAGCGGTGTAAAGTTTAACGCCATGTACGGCAAAGGTACTATTGGAGGAGAAAAAGTAATTGTGATGAAGCCTTTGTCCTTTATGAACTTAAGCGGAGGTCCTGTGAGAGACATTGCCGCCTATTTCAAGATCGATACGGAAACCAGGATGATCGTCATTCAGGATGACATTGACCTGGAACCAGGACAGCTCCGCATACGCAAGCAGGGAAGCGCCGGAGGCCATAACGGGCTGAAGGACATTATCCAGAAGCTTGGCACAGAAAAATTTATGCGTGTCAAAATCGGAGTGGGAGCCAAGCCAAAGGGATGGGATCTGGCAGACCATGTGCTGGGCAGGTTCGTCCCGGCAGAACGAAAATTGATAGACGAAGCCATTGAAAATGCTGCAGATGCCGTTGAGCGGATCATTGCTGACGGACCGGATGCAGCCATGAATGAGTACAATCGCAAAAAGCCCGCCAATTAAAACGCGGGCCTTTTTGCGCGTGATCATTTGTAAAAGAATTGTTGAAGGAAGCAGAGGTATCCTATGATTTCATTTACCCAGCCATTGACCGCTATGGCGGAATTTGAAGAAATACAAAACTGCATAGAGAAAAAACAGGGTATTGTTCAGATCAGCGGCTGTATCGAATCCCAGAAGGCGCATTTTATCCACGGGCTTTCCGGGATGGCTCCCTGCCGCCTGATTCTTGCAGAGGATGAGAAGCAGGCAAAGGACATTTACGAGGATTACCGTTTTTATGACAAAACAGCTCTCTTTTACCCGGCAAAGGATCTTCTGTTTTTCCAGGCTGATATCCACGGCAACCTGCTGATACGCCAGCGTATGCGCGTGGTCAAGGCGCTTATGGAGCAGGAGGAGCTGACCGTAGTCACCAGCATTGACGGCTGCATGGATTATCTGATGCCCCTGAAAAAGATTAGCAACCGGATCCTGCACTTTTACAGCGACAGTGTGATCGACATGGATACGCTGAAAAAGGCGCTGGTGGATCTGGGCTATGAGCGTACCGGGCAGGTGGAAATGCCGGGACAGTTTTCGGTGCGAGGAGGAATTATTGATATCTATTCTCTTACCGAGGAAAATCCCTGGCGTATTGAGCTGTGGGGAGATGAGATCGACTCTATCCGGAGCTTTGATGCGGAAAGCCAGCGCTCTCTGGAAAATCTGGATGAGATCACCATTTATCCTGCTGTGGAAAAAAGCGGGGAAAAGGATATGGTTTCCTTTCTGGACTATTTTCCGGCAGAAAAAACACTGCTGATATTGGATGAACCTAATCGACTGGCAGAAAACGGCGAGGCTGTGGAAAGGGAGTACCTTCAGAGCCGGATGCACCGTGAGGAAAAGGGAGAAAGGAATCTTCCTGATCAGTGGCTGTGTAAATTCAGTACGCTCCAGGAACGGCTGAATAAAAGAAGGGCGGTATCCCTCTCCACGCTGGAGCCTGTAAGCGGTAAATGGAATTTTGGTGAAAAGTTTAACCTTGCCGTTCAGAGTGTACCTTCCTATAACAGCAGCTTTGAGCTGTTGGTAAAGGATTTGCAAAAATATAAAAAGCGGGGCTATCAGATTGCACTTTTGTCCGGTTCCCGCACAAGAGCGGAGCGTCTTGCAAAGGATTTGCAGGAGGAGGGGCTGAATGCCTTTTTCGGACAGAATTATGACCGGAGCATTAATCCCGGTGAGATTATGGTGGTCTACGGGCATGCGCGCAGAGGTTTTGAATATCCTTTGGTGAAATTTGCGGTCATTACGGAGACTGATATCTTCGGGCAGGAGCAAAAGAAAAAGAAGAAGAAAAAGACCTATAACGGTAAAAGAATACAGGATTTTGCGGAGCTTTCCATCGGCGATTATGTGGTACATGAAAAACATGGTCTGGGTATTTACCGGGGAATCGAAAAGGTTGAGGTCGATAAGATCATAAAGGACTATATCAAGATCCAGTATCGCGATGGAAGCAACCTCTATATTCTGGCAACGCAGCTTGATGCTTTGCAGAAATATTCAGGTTCTGATACCGCCAAGCCTCCGAAACTGAACAAGCTTGGCACCCAGGAATGGAACAGGACCAAGACAAAGGTAAAGGGGGCTGTAAAGGACATTGCAAAGGAATTGGTGGAGCTTTACGCTGCCCGGCAGGAAAAAGAAGGCTATGTCTGCGGCCCGGATACTGTATGGCAGAGAGAATTCGAGGAGATGTTTCCTTATGAGGAAACGGAGGATCAGCTTGCAGCCATTGAAGATACTAAGCGTGACATGGAAAGCACAAAGATCATGGATCGTCTTGTCTGCGGCGATGTGGGTTATGGAAAAACGGAAATTGCGCTCCGGGCTGCTTTTAAGGCAGTGCAGGAGAGCAGGCAGGTGGTTTACCTGGTGCCCACTACGATACTTGCACAGCAGCATTACAATACCTTTGTTCAGAGAATGAAGGAGTTTCCGGTCAGGGTGGAGCTTTTGTGCCGTTTCCGGACCGCAGCACAGCAGAAAAAGACCATTGAGGATCTGAAAAAGGGGCAGGTGGATATTGTGATCGGAACCCACCGGGTTCTTTCAAAGGATGTGCAGTTTAAAAATCTGGGGCTTCTTATTATTGATGAGGAGCAGCGTTTCGGGGTAGCTCATAAAGAAAAGATCAAGCAGATGAAAAAGGATATTGACGTGCTTACCCTTACCGCAACGCCTATTCCGCGGACGCTTCATATGAGTATGATCGGAATCCGGGATATGAGCGTGCTGGAAGAGCCGCCCATGGACCGGATGCCTATTCAGACTTATGTCATGGAATACGATGAAGAAACAGTGCGGGAGGCTATCAGCCGTGAGCTGCGCAGGGGCGGACAGGTCTATTATGTATATAACCGTGTCACAGATATTGATGAGGTGGCATTGCGGATCGCGAAGCTTGTGCCGGATGCCCGTGTGGATTTTGCCCACGGACAGATGAGCGAAAAAGAGCTGGAGCGGGTGATGTATGACTTTATCAACGGTGATATTGATGTGCTGGTTTCCACGACGATTATTGAGACAGGGCTTGATATTTCCAATGTAAACACCATGATCATCCATGATTCTGACAAATACGGGCTTTCCCAGCTTTATCAGCTTCGCGGGCGTATCGGGCGTTCCAACAGGACGGCTTATGCGTTCCTTATGTACAGAAGGAACAGGATGCTGAAAGAAACAGCAGAAAAAAGGCTTTCCGCCATTCGGGAGTTTACGGATCTGGGAAGCGGATTTAAGATCGCCATGCGGGATCTGGAGTTGCGAGGAGCAGGAAATCTGCTGGGAGCGCAGCAGCACGGGCATATGAATGCGGTGGGATATGATCTGTACTGTAAAATGCTCAGTGAAGCCGTAAAAGAGGCAAAAGGCATACGTACCATGGAGGATTTTGAGACTACCATTGATCTGTATATGGATGCCTTTATCCCGGATTCTTATATCAGCAATGAGTTCCAGAAGCTGGATATTTACAAACGGATCGCGGGAATTGAGACGCAGCAGGAATACGATGATATGCTGGAGGAACTGATCGACCGTTTTGGCGAGCCAACCAAGGCAGTGCTGAACCTGCTTGCCATTGCCCGGCTGAAAGCACTGGCGCATCAGGCTTACATTACGGAGATCAAGCAGTTTGGAAAAACAGTCACCATCACACTTTATGAAAAAGCGCGGCTGAATCCGGCTGGAATTCCGGAGCTGATACAAAAGCACCGGCGGGGTCTGCAGTTTAAAAATGAGCAGGAGCCGAAATTCCTGTTTACCCCGGTGGGAGATATGATTCCCGCGCTGACAGAGTTTTCGCAGGAATTGTTGGCGCTGGTGGAAGAGTTGTGAAATATCTGTGCTTTTTTGCGATTTTTCTTGCTCAATCCAGAAAAAAAGATTATACTCTTACTAAGCGTGTTTTTTAAGAATGCGGAAAACATTTTCCCTGATTTTGAGAAACAGGGTGTAGTTTGGAGGAAGATATGAAAAAAGCTATGAAGAGAACAACCGTAGCTGTTCTGACCGGCGTTCTGGCCGCAGGAATGCTTTCCGGCTGCGGAGAAAAGAAATTAGATGGAACACAGACGGTTGCCACTGTAAACGGCACGGAAATCCCCATGGGAGTCCTGAGCCTTTACGCCCGCCAGTCACAGGCACAGACAGAGGCTATGTATATGAGCTTTATGGGCAGTGCGGCAAACATTTGGGATCAGACAGCAGATACTGAGTCCGGTGAGACTTACGGCGAGCAAGCTGTAAAGAGCTGCCTGGAGCAGATCGAGCTGATGTACATTATGAAAGAAAAGGCAGCAGATTACGGTGTTGAGATCACCGAGGATGAGCAGAATGCTATGGCAGATGCGGCTGCTGAGTTTATGGCAGATAACGATGAGGAAACAATCGAAGCTCTTTCTGTAACAGAGGATCAGGTAAAAGAACTTCTGGAGCTGGAGACCTACCGTGAAAAGATCCGTCAGCCGATTTATGACGAAGCGGCTATCGAGATTTCTGAGGACGAGGCACAGCAGTCAAGCTTTACCTATGTGAGCATTTCCACCAGCGGAGATGACCTGACGGAAGATGACATTGCGACGAGAAAAGAGCAGGCTCAGGCTATTTTAGATGAAATGAAGGAAGACCCGGAAGCAGATATGGGTGAAACCGCAAAGGCTCAGGATGAGAGCTATTCAGCATTAAGCGGAACCTTCTTTACTAATGAAAGCGACGACGAGGATATGACATCTTCCTATCCGGATGAGGTTATCGAGGCACTGAGAACCCTGGGCGATGGAGAGGTTTATCCGGAGCTTATTGAAACAGACACAAGCTGCTATATTGTGAGACTTGACGAGACTCATGACGAAGACGCAACCCAGTCTAAGATGGAATCCTTGAAATCTACAAAAGAGAGCAAATACTATACTGAGACGACAGACAAATGGCTTGAGGATGCAGAGATTAAGACAGAGGATAAGGTTCTGGAAACTTTGACGATCACGGATAACCACAGCTTTTCCATGAAGGCTGCTGAAGTCGAAGAAGATACAGAGACAGCCGAGGATACAGACGCGGATGCACAGGAGGACGAGGCTGAGACCGCTGATGAGGCTGAGGACACTGATGCTGAAGGTGAGGAGGCAGACACTGCTGGGGATACCGACGCAGAAAGCGAAGAAACGGACACTGCTGAAGAAAATACAGATACCGAAGAATAAAACCAGCCAGGAGATAAAAGCAACGGGCAGAAGGGATGAGATATTTCAACCTTCTGCCCGTTTTTGTGTTGCGAACAAGAACGTATTGTGCTATCCTTTTCATTAGGAACAATCGTGTTACAGGGTGGCTTGACCTCTATTCTACATAGAATGGGGGTGGTGCTGATGGACAATAATCAATATGATTTCCAGGACCTTATGGCTTTTGGT
>NZ_CAXSVO010000005.1:0-179827 GCF_964240875.1 Ruminococcus sp. 5_1_39BFAA | reverse complement strand
CTGTGCCTGGTAATAGATTGCTTCCGCATCGTACGGTTCTTTGATCCAGCTTCCTCCATCCCCGTTCAGGATTCTCTGCTGGATCTCATCTACATTATATTTTTTCTCAATCAGTGCCTCACGTTTCCCGTGGAAATCGCTGCTCTTTTCCATCCCTGCCAGCATTGCTTTGTTCACAAGGCGGCTCCCTCTGCTTTCCCTTCCGCCTCCCCTGCTTCCATCTGCTTTACGGTATAGTCTTCTTCCTCTCTGATCCGCTCTCCAAGCTTTTGCACCAGGTTCCATGCACCTCCATGGCTGATGCTCTGGCCGCAGGTTTCGCTGATGATATCCGCTGTTACACGGTAGGGGGATTCGGTAACCGTCATGGCTATCTTTTCTGCCAGGTTTGTAGAGATCAGCCCTATCTTATCCATCTGCATTGCTTCATCCAGCAGATACACAAAGGCCTTTTTCCCGTCCTCCAGCTTCGTCTGGTATACTCTCCGGGCATAAGCCACTTCGCCATAAACCGTCTTGATCGTAGTAGTCCGCTTTCCTTTATTCTGCTCCAGATGCTTGAAAGATATCAACTTTTCTTCTACAATAGATTTCATCATACAGTCTCCTTTACGTGTTTTCTTGGTCGTTAACATCATAAAGAAAAACTGTATGATTGGGAAGTAGGGAATTTCTCTACTTCCTTTTTATTTTAGTTTTAGGAACAATTCCTATTTCTGCCAATAACAATTATACACTAACCAAGTTCTATTACACCGACTATACAGGTACTAAAAAACAGAAACTTAAACGGGGCTTCAAGCTCCAACGTGAAGCAAAAGAATGGGAACGGTCATTCCTTCTCAAACAATCTGCAGAACCAACTATGCCTTTTTCCACCCTTTGTCAGCTATACCTTGATGATAAGAAGGAGCATAGCAAGCTTATCACTTATGAAACCAAAAAGAATCGTGTGGACAAATGGCTGCTGCCATACTTTGAGAAATGCTCTATAGATTCTATTTCTGCAGCGGATATCCGGAAGTGGCAAGCCGATCTGAAGAACTCTGTAAATGCCAACGACCAGCCCCTTTCCCCAGGCTATATGCAAAATCTTGTCACGGAGCTGTCCATCATATTCAACTTTGCAGTCCGCTTCTACGGCTTATCTATCAATCCCTGTAGGGTAGCAGGGAATACCGTTGGACAGAAGCAAAAGAGCCTGAATTTCTGGACAAAAGAAGAATTTGACCGTTTCATTGACACCTTTAAGCATTCGGATCCGTACTATACCGCATTCTTAATCCTTTACTATTGTGGGCTTAGAATAGGCGAATTTGAGGCTCTGATCGCCGCCGATATTGATACCAAAGAGAATACTATAACCATAAGCAAAACGTATCATCTGATCAACGGTGAGGGTGTAGTTACCTCCCCAAAAACAGCTAAGGCCAACCGGACAATCATTATCCCGCTATTCCTTTCAGAATGTATCCAACGGTATAAGGGCATGATCTACGGTATTACACCAGAAACACGGCTATTCATGGCTTCCCATTCTTCTTATGCCGGGCAATTAGAATCACATACAAAAGCAGCAGGAGTGAAAAGAATACGCTTGCATGATATCCGGCACCCATATGTCAAGTCCATGACAAAAAAATTAATTCTTTTCTTCCAAACTATGTAACTTTTCTATGCTTTCAAGAAAATGATACTCTACAGGAGAAAGGGAATCCTCCTGCTTTTTCCGATATTTCTCATATTCTCCATGCGCTTTCTTTAGAGCTTGCTTATGAGTAACCCTTCCTTTCGTAGTTAAAATATCCCTTCTTGTCATTTTTAGATAATCATCAATCGTTTCCAACCAGTCCTTCATATACATCGGCTCTTGATTTAGGGCATGGACTTCCGCAATATCCAAATATGCCGTAACGATTTTATTTAATGCATCTATTTCTTTTTCATTTAAATAATTCTTTGCAACCTCTACATCAGAACGTTTGATTTCTTTTCCAGCCCACGCTGTTAATCCCATATTATTCTTATCCGCATCTGCCCGCTGATAGATTATTTCTGCTGCCGTGTGTTTGTGAGCCGCCCAGTGCATTTTATTCTGTACCTGTTTAAAAAATAAAATCGAACTCTCTGATTTCGGGTCATAATCAATGCTGGTTGCATATATTTCCAGAACTTTTCTCCAAAATACTTTTTCAGAAGAACGAATATCACGGATGCGAGCCAATAATTCATCAAAATAGTTTCCGCCTCCAAGATTCTTAAGACGATCATCATCTAATGCGAACCCTTTTTTCATATATTCTTTCAAAATGGAAGTTGCCCATATTCTAAACTGTGTTCCTCTCAGTGATTTCACCCGATAACCAACGGAAATGATAACATCTAAATTATAGAAATCAACCTGATAAGTCTTGCCGTCAGAAGCAGTGTAGGCAAATTTTGCCCAAACTGCCTCTTTTACCAATTCTCTTTCTTTAAAAATATTTCTTACATGTTTACCAATTACGCTTTTATCCCGTTGAAATAATTCAGCCATCTGATCTATGGAAAGCCAAACCGTATCATGATCAAATGTTACTTCTATTTTTGTGGCTCCATCTTCTGTAGTATACATAAGTATGTTTGATTGTGGCATATTCTCTCCTCTATTAAGACAAACAGCAATTTAATAACACTATTATACCCGGTTACTATCTTTCATATCTGTTACATATTTTCCTATTTGTTCTACAAATAATTGATCAACTTTATACTTTTTAGAAAGATTTTTACTTGTTTCTTTGTCATCGATCAAATCTTCAATAATTTTCAAAACCTTGCCTATGGTAATATTCGTTTTAAATTCTGGATTTCCAAGTAATTCTGATATGTCCATCAAATTCAGCACGAATTTTTTTGATTCTTTAGGCGTAACTTGTTGAGGTGTTGACACCGGTTTTTTTGATTGATGAGATTGTATAGATATATTTTTAGGCTGAAAAGTCTTTGTGTATATAGTTTGCCCGAGCGTAGTCTGCCACTTATTGATTATTACAATACCATTTTTTCCATTTGGAGCATTACTTGATTCAACAAATCGCATTTTACCAATAGGTGTAGCATTCCATTGACTATTTTGAGCTTTTGCCTCTGCGACTTCTTTCTTGGTAGCTTCCTTTTTATTGTCTGCCATTAGGAATTCCGCCATTTGAACGAGACAGTTATAATCTTGAACTTCTCTCCATTCTGTCGGGATCCAATCTGTTCCGCTAAGCATTCCCAATAATCCACCGGTAATAGATGCAATAGTATCGGTATCAGCGCCAAAAGAGAACGCAGGGATTTTTATTCCAAGAGAGGGGTTATTTGCATATCTTGAAGTTAAGTAGATGGACGCTAATATAGCAACATCTCCGGCACCACTTGATTTATCGAAGCATTCCAACTCAGTCAGTACTTTTGTATCATCAAGAATTAACCCTTTTTTTAGAGAAGTTCCTATAAATTCAAGTTGTTTTACCATGCGAGTACGGACATTTTCCCATTCTATCAAAAAGTCGTATTCAAGATTTTGCCGGGCAATATTAAGCCATTCTTCAAAAATATCCAAATCCGGAACTGCCCCCCAAACATTCTGACCATCTATTACAGCAGCAACAAGTTCACCATATTCTAAAATGGTTTCTTTCTTCAAAAGATACTCAAGCGCATAGGCATAACATGTTGCACCTAAAAACGCACGGGGATGACCGTGAGTTATAAGAGTATCCTTCATAACATCCACTATTAGTTTCGCAGTATTGGGCGTTTTTGCAGATGCAATAACATGGGGTAAAATACGCATAACAGCACCATTGCCGCCAGCATTATAATAATCGCGAGTATATTGGGATTGCCATAACAAAATTCCCTTTTCACAGGATTTCGCAGCTTTTAGCAAAGCGCCTCCCCCTCCACGCTCGTAATTTAACCAGAAAGGAAGTTCTTTTTCTGCAAAAAATGTCTCCCAGTCACCAGCAATAATGCTTCGTGCCACAGCCAATGTCAGTTGTGTATCATCACTGTACTCGCCGGGCAAAATCTTCTCATCATGCCACCGCGGATTATTGGAACTGCGAATCCACCCAACAAAATTATCCATGACTTTTGGCTTTTTTACTCTATTTTTAGAACGCGGCTCATTAGGCCATCCTAATGCATCGCCAATAGCAGTAGCTAACATTGCACCTTTACATTTTTCCATTTGAGTCGGTATTTTCGTAGACATAATTTAATCCTCCTCTGACCATTCGCACCGAATTTCATTTGGTGAACAGCCCTCTTTAATCATATTGCTCCATTTCGTAGTCAATACATCTGGAGCAATATATATGCCTATATGCTCCAGATCATACATTTTTAAAATTGAATAGACGCGTCCTGCAACATCCTCGTTACCAACGGCAATGCCCTTGATATATTCTCGCGGAATACTATTTTCTATCAATATCTCGGCTTGTCCGTCTGTTGGACAGCAAGAAAGCATTTTTGATGTTCTTGGATAATCAAAAGTAGAAACTGTAGAGGCAAAAATAGAATCTATATTATTCATTTTTTTGCTTATATAAGCTCCATTTGCCTTACTTGCATTACAAGGACAAAATTTTGTGTTTTTATACTTTAGTATGCTCAAATCAATATACAAAACAATCCACTCTCTAAAAATTTTATCCGAATTATTCTGCATAGCTCTTTTTAAGAACCACGAATTTGGGTACTGTACAGAACAGCATACAAAATCCAATTTCCCGTCATAACGTGCGGTATCATTTACATTTTTCGTATCTTGGCGTATTGAACTACTAGCCAAAACACCATCTGCAGAAGTGATAATATGTGTCAGGTTTTGAAACTTTGTAAAATGACATAGTCGAGTAACGCCGCGTGTTGTCAAAATATCGTATGCACTCATGACAAATCCTCCTCATAAAAGAAATCGTAAGTATCCGAATCTCGTGGAAATAAAGGCGACAAATTTCCGCAGTAGGTCATATAAAGACCATATTTAGATCGGGTTGCTGCAACATAAAGGAGTTTTATTTCATCTGTATACATTTCCTCAATAGAAACGGCCCTCGAAATCATATCAGAATCCGGGAATTTATCCTCGGTTAGATATGGAATAAATACGTGGTCAAATTCCAGTCCTTTTGCAGCGTGAAAAGTTGTAAGATATACTTTCTTTAAATGGGCAAAACCAGGGGTCTCTTTATTGATTTTTATTGCTTCACAACCTCTATTTTTTAACCAAGCAAAGAAGCTATCAATATCAGCTCTATTTCTGCAGACAATGACAGTAGACGATGTTTTTCCTATCGCTATTGCACGATCTACAATCCAACTAACTTCATGTTGTTTATGGGAAAACTCTATCAATATTGGCTTTGGTCCTTCCGCAATTTGAGAAGCGGCTTCTACCATGTCTCCATCTTGTCGCCAGTATTTATTATGGGTAATGGCCCTTGCAAATGCTGTAATTGTTGCAGGATTGCGATAATTTACGTCAAAGCGCCATATTTTATTTATATCTATACCTGAATCACGCCATGACAAGCGACTGCCATAGATTTGTTGTGCAACATCTCCAAAAAATGTAAAAGAGCCATTATCAGCTACGGACTCTACCAATGACTTAATCATCATTGGCGAAAAATCTTGCCCCTCATCTACAATAATATGTGTATATCTCCGTTCACTATCGTCATTTTGCAATTCATTAAAGACATATAATGCCAAGTCATCCCAATCATATTTTTTACCGTCTGCTTCACGCAATTCTCTATATTTTTCATATACTTCAAAAATCCATTTCCTATTTTCACGTTTAATATTTGCAGAAGCGCGCCCAATACGTTCCGCTTCTTTGTACTCAGCAAAGCTGGAAAAACCAAATCTTTCTATAAATGTAATTTCCTCAATAAAAAATTCTATGGAACGCTTAAAAGTTGTTTCTGCCGGATATTTCTTTTTAAAATAATCCACAGCCTGCTCTATGTAAGACGCTTTTTCATCTGGACCTGCAATTCCGTTCCGATGTGGCATTTGCCCGCGACTATTCAAATAGCCACGGGCAAATGTATGATAATTTTCGACCACAAGTTTTTGAGCTCGATAATCGCTTAGACCACGCATATATTTGACCAACGCCCCATTAAATGTAACAAGCAGCACCTTGCCACCATTCGGAATGTTGTATTGTAAATTCTTGAACATACTACTGGCAAGCATTATTGCAATTCCAACACAACGCAATTTTTGAGGGACATATATTCCCAAATACGATTTCTTTCTTTTGAATTCATTTGAACGAGAATACCTTGCTCTTGTAGTAAATCTATCGCTTTTGCCGTTGAATTAAAAGAAAGTCCTGTTCCTTTTGAAGCGTAAGGAATGTTTGTTATTGGAAATCGCTTAAAATACTCATATACTATGGAAGTACTTCGGGATATCTTGCCGCTATTTATTAATAGTTCTTCATCCTTTGCTGTTGTATGTTCATATTGAATCAATGATTCTGCAGATTGTTTTGCAGTTTCTCCTATAGCCTTTACTAAAAACTTAATCCACCGAATATATCCACCGCTATATTGCGTTGTCCTGAGCAAGTCGAAATATTCATTTTTATTTTGATATAAATATTCTGATAAGCATATCAATGGAAATGTTTCGCTGGTAACGTCATGCAATATCATCGGAATTGTTATTCGCCCAACGATGCCGTTGTATTGTTCAAACGGATGAATTATCTCAAACTGATAATGCACTAATGCAGTTTTAATTAAGGGGTCAGTATCTTGGCCATTATATAAATAGGCAGAAATATCGGTCAATGCTGGTAAAACTTCAGTAGGTGCAGTAGGATTATAGGATTTGATATTCGTTCTAACATTATATAAAAAGGTCTGCCGATTTCTGACACCAATCATCTTGTCAACATTATCACCATACAGTGCAATTCCACATAGTTTGCTCAGACTCGGAGCAGAAATCGTCATATTTCTCGCTGTCTTATAAGCCAATGCAAGATTAGTAATTTGTACAATATCCTCTTTGCCACTCCCACGATTAACAAGTACATCTTGGAAAGTAGGACTATCATAGTCAATCATTAAAGAATATGCGCACTCTTTTAATAGCATTAATTCACTGAATGCATCTTTATTGGGAGCATATTTAAGGAGCCCCTCCAGAAAACCAATATTCCGATGTGCCTCAACTAGCAAAGCGGATAGTTCATCATCCATTTTATACATATCCCCATAAATCAGAGGGCGAGGGGTAAATGTGTAATATTTAAAATTGTTTTTGTTGTCGCCAATATGTTCAATATAGTCTCCTGTATAGGGAAGCATCTCATATACCTCAACAAAAAAATGTATTTTCAGTATATCATCAATATTGAAATTAAAAAAGCATTATTCCTTAAATTATTTCAAAAATCAAAGAAATAGTGCAATATAAATTAAATATCGAGTTTCATGACTTAGACACTCTCACGCTTCCCTCTTGATCGAAATGGGGTTCTCTGCCCTCCTTGTATCGGAGCGTTTTGGCCATGAAGATGTATCTACCACACTGAATATATATTCTCACCTGTTTCCATCCAAGCAGGTAGAGGTTGCAGAAAAGCTTGATAAACTGTGCCAGAATAACGGCTATTAATGATACTGAAATGATACTAGAAAAATCAGTAAAAGAAAATAAATGCTTCAAGATAATTAAAATCCAACGCAAAATCAACAAAAAGCAGATAGCGGAACCGTAAAAAATGCCCTATGCAATTCCCGTTATCTGCTCTCGAAAACCATTGATTTTACTGGGTTTTCAAGGCATAGCAGAATCAAAACCAATCAAATGGCATAGTAGCCTTGATTGGTTTTTATTTTGCCTGTAATTCCGGTATATTACTTAAAATTTGAGTTTTCTTATCAAGACTTTTTCTATTTCTATGACTTTTTCGCATAAGCGTTTTAATCTCATACGAATTACTTGTGTTGAAATTCTTTCTCCTTTTTCATTGGTTAAAACAAATTCCCCAAAAGGATTAAGGGCTTTTATCTTAGAGCACAGCCAACAAGGTTCTGCGTTGTTCGCTCTCTTTCTACTCGTCCCTTCTTTTCATCTGGCAGGTATGTATACCATTTACCGTTTTTACTTTGCCATTCTAATTGCAACCACATTTTCAATCGGACGATCATATAATCTGCTGACAGGCTTAACTCATGTGTAGCCGTATCATTGTTGTGCCATACTTTAGCTACGGATACATGACCATAAGCTCCTGCTGTTGACTGTACAGTTATCGTAGGTGTTTCCAGTTCACTGTTGAAATACTCTTCATTGAGAGATTGCTAATAAATCCTCATTTGTCAATGTCATGTCATCACGCCCACATTGAGGAACCGAAAAAGAAAAAAGATTGATTTTAGAAAAATTGGAAACATTCCATTGAATACTGCTGCCCGGTATGATATATTATAGATGAGGAACAACCGCCCACAAGGGGTTGACCTCATATAATGGTTGATAAGATTACCACCCTGAATACTCGGTCAAAGTTTAGAGGGTGGTTTTCTTATGCTTTAAGACATCAGTGACAAATCAAGTAAATGAATGTCAGCAATGCTAAGATGAACATTCCGAAAGCCATAAGATCTTGGAAATCGAATAATTTCTTATTCTTCTTATTCATCAGCACCACCCCCATTCTATGTAGAATAGAGGTCAAGCCACCCTGTAACACGATTGTTCCATGAGAGAAGTATAGCACAGCATGGACTATGTTACAAGGAAGGATTTGTTAGGTTATAGAAGAATACCCGACAGCATGTTATTACCATCTCTGTTATTTTAAAAATACACTTTTAAATATATACTCTGGCAAACACCCACCACAAGAACGTTATACTTACCTATAATTCTGACTGCTGGTTTGTTACTCGTTGCAATTCTGAACTATAAAAAATAAGCAAGCCGCCTTGTCTCTTGACCGGAGTAGGCAGCTTGCTTATTAAATATATTAATTTGTAACTGTTAACTCAGTACCGGAGCGGATAGGCTTCAGCCAAATCTCACCTCACCTCCGCGCCAAAGGGCATCAGCGCCAGTTTTGCAAGCTTAAACTGCTGCATCCCGAAGGGAACACCAATGATCGTAATACAAAGGATAATTCCCAGTACCGTGTGCTCCAACGCCATGGGAAAGCCGGTTATGATCATCCAGACGAGATTCAGAAGAAACGAACCTGCTCCGCCTCCGTAGACAACATCTTTTCCAAATGGGAAAAAGCTTAACGACGCAAACTTAAAGCACTGCATCCCAATGGGAATTCCCACCACAGTCAGGCACCATACACAGCCGCAGAGACACCAGCTTAAACCGCTGATGGCACCTCCGAAAATAAACCATAAAAGATTTCCCAGACAACCCATTATCCATCCTCCAATTCTATTCAAGCGCTCGTTGCCCTAAAATATACTGTAACCTGTTAATTTTCCCCACATTTTATCACCCATTGTTCACAGCTCTGTAATCTGCTTTGACCAAAGTAGTCATTTTTACGAATATTCCAGCAGTTCCTTCCAGTTCTTTGGAAATCCCATGGTCGCAATATCCACTGTTTCGTACTTTTCAAGAAGTGCTTCCAGTGTGTCTACAAACAGATTCCAGTGCATATCTTCTTTAAGCAGGTGTTTCATACACAGCAGCACACCATATATCCTGTTATTTACGATTCCTGCTTTTGTATATTCTTTATAAAGCATCGGAGTCTTTGACAATTTCGTATTATACAGTCTTCCATAGTGAGCGCAGATATTCCTCACGTAAGAAATACTCTCTAACCAGCTTTCAAGATATGTATAACCTACGCCAAATTTAGCTGCTACCGCCTTCTTATCCGGGTTCAGCATATTCTTGTAAAATTTGGACAATGTACCGAAACTAAACACTTCCATCAAAGCATATACCGGAAGGTTCCCGCCTTCGTAGTTTTCACGAAAGTTCCGCACAAACGGTGCCTTCGCATTTCTTTGGATTTCCTCTTCGATATCTTTTAAAAAAAGTTCATGATACTCCTGATTTGCAAAATTCTCCTTTTCCAGATAGCCTGTAACACCATACTTCCCGGCAAAATAGTTACCAATTCTGCATCTCAAATTTACTTCGATTTTCTCAATCTCCGGAAGCAGAATCTGACGAAAATTTGCATTAAACAAATACAATTCTACAATCTGTTCAAAGGTAATCTTCTCATTATACAGGCCATTCCGGGACTTGAGGTTCAGACTGTACGCCTTAATCAATCTGAAATAGGAAATATCATTCAATATTCTTTTTGCATATTCCTCGTCTTCCACAATTAATCCAATAGATTTCAAATTCTCTATCTGTTCATTAATCGTCATAGGGGGCTGATGCCGCTTTAATTCTCCCATACCAAATTTCTCCATAAAATTAAAAAGACCCAACGTGGTCCGCATCGTTGAGAGGCGTGTTGGGTTCTGTTATTTGTATTATATGCAAAACCCAACAAAATGTCAACTTCCATTTATTCCCCTAATCATAGCCTTTACGCAAATGGATTGAATCCCTCCGTACTCTTTGCTGCCAGATAGGCTTTAAGCAACGCCGCATCATCTGTAGCCAGCTTCACTGTAGCGCCCTCTCCTCTAAACTCCAAAGAACTGTCGAATAGTGTCTGCTCTTCATTCAGCCCTTTTGCATTTTCCAAATCCTGTATCACTCTTTTTACAAACTCCACGTTGAAGGCAGACCTTGTATTAATGGAATGATCCACAAAGGTGCTAAATAACAGAAATATGTATCTGAGCCCACTAATCTTTGTCATAGTCTCCTTTTGAGGCTTTTGATATGATAAACTGTAAAACTCCTCCCAGCCATTGAGATAAACACACAATGCATCCAATGTCTGCTCCAGACTCAGCGGTTGCGGCGGAGTTCCGATTGTCAAATCTCTTACTTTGCCCTTATTAAGAATTTTAATAAGCTCTTTCGCCTTATACCCTTTGGGTATTTTTTCTGCACTCATGATAATCCGGCCTTTAAGGGGCGATTTATTTTCTGAACCAAGCAGCTTTACCAGAGGCAAATACATTTCCTCCTCAGGTTTCAGCATTCCCAGCTTACTTTTTAAATACAAAAGAAGATTACTGCTGACGGCCTTTTGTTTTTCATTTGTTATTGTAAATAAAAGCCTTCTGGTCCGCAAATCCGGTGTAATAAACATGGAAAACGGCATTTCATATATCGTATCTTCCTTCCAATTCTCATTACGATATCTCAAATCAAAAGCAAACAGTCTATGCTGGCCATCAATAATATCAATCGAATCAGAATATGCCGCCAGCTCTTCTCTGGTCTCCGGGAATTCAACGTAATACCGAAAGTCGCCGTCTGGCCATGTTTCCTTTTTTATTTTTATTTTTCCTTTATCTTTAGTGGCAATCATAACCGATGCCGGCAGCATTCCTTTCTCCAGACCTGTATAATCCGAAATATCTCTCAAATGCTTCCTGTCAAGCGGTCTCTGGGCCTCCTGAACATCTCCGATCTCAATACTCTGATCAGCCATCTGCACCAGTTTTCCCGGATCATACTGTCCAATAAAAAAAATAGTATTGTACTGCTGCACCGGAAATAAGTATACCTTTTTCATTTTATCTTCCTCTTTTCCATAAAATAGCCGGAAATATCTTACAAACGCCTCTTATTTATATCCCTATTATACATCTTTTTCCACGATTGTCAATGATTAGATCTTAATTATTAGATTTAATTATTTAGATCTAATTATTTAGATCTAATTCAAAAACACGTTCCTTAAAACTCTCTTCCGCCATTTAATTAATCAGAAAAAGGATGACCGCAGCCACCCTTTCTCTGATTTTTAACAGTTTACTCTGTAATAGGAATAAATTTTAGATCTTCACCCCAACCACTGGAAACGGATTTTAAGTCGCCGTTCCGACTATATTATCTTCTTTTTCTTCGGAAGAATCCGATCACTCCAAAGAGAACCGTCAATGCTGCAAATGAAAGCAAAATGATCGCGATCACATTCATAGCCGTCTGGTTTCCTCCCCAAGACGAAAAATCAACAGAACTCCAAAGAGAATAACGATTCAGGCTCGGCCCGTAGCGGAATGCCATAATCTGGTCCAACACATACGGAAATATCCAGATCCAAAGCCCTGTCCACGCCGTACACCCCGATGCCCGGAACCATCCTGAAACCGGCAGATACCGGATGATCAGCATGATTCCCCAGGGAAGCAGCAGACTTAGCACAGAAATAGGAAGACTGACTGTCAGGAAAGCCTCTGAACCTGCATACCAGTCACTGACCGCCAGAAGCACAAACAGCAGCGCCGTCTGCACAGCAAAATACATCAGAGCTTTATGGCGCTTCAATCCATCCGGAATAGGCAGCTGCCTGAGTAAGACCGGAAAAATAAAGAAACCAAGCCCAAAAGTAACACTCACCGCCGCCACTGCAAACCAGTCGCCGCCTGTATATATGCAGCTTATCAGAAGGAGGAGAAGAAGCAATACTGTTTCCGTAATCAGATACACCGATGTCTTTCTCCCCGCCAGATATCCCGGCAGCGGCAGCGTGGGAAGCAAAAACGGAAGCAATACCAGGGTCATCCCAAATGCCACGGAAATCCCTGCCACTGCAAACCAGTCTCCTCCGCTGTAAATGCAGCACGCCAGCAGAAGCAATTCCAGGAATACCGTAAAGCTCCCCAGCGACAGCGCAGCTTTACAACGGCTCAATTTCGGATACAAAGCAGCAAGCGCCGGAACCAGCGTCAGAGAAGCTGCCATGAATACCGACGGCACTACAATAAAAAGCCAGTCCAGCCTATGTCCTGTACACAGGTTTCCAATCGCACAACCCAAAAGAATCAGACTGTAAAGAACATATTGAGAAATACGGTAGTTCCGCGTCAGACGCAAATATTGGGCAGCAAGCCTTTCCGATGTCCGTTTTCCTGTATCCTCGCTTCCTGTCAGCAGTTCATGCTCGGAAATATCCAGAACACTGCAAATGGACATCAGCAATGTAATATCCGGATAGCTCAATCCCCTCTCCCACTTACTCACAGCCGATTCTGTCACATAAAGCTTCTCTGCCAGCCCCTTCTGCGTTAAGCCCAGCTCCTTCCGCCGCCGCACAATATACGCCCCAAAAGTTTTCTTGTTTTCCATCCTAAGCATCCTCCTGTCCCTGTCTCCCAAAAGACAATTTGGTCTTGCAAGCCTGGATTCAGCTTATTCTAACGAATGAGAAAAGTCAACAAAATCGGGTGTTTTTCCGACTCGACTGTTAGGAAAGTCCCGCAAAATCAACGTTTTTACAAGTTTTCATTCCGCAGCGCTTCCACCACATTCATTCCCTTCATCTTTCTCCGGGCATACCACATGGTAATTCCCACGATCAGGAATACGCCTATAACAGCAATTCCAATGCTTCCCCAGGGAAGGATAAATGCAAAATCGAAATTCCGGCAAAGCATCCGATATATTCCGTACATCACAGCCAGGCTTACCGGAGCCGCCAAAATCAGCGCCTTGACTCCATAGAAGATTCCCTCCGCATACACCATTTTACGGATACCGCCCGGTGTCATCCCGTAGGACGAATACATGGCAACTTCTTTTTTTCTCAGCGCCATACCTGTCGAAATGGTATTCATAATATTTGCCATGGACACCAGCGTGATCAAAACCGTAAATCCATACAAAAATACGGAAATTATCATCGTCCTGTTCCGCATACTTTCCCGGGCTGCAGACACATCGTTTGTAAAACAATCAATGCTGCTGTGGGCTTTACAGATTTCTTCGATCTCCTGCTCCAGCTTATCCATATCTTTTGCCGTAAACTGAACTGTCTGATCCAATAAGTCATCCTCGTAGGAAACACCTGCTCTTTCCAGTATTTTCTCCATGCCCTGACTATTGGTTACAAAGTATACAGGCTGGAGATCCTCCGTATAGGTTTCCATAAAAGCCGGACGCACCTTTGTAACTGCCGATACTTTGAGCCTTTCTTTCTTAACTGCATTCAGCCCGCCTCCCAAATTTACTGTGAGCTCCGTTCCCGGCTCTGCTTTTAAAAGGCTGACATCCGCAAAATCATGTCCTGTTTTTAAGATAACTTCATTCACAAGGATCAGCGGGATTTCCTCCTGCAAAAGAGTCTCACCGGAAATCCCCGCTTCCTTCAGATATGCCTCATAGGAAGCATCGTCAAGCGCTGTAAAGCTGATCCAGCTATAAATCTCACCCTCGTTCTCTCCTGTCCGTGCGGCAAATTCCTCTGTTGCCATTTCAACAGGCAATGTCATGTCTGCAACCTGATAAGATCTCGCCCCGACGACCATTTCCGCATTTTGTACAGAAAGTAGCTTCTGCAGAAAGTCTTTCTCTTCGTCACTGTTCCCGTATCCCCAGGTGATCCTGTAATCGTAGTTTGCAGGCTTCTGGGACATTTCATAGGACTTATTGATATAAAGGGAAAATGCGGAGGCTGACAGAAACAGTACCACACTCACCGCTATGGAAAAAACAGTCACATGATACCGATGTCTGTTTCTTTTTAAGTTTTTCAGGCCCAGCTCCATCTCAAAGCCCAGAAGCCTTCTGGTAACACCGGATGTTCTGACATGCCGCCTCCTGATCGAAATATCCTGATTCTGACGGATCGCATCAATGGGAGAAATCCCCGATGCCCGCCTTGCAGGAAGCCACGCGGATATATACAGAGTCAAGATAGAAAGAAGCGCCGCCGCGGCAATCCCCTCCGGTCGGACAATAAGCCGCATCCGCGCTGAATTCTGGAAAATGTCCTGAACCCCGTTTCCAATAACCCGGAATGTAACGGAAATTCCCAGGATCCCGCATAAAATACCCACAGGTATGGCAAAGCACCCGATGATCCCTGCCTCAATAAATACGGAGGCCCGTTTTTGCTGCTTTGTCGCTCCCACACTGGAGATCATCCCAAGCATACGGCTCCGTTCAGACAGGGAAATGCTGAACGCATTATGGATCAGCGACACGGAGGCAATGATAATAATTATGCTGATAATACAGATTACCCCATACATGGTCCTCAGCAATCCATTGTCATTTGACACGCCGGAATAAAACAGCAGGGAATTGTTGTATTCTATTTCCGCTCCTGTTTGTGATGCAAGCTTCTCAGCCTTCGCATACAACTTTGCATTCGTTTTGTCAAAAGTCACACTGACCTCATATGTCTGGTCTTCTTTTATCTCATCAGAACTTAACCCGCTGTATGCCAAATAACCGGGTCCGGAATTTTCCCTTGTATTCATAGTACCTACTATGGTATAGGTATTCTGCCCTTCCGGCACAAAGGTTTCGTCGGAATAATAATTATACAGATCGCATTCAATGGTCTGTCCGCCGCTTATAGCCTCCCGCCTGCCATACTCCAGGGTAACCGTATCTCCTGCCTGCCATCTTGAATCCATTCTTTCCAGAAAGCTTTCATCCATGACAATTTCCTGTTCATTTTCGGGCAGTCTCCCGCTGACCAGTTCCATCGGAAGCATAGAAAAATCCGTATGCCCCGCAATATAAAGGTAGGGCTTTCTCCCTTCCTTCAATTCCTCTACTTTTACAAAGCCAAGGGCAAGACTGACATCTGACTGACTGATTTCTCCAGCCTCAGTGATCCTGAAAACGTCTTCTCCTGACACGCCTTTGAATTTTGCCTGCCAGCTTCCCGCATACTTTGTCACACTTTCCTTCATCATTCCCATGAAGGAGCTTCCGATGATAAATACGGCTGTCAGCATTGCCACGGAAATGACAGCACCGATCACGGTGACTAGGGTACGGCTTTTATTCTCTTTCATATGCCGCCACGTAAGATGTCCGATAATATTCATCCGCCCATCACCTCATCTCCCGAAATTTTTCCGTCCTGGATAGAGAGGATACGGTCTGCCTGAAGCGCGATGCTTTCATCATGCGTGATCATAATCAGTGTCTGGTTCATCTCTTCGTGAAACTGCTTTAACAGCCCAATGATCTCCCCACTGTTTTTGCTGTCCAGATTTCCGGTCGGCTCATCCGCCAGGATAATGGCAGGATTGTTCATCAATGCCCTGCCAATGGATACTCTCTGCTGCTGCCCTCCCGAGAGCTGATTTGGCAGATGCTTTAACCGCTTTTCCAGACCCAGGCGCTTTACAATGTATCCGAAATGCTGTTCGTTTACCTTTCTTCCATCCAGAAGCAGCGGAAGCGTAATATTTTCTTTTACATCCAGAACAGGAAGCAAATTATAAAACTGGTAGATCAGCCCGATCTGGCGCCGCCTGAAGATTGCCAGCGCTGTCTCGTTCATAGCATAAATATCTGTATTGTCCACATATACCCTTCCGGAGGTCGGGGTATCCACCCCGCCCAGGATATGGAGAAGCGTGGATTTTCCTGAGCCGGAGGGTCCGATGATCGCTACAAATTCTCCTTTTTCCACAGTAAAAGATACATCATCCAGAGCTTTTACAGCGGCGTCACCTTTGCCGTACACTTTTGACAGGTGTTCTACTTTTAAGATTTCCATGAAAATCCTCCTTTGCTTTTCTATGCTTCTACTATACCTGTCCTACATGACTGCAGAGTGACAGAAAAGATTACAAAATTGTCACTTAAGTATTGGCATCATACCACCTTCTTATAAAATGCAACGGTAAAGGAAGTCCCCTCTCCCGGAATACTCTGTACCCGTACATCCGCCTGCTGCTCCTGCAGTATGGTCTTTGACATGGCAAGACCGATTCCCACGCTGTCCTGACCGGCGTTTTTTCCCTTGTAAAACCGCTCAAAAATATGCGGCAGATCTTCCTCCATGATTCCTTCCCCATTATCTGAGACGAGGATTTTTGTGTGAATGGGACTATCCATACAGACAATCCGTATCAGGCCCCCTTCTTTTGTGTGCTCCACACAGTTTTTTATAATATTCAGCAGTGCCTCCGCCGTCCAGTTGCAATCTGTCTGAATGGTGATATCCGGCGGACAGGAAATCTCCAGGGTCTGGTTTTTCAGCTCAGCCGGGATCCGCAGCGATTCCACTGCCTGGCTGATCAATTCCTCTCCTTTAATACACTCTTTCTTAAAAGTGACTGCCTGCGCATCTATTTTGGACAGCTTTAAAAGAGAAGAGACAAGCCACTCAATCCTGTTTAACTGGTTCATAATGGTATTCAGAAACTTCTCTCTCTGCTCCCCCGGCAGATTGGGATCATTCAGCAGATCCGTCATAACAAACATGGATGTCAGAGGTGTTTTTAGCTGATGGGAAATATTTGACATGGTATCCGCCAGATACTGCTTGTCCTTTTTCAAAAGCGCTGACTGCTCCGAAAGAGTGAGCGTCACCTTATAGATATCATTTTTCAGGATACTAAGCTCCCCTTCCCTGTTGTCACGGACATCCATGCAGGGCTGCCCGGAGTATACGGACATCAGATATTCGGACAGCTCTGAAATGCTTTGGTAGCGCTTTTTTGTAAACAGGAAAAAAACTGCTATGAGAAACACAAAAAAGCCTGCCGATACCACCCCGGCTGCAGGCTCGATCCACCACAGTATAAAAATTGCTGTCAGTGCTATGATGCACCACAGCGCCATTGCTTTTCCGAATTCCTTATTTTTTATCATAAGCACCGCCCATCCGATAACCAAGCCCCCTCACGGTTTCAATCACAGAAGAACCCTTTCCCTCCGGTTCCAGTTTTTCCCGCAGGCGCCGGATATAGACGGATAATGTATTATCATTGATAAAGCTGCCGTCCACATCCCAGATCCCCTCCAGAAGCTGATTTCTGCTGAGCACCTGGCCGGGATGATTCGCGAATGCAAGAAGCAGACGGTATTCCATGGCTGTCAGAGGGATCTCCCTGGAATCCTGAAATACCTTCGCCTGCTTCACATTGATGGTAATGCTTCCTATGGTGAGCAGGTCTCCTGCGTTTTCTTTTTTGTAATGGCGCAGGGCGGACTTCATGCGGCTGATCAGCTCCCGGATCCGGAAGGGCTTTGTGATGTAATCATCCGCACCCATGTCCAGCCCTCTCACCACATTCACCTCATCATCGCAGGCTGTCAGGAACAGCACAGGCGCCTCCTGATGGCTTTTAATGTATTCGCAAAGCTCATAGCCGCTGCCATCAGGCAGTGCAAGATCCAAAAGATAAAGGTCAAAGCTTTCCTTTGCCAGTTGTTCCAGGGATTCCTTTTTGTCCGGGCAGACACAGACCTGGTATCCCTCACTCATAAGGGAATACCGAAGTCCTTCTGCAATGTTTTTATCATCTTCCGCAATAAATATTTTCATATCTGTTCTCCGAATAATCAGTTTTTACAGCCGGCGCGCTTCTACAGAACCAGGATGGGAAGCACGATACACAGGAAAATGATGATTGCCAGCAAGACCCAGATAAAGATGGTCTGATTCTTGGACATTTTCCGTTTTTCCCGGCTGCTGCCGGTTTTAATGGGCTGGAAATCTTCCAGCAGCTCTCTCGCTGCCTTCTCCTGTTTCGATGCCACGAAAATGTCCTCTCCCATGATGGAATTGCTGGAATAAACATCCATAATGGTTCCTTTGCGCATTGCTGCGATTCCGTTTTGCCTCAGCATTTCTATGATCTGCTCTGCCTCTGAATAGCTTCCCGCTGATACCAGCTTTGTCATATTATTTTCACTCATACGCTCACCTCATTCCAAATATTTTTCTTCTTGTTTTCTGTTCTGCGCCTCTGTGATCTTTCCAAGAATATAAAGGCACAGAAAGCTCAGGACTGTAATCCCGATGAAAAAGAATGCCGTATATCTCATCACGGCTCCGGTGTCCGTTGTTTTCCCGCTTATCAATGCTGCGTAAAGGATAGAAAAGATTCCTGCGCATATCACGCTTCCCAGCAAGTTCTGTCCTACGGACATTTTTCTGTTTCGACTGCTCCAGATACCATTTTTGATGGAGCCTGCCAGATATGTGATACCTCCTGCTGCGAAAATCACCGTTTCTCCTGCAACATTCTCAATGGAACCATTCCAGAACATTTGTCCGATGATCACAGCCACACATACTCCGAACATAACAAGAAAGCTTATCTTTCCCACTTTATCAACGATTTGATTTTGCCGTTCATCCAGTTTATTTTTCATCATTTCCCATCCTCCTCCCAAAACAGATCGTTTAATGTTTTTCCCAGCTCCCTGCATATGGCTACACATAGTTTTAACGAAGGATTATAGTCTCCTGCTTCAATCATGCCGATGGTCTGCCGGGTGACTCCAACTCTTTTCGCCAGCTCAGTCTGGGAAATATCCATTTCCATCCGCGCCAGCTTCATTCTAAGATTCTTCATACACCACCTCCGGTATCTGCATCTCTCTTTTCTGAGTTCATTATATGTCTCCCACGCAAAAATGTCAATTATATTTTACTTTTATATATTATATTTTCTATTTATAAATTATTTTTTGCATTATACAAAAAAGCTGAACACCACATATAGTATGTGATCGTTCAGCTTTTCACTCGTGATCAAACTTTAACATATCTCTGATTTCTGCTATTAGGCTTATCAGGAATCGTCATGCGAATAAGATTCATATCTACTGCCGGACGCAGATAATTTCTCCGAAATCCCTCTTTTGATTTCAGGCCCAGTTTTTCCATAAGTGACTTACTTGTATACGGAATATCGTATTCCATGACCTCAAGCAAGTTTTTAATGTATTCCGAAAGCTGTTCATTATCTTCACTGATTTGAACAGAAATATCATCCAAAACCTTATCAATTTGTGACAGCATAAACTCGATGAAAATTGTTGATGCTCCATCCACATGGCACTTGGCAATCGCATCATAGTATTCGTCCTGAAACTTCTCAATCTGGCTCTCAATTGGAATATATTCAAATACTGATTTCCATTTAGAAAGAATAGCACTATGCCACAATCTTGCCATTCTGCCATTACCATCTGAAAACGGATGGATAAAGACAAATTCATAATGAAATACGCTGCTCAGAATCAAAGGGTGAACGCTGCCTTGAGCTTCTTTCATCCAATCAAAAAGCTTATCCATTAACTGCGGAACAAGTCGTGCAGGTGGTGCCATAAAAATGCACTGGTCACCGTTGAATACGCCTTCTTCACCTTGACGAAAGTCACCGGATTCCTCCACAACATATTTTGTCATTATGCCATGGAACTGCTTTAAGTCTTTGATGCTATATGGATTTATTTCAGGGAATCGCTCATAAGCGGTATAAGCATTTTTTACTTCCTGGATTTCTTTCTGCTCACCCAACACAGTCTTGCCATTGATCACATCCCTAACCTGTCCCAAAGAGAGCGAATTTGCTTCAATTTTTAAGGAGGAATGGATAGACTTAATACGATTGTTTTTTCTCAGGTGTGGCTTTGCTTCCAGATTACTGGTTGCCGTAATGTGTCCAATCTTTTCTGAAATGGATGACACGTACGATAATATCTCATTTGTAATCGTAAAAGGCGGTTTATAATCTCCCATAAAAAGGCCTCCATATACTTGCGTATTATCTTGCGTACTTTCTTCCTTTATTATACAACAGGACACCAAAAATTCAATCCCTATATACAACATCCATCGTTGCGGTTTTCATTATGCTTTTTGCCAATGCTGCTCTTCCCACTGCTCGAACTCTTCAACCGGAAGCGGCGGTGAAAAAATATAACCCTGTACTTCATCACACTGGATCGAACGCAGATACTCCAACTGCTCCGGCA
The DNA here is from genome assembly GCF_964240875.1 of Ruminococcus sp. 5_1_39BFAA. NCBI lineage: Bacteria > Bacillati > Bacillota > Clostridia > Eubacteriales > Oscillospiraceae > Ruminococcus > Ruminococcus sp. 5_1_39BFAA. Next base: position 158,962 of record NZ_CAXSVO010000005.1, on the reverse strand, counting down.
TTTCAATTCCCTCTGCAACTGTCTTTACATGCAGCTTTTTGGCGAGTTCCACCACGCATGTGATCACATCTCTTGCCTTTTCGCTTGAAATATCCAGGAAGAAGCTCCGATCCATCTTCAAGGTATCCACATCAAATTCTTTCAGCAGACCCAAAGAAGAAAAGCCGGAACCAAAATCATCCAGAGAACAGCAAAATCCCAACCTGTGCATCTCCTCAATTCCTTTTTTCACTGCTTCCAGCTGGGCATCATCCAGGAAAATGGATTCCGTAAGCTCAAACTCAATCATATCATACGGAATATCATATTGTTTCAAAATCATATCAAATTCTTCCAGAAAATTCGGATCATAGAAGTGCTTTCTGGAGAGATTAACAGACACAGGAACTAACTCCTTTCCCTCCTTTTTCCATCTGCTCAGCAGCTTACACGTTTCCTCGAATACATAAACATCCAAGCGGCAAATCTTTCCGTTATTCTCAAAAAGAGGAATAAAGTCAGGCGGGAATATCATCCCCTTCTTTGGATGCTTCCATCGGATCAGCGCTTCCGCTCCTGTCAGCCTTCCGTCTTTCAGCCCCACTTTAGGCTGGAGATATACCAGAAAATCATGGTTTTCAAAGGACTCCTCAAACAGCTCGTTCAGCTCTTGTTCCTTTTTGATCTTCTCCGTAATTCTCTCATCGTAAAATGCGCATTCCTGATCCATGGCACGTTCACCCTGACGGGCTGCCACCCTTGCTCTGTCCTGCAGGGTAATAATATCCAAATCCCCATTATCTACAAGGCACGCTCCCTTCCAGAAGGAAAGCTGATAATGAGGACCGTCCGTACCGCGAAACGCATTGATATCCTCAACTATTTTCCTGAGCCTGCTTCGTATCTCTTTCCCGTCGCTCTCTTTGATGCACAGGAAAAAATGGTCGGTTTCGCTTCTTGCCGCAAACTCGCATTCTCCTGCTCTCATATGCCGCTGAAACACCTGATAAATATATTGCAGCGTCTGATTGCCCGCTGTAATACCGAAATTTTCATTCACAAGCTTAAAATTTCTCACATCCAGCAGGACAATGGCATATCCCTTCATATTCTGATTTTCAGCCGCCTCCTCATATCTGAGCTGGAATGCCTTACCGTTCATCCCCCCTGTAAGCGGATCCGTAAAAGCAATTTCTATCAGTTTCTTACGGCTGGAATCATATATCCAGTACAGAAGAAACCAGAATACGGCCAGAGCCACAAAAATACCGCCAGTCAGTGCAAAGAACCGCACAATATACCGGTCAGAACCAGCTGTGATCAGATTGACCGGTGCAATCGTCATGATCACCCAATCGTTCACATGCAGGGCATTATAGAAAAGATAGTTCTCACTATTATCTATGGAAGTAAACTCAAAAACACCGTTCTCACCCATAGCAATATTTTTCCGCATTTCCACAATGTTCTGCTTCACTTCTTCTGAACCGACCTCAAAAATTTCCTCCAACTGTTCAAAAGGCCTCATATCCTCAGAGTCCAAAAGCAGATTTCCCTTACTATCTACCAGGCAATTGAGAGCTTTCCCGTCAAAGCATTTTGACGCGATAATGGACTGCATATTCTCTTTGCTGCGAACACCCACCAAGACAGCTCCAATCTCTTCTCCTTCCCAAACAGGTGCCGAATAATACAGATCCTGATCCTCTACATAAGCAATGCCCACTTCCCCGTCAAAAGCACTTTGCACAGTCTCCATATCCCAAATATTCTGCACATCCGCTTTCAATATTTCATCTGAACCGGAGGATTGTATATAATTTCCCTGGCTGTGCAGCAGAACTATGGCATCAAAACCCAAAAGCGAAGCCTTTCTGCCCATAAAATCCGCCGTTTCCTCCCGGTCAAAAAAGGCTTCTGTTCTTCCTATAGAATCTGCAAGATTTACCATATCTGTCTTTTTAGATTCAATGGTATCGCTGATGGTATTTGCCATCCGACTTGCGATTTCGCTTATATAAATAATGGTACTCTCATCCAGAACCAACTGCAGGTTCACCACATTCCGGATAGAAATTACCAGAATTCCCATTGTAACCAGCAGCAAAAGTCCCAGTTTCCACCCACTCTTTCTAAATACCCCCGAAGGATGTAAATCTTTTATATCGTACTTTTTCATATGGCTATATTTCCTGTTTTTCACCTGGCAGCTTTTCCAGATCCAATTCGGTAAAAATCCAGAGTGTCTCCCGTTTCATTTCTTCATCGCCCTGGAATTTCAGGATTACCAGCTTCATCTGAACACCATTTTTCTTCCGGTAAGTAAATTCCGTATCCTGTTCTCTGGTCAGCCTTCTTTCCAGTCGTTCAAAGTCACAAACATCATCAAACAAAGCCCAATACTTCTCTTCTACCGTTTCACGCGCATAAAGCATGATTGCTTTGCTGAATTTGTCCTCTGACTCCATAAGCATTCTTTCAAAATAGTCAGGTATAAAGATATGACGGACATGATCCTTCATAAGATCTACAAAATATACCCCTTTAAACCTTGGGGCCAGGACATCCAGAAACACATCGATATCCCGTTTTTCGGATATCATCTGTTCCAATTCCCTGTTCAGAATACGTCTTTGGCGCTCTCTGCCGTTTTTCTTGTAATACAGCTCCTTATCCTTCTGCATTGCAGACTCCGCATCGCTTACGATCCGACCGATCGTTGCGCCGCTTTCACCCCATCCTATTCCTATAGATATCTCATACCCTATTTCTCTTATCATGAGCCGTGCCCTATCTGCTGCGCTGCAAACTTCTTCCTTCGAAGAATGCTTGCAAAGGACTACGAACTCATCCCCGCCTATACGGTATTTATCCTCTTCCCTGAAGCATTTCCTTAATACATCCGCTACATTTCTGAGCATTTTATCGCCAGCCTGATGCCCCAGCCAGTTATTAATTTCATGAAGACCATTTGCATCCATGTACACACACGCAACAGAACAGTCCGGAGCTTTTTCTATTTCCTCCAGATCCGTATGATAACAGTTGCGGTTTCCCAGCCCCGTCAGGCTGTCCTCATTTCCCAGTCTGAGCAGATTCTGATAATTCTCATAGTAACCAAGCGTCATGGAAAAGGTAATAGAAAGCTGCTCCAGCAGCTTTGCGTCCTCCCAATGGTATGCCATATTATAAACCCCCCAGCACACCTGCAGTCTCTCCATTCAGTCTTTTCACTGGCACTAGCATCATATTATGTATGCCATACCGGGAAAGTATTTTTGTTTCATCGGGGAATTCTTTTATCAATAGCCCCATATCGTAAACGAGCAGACTTTCTTTCTCCCTGAGCATAGAAAGCAATCCCGTAAAAAGCTCTCTCATCTCATCATCCGGCATCCGCTCATCAGCTTTGCTGCTCAGCACTCTGCACCCGCCGTTCTCTTCCCTGCTGTCCACAAGGAAAAAAGCCTCTTCCGAAGCTGCATAATCCGCAATCACCTTCAGACCATCAATAAAATGTTCCGGTTCTATGAATGCACTGAATAGCTGCTTCTCCACCTCCAGAAGAAACTGGACTCTTCTAAGCCTTTTCTCATCAGCCACCTTTTCTCTTCTTACATCTGACAGAATCCAGATTCCATAAACAGCGAATACAGCCATCATCAAGGCCATCGTCCACATCTGAAGCTTATGCATTTTCTCTGCATGGGCAAATGCAACGCTCTCCGCCACGGTTATCATGACCATCCAGTCTTCTACTCCGATGGGACAATAGTAGGAATAGAAATATTCGCCTGCCTTTTTGGAAAAAAATACGGTGGTTCCTTCCCTGCCTTCACTAAAATCAACAATTATCTGTTCCTTGCTGTATCCTTTTTCCGCCTTTCTGTCTCCCAGCGCATCCATATTAGTCAGCTCATCATGCCAGGTATCCATAAGGAAGTTTCCGGTGGTTCCTTCCACTACATAAAGCTCCATCTCATCTCCGTAGCCCCGTATGGTAAACATTTCCGGAAAATCTGCCAGGTCCATAATTCCCCACAGCAGCGCCTTTGTTTCTCCGTCCTGTACGATCGGTATCTGAATCCGCAGAATCTTCCTGTCCGCATTCAGCGGATCTTCCATACACCCGGAAAGACAAACACCCTTTTTCTCTTCTTCCTGAAATGAAATCCTGTCTGATATATCCAGCCTTTCCCCTGCTTTCGTCAAAAGCTGATCTCCCGGAAACAGAAGCTGTGCCTCCTCTATCATCCCGCCGCTGATAAATTCCATAAATTTTCCCAGCATCTTGTCGTCATCCAACTCAGCCTTTTCCAGGGTATCCGCAGCTTTTTCCAGATACGCCTTGTTAGCGATATATCTTTTTTTAATCTCATTTCCTATTTGTTCTTTCCGGGCTTGTGAATTTCTTTTTCTGCGCTATATCGTCTTTTTCTGACTAGTTCTGTGCCATAAAAAAGGCCGGATACGCATCCGGTCTTTTTTCGTATTTCCTTTGAACTCTTAATTCCAGTTTCTCCGTCCATATCTGGTTGCTAAGGTCAGCATCTCCTCCTGAAGCTTCTCTGAAAACTGACCTTCCTTCAGACGCCACTTCCAGTTTTTGCCCAAAGTGGAGGGCTGATTAATTCGGGCGGAATTGTCCAATACCAGGTAATCCTGAATAGGAATGATACACAGGTTAGCAACGCTTCCCATCACAAGGCGGATCAATGCTTTGCAGATTCCTTTTTCATCATCATGGAAGTTTCCAAGATAATCCCGGACCATTTTTCTTTCTTCCGGCGTGATGTCCCCGAACCATCCAAGAAGTGTTTCATTGTCATGGGTTCCTGTGTAAACCACACAATTCTGAGGATAGTTGTGCGGAAGATAATCACTGGCATTTCCTGTATCTCTCTCGTCAAAAGCGAACTCGATAACCTTCATATTCGGATAGCCGCTCTCGTCTACCAGACGCTTTACCGTATCTGTCATAAAGCCCAGATCCTCTGCAATGATGTCCTTTTCTCCCAGGCTCCAGGAAATGGTACGGAAAAGATCCATGCCGGGCCCTTTTTCCCACCAGCCTCTTTCTGCGGTCTTATCGCCAAAGGGGATGGCATAATACTCGTCAAAGCCCCGGAAATGATCGATCCGCACAATGTCATACATATTAAAGCAGTGTGCCAGACGCTTGATCCACCACTCAAAGCCTGAATTTCTATGTACCTCCCAGTTATAAAGCGGATTGCCCCAGAGCTGGCCTGTTGCGGAAAAGCCGTCAGGCGGGCAGCCGGCAACCTGTGTAGGCTGGTTGTTCTCATCCAGCTTGAAAAGCCAGGGATTTGCCCAGGCATCTGCGCTGTCCATTGCCACATAGATGGGGATATCTCCGATAATTCTGATGCTTTTGCTGTTTGCGTATGCTTTCAGCTTTGCCCACTGCTCATAGAATTTAAACTGCATATATTCCTGGAATTCAATCTCAAAGTAAAGCTCTCTTCTGTAGTAATCCAGAGCGTTCTGCCACCGCAGACGGATATCCTCAGCCCACTTGCTCCACGGCACACCCTCAAAACGGTCCTTCACAGCCATAAACAAGGCATAATCCTTCAGCCAATGAGCCTGCTCCTGCTGAAATTTTACGAAATCCGGATTCTGGGAAATCTCACTTCTCTCATATGCCTTGCGAAGAAGCTGATAGCGGCCCTTGTAAAGCTTTTCGTAATCAATGTCATCCTCTTTTATTCCGAAATCAACGGCATCGCACTCTTCTTCTGTCAGAACCCCTTCCTCGATCAGATCCTCCAGGCTGATAAAATAAGGATTTCCCGCAAAAGTGGAAAAGGACTGATAGGGGGAATCCCCATAGCTTGTGGGACCAAGGGGCAATATCTGCCAACAGCCCTGCCCTGCAGCTTTAAGCTGGTCCACAAATTCATAGGCGCTTTTGGAAAAACACCCGATCCCATATTTTGACGGCAGGCTGCTGATGGGAAGCAGTACACCGCACTCTCGTTTATTGATCATTGTCTCCCTCCTGAGTTTTCATGTTGTCCGTAAAATGCCATTTACGTTATCCTAAGGCACACAAAATGCGCATTTTATCCTGCCTTTTATCATGTCACAGAAATGCCGGGAATGCAATGTTAAAGTTTCAAGAAATATGTTGTAATTTTTACATATTTTAAGCCTGATCCGCCTTTTTGCCACGTATCCGGTATATCTTATCGGAATTTTTCCAGTTTCTCCAATATCACTCCATACCTTGGGTCATCCCGGATGAAGTCAAGCTCCCTGTCGTTTTTTACCGCCTTTGTCAGCATCAAAACGATTTCCCCGGAGCTGGTGTCATTAAATTTCATATGAGAGTACAGCCAGGATTCCCGAAAGCTGTACATGTCCTCCAGGCTTTCCGCTATCTGTGAAAGGGTCTCCAAAACGCCTTCTTTATCCTTCTGCGCTATCTTCAGTTCCATCTCAGACATATTCCCCATATACCTGCCCATTTCCATAATGCGGACAAGCTCCCTCTGCTTCTCCACGATTTTTTCCGCCTTCTCCATATCCTGTTCCTTGAGAGAAAGGGAGAAGATGCCGCCAAGAGCTCCATTGAGCATATTAAATCCCGCAAACAGGATTTCTTCATATAGTTTCCAGGCTTCCTCTGTTTTTCCCTGTCTCACATACAGGTTCGCCTGCATCTGCTTCGGGCTTACTATCCCCTGCTTTGGAAGCCTGTCCAGGTATTTCTGGGCCTGTTCGTAGTCTTCTTTTTTCAGGTAAAACTGATACAGTGCCTGGGCAGCCCCCTGTACCTCTCCGTAATCCCTGCTTTCCATAGCGCGGAGATACCATTCCAAAAGCTTCTCATCGTAGGAATTTCCGTCCTCCGGCTGATAGAACAACCGGTATCCGTCCAGTGACTGGGCGCACAGAAGGATCAGGCTGGTACAATTGGGATATTCCCGTATCTGCGCTTCCGCCCATTGAAAGGCGCTGCCATAGCCCTCGCTTTTTGCCTTTTCCCCAATGGTCACCAGGATATGCTTGATCTCCTGGGCATTTAAGTCCTCCTTATAGGACAGTAATGTGTCGGTAGTAATTCCCAGAAGCCGTGCCAGAGGCGCCAGCAGCCCGATATCTGGGCAGGCATTTCCGTTTTCCCATTTATTTACAGCAGGCGCCGTCACTCCGAGGCGGCCGGCAAGCTCTTCCTGGGTCAGCCCCTTTTCTTTCCTGTATTTTCTGATCACTTCACCAATCTTCATGCTCAGTCCTCCATTTTATAATAATAGAATTGCATCGGCCTCTGCATTCCCCGGCAGAAAATACTGTCTGTCCGGGTCACTTTCAGCATAACAGAATATGGCGGTTCACACAATTGAACATAAAGAAACTTTTCCTCATGTTTTTTAACTGCTGCTCAGGTACCCTTTAAAACGGGTGCAGAAGGCTGAAAAACAGCCGCTGCACCCGTTTTTAATTTCCCCCGGGATAATATGCCGGGATTTACCTCTTTTTCGTTTTACTCCGCCGCCTTTTCAGCGTACTCTCTTGTCACCAGATCACCGTAATCCACCCGTGCGGAAAGCTCCCCTGCACTCTCCAGAATATCCTGCAGAAGCTCAAAGCTGTCCTTTTCAAACACCAGATTTTCCTTCCAGGTGTCCTGCTCGTAATAACGCTTTACGATAGCGGTAATGGTATCCAGGTCTGTCTCCGCAAACTGCGGGGCGATCACCTCTGCGATTTCCTCCGGTGTGTGTGACTGGACATATTCCATTCCTTTCTGGAGCGCGTTTGTAAAGCTCTGGATAACCTCCGGATTTTCCTCCATGAAGCTGGTTTTCGCACTGTAGGAGGTGTAAGGCACATAGCCGGAATCCACGCCCAGGGATGCCACTACGTAGCCTGCTCCTTCTTTTTCAAGGGCGGTGGCTGACGGTTCAAACTCCACGCTGAAGTCCCCTAACCCGCCTGAAAATGCTGCCGCCGTGGAACCAAAATCAATGCTCTGGTCGATTTCCAGATCCTTTTCCGGGTCAATGCTGTTTTCCTTTAGGATATACTCAAATACCATTTCCGGCATACCACCCTTTCGACCTCCAAGCACTTTGCTGCCCTTCAGGTCATTCCAGGTAAAGGTGGGCATTTCCTCCCGGGCTACCAGGAAGTTCCCGGCGCGCTGGGTAAGCTGTGCAAAGTTTACCACCGGGTCATTTGCGCCCTCCTGGTAAGCGTAGATAGATGCCTCAGCACCCATGAATCCGATATCCGCCTCGCCGGACAGCACTGCTGTAAGAGTTTTGTCTGCTCCAAACCCTGTTACCAGCTCCAGGTCAAGCCCTTCCTCCGCAAAATATCCTTCCTCGATCGCCACATACTGCGGAGCATAAAAAATAGAATGTGCCACCTCGTTTAAGGTGACCTTCGTCAATTCCTTTTCTTCCTTCTCTCCTGCGCAAATTCCTGCCGGCACTGCTGTCACTGCCAACAGGACAGCCAGCGCAGCAGCAGCCATTTTCTTACCTTTTCTCATAAATACAGCCTCCTTATTTTTGCTGATATATAATATATGAAAAAAGAAGAGTTTGGTGTATAATCAAAACCATGAAAATAACGACACAGGAGGAAATCCCATGCAGCTAAACACACACTGTATGCTCTGTCAGGTCAAAAAACAGGAGCAGAAGATCCGTCAATTTGATAATGAAGATAAAAAGGTTACATATATGAAGGAAATTTTTCGCAGATATGCGGAGGCCGGGCCGGAAGATTGTGCGCCCAGTATTTCTTCTGAAAATTCCAAATATTTTACAGAGTTCTGGGGTGTTCCTCAGACAGACTTTACGGAAATAAAAAAAGACTTCAATGCCCTGATGCTGCAGCTTGAAGACCAACTGAAAGAGAAAATCCGCTGCGCAGCCGATCCGCTGGAAGCGGCACTCGTACATGCACGGGTAGGAAACTATATAGACTTTTCCGCCATTCCGGACGTAAATAAAGAAAAACTTCTGTCACTGATCGAAGAAGGAAGCACAGATACACTGGACGAAAAGGAATATGACCACTTCCGCCAGGATATGAAAAAGGCCTCCTCTCTTGTATATGTTACAGACAATTGCGGAGAGATCCTTCTTGATAAGATCGCTGTGGAAATCCTGAAAGAAAAATATCCCGATGCCGCAATCACCGTGCTGGTGCGGGGCTTCCCCACTGTAAACGACGCCACTATGGAGGATGCTGAAATGTGCGGTCTTACCCGGATCACAACGGTCATGGGAAACGGAAGTGATGTTCCCGGTACCTGGCTTCCGGGCATCAGCCGGGAAGCCCACAGCCTTTTGGAGCAGGCTGATGTCATAATTTCCAAAGGTCAGGGAAATTACGAAACGCTCCATGGCTGCGGACTGAACATTTACTATCTTTTTCTCTGCAAATGCGACTGGTTTGTCAAGCTTTTTGACGCAAAGCCCCTTCAGGGCATGTTTGTCAATGAGCTTCGTGTAAAGGACAATCGGTAGAAGTGATAAAGAATGAGAATCGGATGTCCTCCTCACCCGAAACATGATACTGCGGTTCCACGTCCGACCCCCAACTGTCAATACCTCCCACGCCTCTCATGGCGCCCAGGATATTGACAACCGTTCTTCCTGTTTTCGGCAGTTCCTCCTTGTGCAGTGCGTTTTCCAGCTCCGCAGCCGTAAAGGGAACTGCTGAAAAATGAAACGGTTTTTCATTCATAACAAAACACATTTCTCCTGTTCTTGCCCAGCATGTATCCGCATGGTTTCCATACTCCTGCGGAACAAGATGATCCGGTTCAGTCACAGGACTCCTATGAGTTCCAAAAACGCCTCCGACCTTTCTGTCCGGGTATGTTTCTCCGGAAAGGCCTTCCCATTCAACTGTCTCTAATTTCTCCGGCATTACAAAGCGAACACCGAACAGCGGCAGCTCCGGCAGCCCTTCCCGTCCCTTGTACTCTGCGTCAACCTGGATTTTTCCGCTTTTGTCCACAGTATAATCGATGATCGCCTCCGTCTCCGGCACTGTGCCTGTGGCAAAGGTATATGTGATCTTTACCTTTTCCAAATCCTCAGCCGCTGGTTTTCTGCCTGCCAGATCCGATGGTTCCAATGTCATCACTTTATTTCCTGCGTATTCCGTTACCAGACATTTTCTGCACACCGCAAACTGGTCCGCAGTCAGCCATACGCCGCTTCTTGCCGGAAAACCGTTTCCCTTGTCATTCTCTGTGGACGCTCTCCAAAAGGCAGGCTTCGGCGCGCGGTAAAGGCATTCTGTCCCGTTATACACAATGGATACAGGACCTCCATCCACATAAGAAAAAATAAAATGGAACCCATCTCCCTTTATACCAAGCATCAGATCACTGTGTATGACCTGGAATTTCATCCCGGAAGAATCCGAAGCCAGTAGCTTTTCCCGACTTTCTGCCTTCCATCCGCGAATACGTTCTTCCGCCTGGCTGCGCAGAGCTTTATTTCTTTCTCTGATCTTATTTCTCTTTTCCTCATCCGAATACCAGTAGCGCACCTCCTGCATGGCAGGCTTTTCCCTCCGATCTGCAAAGAGAAGCCCATTGCCGCTAAATGAATAATCCGTAGGACGGTCCAGGAAGTCCCCTCCATAGCCCAGCACCTCTTCTCCGCACTGGTTTTTATGGTAGATTGCCTGGTCGATGAGATCCCAGATAAATCCTCCCTGATACATAGGGTACTCTTCCTGAAGTCTGATATAGCTTTCCATTCCGCCCAGGGAATTTCCCATATCGTGCATATATTCACAGAGCAAAAACGGCTTCTGCGGATCGTTTTCCAGATATTTCCGGATATCCTCCGGTACAGCGTACATCCGGCTCTCCACATCACTGATTTCATCAAACTCCCGGTTCCAGAAAACACCTTCATAATGTACCAGCCTTGAGGAATCCTTTTCGTGAAAATAACGGCTCATGGCTAAAATACAGGTTCCCGCATAGGATTCGTTTCCGCATGACCACCATAGAATGGAAGGATGGTTTTTGTCCCTTTCCAGCATGGAAGCAGCTCTGTCCACCACACATTTTTCCCACTCGCTCCGGGAGCCCGGCACATTCCAGGATGGTTCGCACTGTCCCATCTTCTGCCAGGAGCCGTGGCTCTCCAGATTTGCTTCATCCATTACACATATTCCCGCCTCATCGCAAAGCTGATACCACAAGCTCTGATTGGGATAATGACAGGTACGCACCGCGTTGATGTTGTTCTTTTTCAGAATTTCAATATCCTTTTTCATGTCGTCTGCCGTGATGGACCGTCCCCGTCGGGGATTCCATTCGTGACGGTTGACCCCTTTTATGATCAGACGTTTTCCATTGAGCAGCATGATCCTGTCTTTCAGCTCAAATCTGCGGAATCCCACGCTGTATGGGACGATCTCCACCAGCCTGCCCTCTGTATCTGTGATCTTCACCAGCAAACGGTATAAATAAGGCTCTCCTGCCTCCCATTTTTCCACTTTTTTCAGAATGACGGGCTCTGTTTTCCACACATCCGCCTGCTTTTCCTCCAGCAGCCCGTCCGCCACTGTCTTTTGCTCACAGTCCTGCAGCAGCCATTCCAGCCTTGCATTCCGATTTCCGGAAAGCTTCACAAGAACCTCCAGCGTTCCTGTTTCATAGTCATCGAGAAGCCCTGCCTTTACCCACAGATCCTCCACATGTGTCTCCGGCTTTGCGTACAGGTATACATCCCTGAAAAGCCCGGAAAAGCGGAAGAAATCCTGATCCTCGATCCAGGCCGCACTGCTTCTTTTATAGACCTCCACACACAGCCTGTTGCCTTTTTCTTTTATGCTTTCAGTCAGATCAAACTCTGAGGGTGTGAAGCTGTCCTCCGCATACCCGATAAATTCTCCGTTCAGCCAAACATAGACTGCCTGCTCCGCTCCCTGAAAAGAAATGCAGATCCTTTTTCCCAAAAGTCCTTCTTCCAGGTCAAATTCTTTCACATAGCTTCCAACCGGATCAAATTCCCAGTCAATATGAGGTGGCCGCAGAAAGGCATGGCCCTCCCATGGGTACATGTTATTGATATAGTGAACTTTATCATAGCCCTGCAGCTCTATATGTCCCGGAACCTGAATCTCCCCGAATCCGCTGATATCCGCATCTTCCTTGTAAAAATCCGCAGGACGCTCCCCTGGATTACGGCTCCATGCAAACCGCCAGGTTCCATTAAGACTCTGGCGAAAACTCTCCCTGCCATTTTCCATATCTATTTCCGACTCATAATAATGATGATCCGAATGAGCATCCAGACGGTTTACCTGAAACACCTCCGGATCTTCCAGCCACGTTAAATCTGGTTTCATACTTTCCTCCTGTTTCCTTTTTATTCTTAATTTACCACGTTTTCATGCCTGCAACAACCATGTATCGCCATGCCTTTTGCACTATTAGCCATGATTTTGCCAGCCCTGCTGCATGTACCGCCCTTTGTCAGATTGACGAAAAACTGCTTCTGTTTTTTTCGTCAGATTGACAAGAAACCTGAAAAAAGTTTGTACGATTCTTCTCTAGCCCTTTTTCCGTGTTTTCGCTATACTAGCACTAGATGAAAGAGCATCGTAATTAATTAACCATAACAAAAATTTGGAGGAAAAATCATGGCAAGTTTATCATTACAGCACATTAACAAAACTTATCCTAACGGCTTCCAGGCAGTTAAGGACTTTAACCTTGAGATCGAAGACAAAGAGTTTATCATCTTTGTAGGACCATCCGGATGTGGTAAATCTACTACTCTTCGTATGGTAGCTGGTCTGGAAGAAATCTCCAGCGGTACCTTAAAAATTGGTGATAAGGTTATGAACGATGTAGAGCCGAAGGATCGTGATATCGCAATGGTATTCCAGAACTACGCTCTGTATCCTCATATGACAGTATATGATAACATGGCTTTCGGTCTGAAACTTCGTAAAGTTCCGAAGGACGAGATCGACAAAGCAGTTAAGGAAGCAGCTAGAATCCTTGACCTTGAGAAACTTCTTGATCGTAAACCGAAGGCTCTGTCCGGTGGTCAGAGACAGCGTGTTGCTATGGGACGTGCTATCGTTCGTAATCCTAAGGTATTCCTTATGGATGAGCCGCTGTCCAACCTGGATGCAAAACTTCGTGTACAGATGCGTATCGAGATTTCCAAGATCCACCAGAGACTGGGCGCAACCATCATCTACGTAACACATGACCAGACAGAGGCTATGACCCTTGGTACCAGAATCGTTGTTATGAAAGATGGTATCGTTCAGCAGGTTGATACACCTCAGCACCTGTATGATCAGCCAGGCAACCTGTTCGTAGCAGGATTCATGGGATCTCCGCAGATGAACTTCCTGGATGCAAAGATCTCCCAGAAGGGCAATGATATCATCGCAACAGTTGGCGAGTACGATGTACTTGTTCCGGCAGCTAAGGGCAAAGCTCTGAAAGATGGCGGTTATGTTGGCAAAACTGTTGTTTTAGGTATCCGTCCTGAGGATATCCACGATTCCAAGGCATTTATTGAGTCTTGCCCAAGCGCTCCGATGACTTCTACCGTTAAGGTTTACGAGCTTCTTGGTGCCGAAGTATTCCTGTACTTCGATGTAAACGGAACTCAGGTTACAGCACGAGTCGACCCACGTACAACTTCCAAGACCGGCGACACCATCAAATTTGCTTTCGATATGGAAAAATCTCACTTCTTCGACAAAGAGAGCGAACTGGTTATCTGCAACTAATATCGAAAAATCTATCCGCCCGGGGAATTTTTCCCCGGGCTTTTTCAGATGATATCCGGTGAAAAGCTCACCTACAGACAGAAAGGATAATCACATGAAAATATTGCAAATACTGCAGAAGTGTCTGGACGACTGGAAAAATATCAGCCATCTTGATTTCTGCCTGCTGAATACAGACGACAGTATTTTTGTTACAACCTGCGACAGAAAGCTTCCCACCGCCAAAATAGAAGAATTTAAAGACAGTACGGCCCTGTGTGTATCAAACACCGGATGCTGTTTATATAAGATCATTGAAAATCACCAGCTTCAGTATGTACTTGTGGTCTGGGGAAATGGCGAATCGGTTTCTACCATCGGAGAACTGGCTGTCTGCCAGATTGAAAGCCTGCTCACGGCTTATGCGGAAAAGAGCGATAAAAATGTTTTTATGCAGAATCTCCTGCTGGATAATTATGGGGAGGTAGATGCCTTTAACCGTGCAAAGAAGCTGCACATCTCCACCTCTGTACGGAGAGCTGTATTTCTGGTGGAAACAAAGCAGAATAAAGACGAAAATGCGCTGGCTACCATCCGCAATATTTTCTCTGCCAGGACAAAGGATTTTATCACTGCAATCGATGATTCGGGAATTATTATTGTACGGGAGCTGCAGGATACGGATTCTTATGACACTTTGCGGGGAACCGCTCACATGCTGGTAGACATGCTGAACACCGAGGCCATGACTTCCGCATGGGTAGCATACGGCAATATAGCCGCTGATATCAAGCAGCTTTCCAGCGCATACAAGGAAGCACGGACTGCACTTGAAGTAGGAAAAATCTTTTATGCTGAAAAAAACGTTTTCGGGTACAACCGCCTTGGAATCGGAAGGCTGATCTACCAGCTTCCTGTCGATATCTGCGAAATGTTCATTGACGAATTTTTCAAGGAAGAATCCCTGGATTCCATTGATGAAGAAACCCTGATCACTATCCGTACCTTCTTTGAAAATAACCTGAATCTCTCAGAAACCTCAAGACAACTTTATGTACACCGCAATACTCTTGTATACCGTTTTGAAAAGCTACAGAAAAAATTTGGTCTGGATATCCGAACCTTTGAGGATGCCCTGACCTTCAAGCTTGCCATGATGGTGGTGGATTATATTAAGTATTCCAAAGGAACTGATTAGAAAAAGGCCCTGCCATTGCCTGGCAGGACCTTTTTCTTTCTCATCCCTGGCTCCACTCTCCGTTTTCATCCCATACAATGGAATCTCCGGAATCACTGTCATCGCTGCTGTCGTCATCACTGTCGTCGCTGTCATCATCACTATCATCGCTGTCATCTCCTCCGACAACATCATGGTCATAATGATAATCAGAATCATCACTACTGTCATCAGAATCGGAATTATCTGTTCCCGGATTATCGTAATACTGGATGGGCACATCACTGTCATCATCATCAACATCATTGCCAGAGTCGTAGCTGCTGGTATAATTATCTTTTGTATCTTTTTCACTTTTTGAACTAAGACTCATGTATGTCAGGTAATAAATTCCCTGGTCACTATCTTTTTTCAGGCTTGCCCTTTCCATATCGAAGAGCTTCACATTGTAAATCTCATATGTATTACTGTTTGCATCCACGAAACGCATGTCATATGTGACATCCTCCCCTGACTGAGACTGGTAATACATCCGAACCTGCTCTGCTGCCTTCACGGAGCTTTCTCCGGTGATGAGATTCTTTCCCCACTCCCCACTGTCGGAGGACTTTATATAAAGTCCGCGAATCCTGCCTTCCGTATTGTTGGTGAGGTAGATAAATTTGGACCCTGCTGTTTTTGTTCCGATCATGCGCGGTGCAGATGTGGCGGTGGGCATTGGCGTAGGCGTTGCCGGTACAGGTGTGGGTGTGGCTGTTACCGCCAGAACAGGAGTCGGCGTAATTTCTGCTGCCTTATCCTTCTTTCCGCAGCCTGCTGTCATAAGAGCCAATCCTGCTGCAAGCATCATAACTGTCTTCTTGTATCTCATAACGATCACTCCCCTTAATAATCCAATACTATTCCTCTTTTGCCCAGTCAAAGGTACACTTTACAGCTTTATTCCAACCTTTAAGCTTCCTCTGACGTTCCTCTTTTGTGATGGTGGAATGGAAGGACTTCCCTACAGCCCAGTTCTGCTTCAATTCCTCCGAATCCTTCCAGAATCCCGTGGCAAGTCCCGCCAGATAAGCGGCTCCCAGCGCCGTTGTCTCAATGCAGCTTGGCCGTACCACCTCTGAATCCAGAAGATCTGCCTGGAACTGCATCAGGAAGTTATTGGCGCTTGCTCCTCCGTCAACTCTCAGAGAGCTTAAATGCACTCCCGCATCCTTTTCCATTGCCACGATCACATCATTTACCTGGTAAGCCAGGGATTCCACGGTGGCACGGATCAGATGCGCTTTTCCAGCACCTCTGGTAAGTCCCAGGATCGCGCCTCTGGCATACTGGTCCCAGTATGGCGCACCCAGCCCTGTGAAGGCCGGAACCACATACACGCCGTTGGTATCCGGCACAGAAAGACAATATTTTTCGGAAGCGGGCGCATTTTCCAGAATGCCCACTTCATCGCGCAGCCATTGAATAGCCGCTCCTGCCACAAACACACTTCCCTCCAGTGCATAGCCCGGGGTTCCGTCCCCGTTCACTGCGATGGTCGTAAGTAGCCCATGACTGGATTCCACGGCCTTTTCCCCAGTGTGCATCAGTAAGAAGCAGCCTGTGCCATATGTATTCTTTACATCTCCCGAATCAAAACAGCACTGTCCGAACAGAGCAGACTGCTGGTCCCCTGCCGCTCCCGCTATGGGAATCCTGCCGCCGATCAGGTTTTCATTTGTATAGCCGTAAACACAACTGCTGGGCTTTACCTCAGGCAGCATACAGGCAGGGATTTCAAGACGCTTCAGGATTTCCTCATCCCACTGCATTTTATGTATGTCGAAAAGCATGGTACGGGACGCATTGGTGTAATCCGTCACATGTACCTCTCCCTTTGTCAGCTTCCAGATCAGCCAGGTGTCCACAGTACCGAACAGCAGGTTGCCCTTTTCTGCCTCCTCCCGGGCGCCATAAACATTGTCCAGAATCCATTTGATCTTTGTACCGGAAAAATAGGCATCTGGAATCAGCCCCGTCTTTTTCCGGATCGTCTCAGTAAATCCATCCCTTTCCAGCTCATCGATCATATCCGCCGTTCTGCGGCACTGCCACACAATAGCCGGGTAAATGGGATTTCCCGTTCTTTTGTCCCAGACAATGGTTGTTTCCCTCTGGTTGGTGATGCCGATAGAGTGAATATCCTGCGCATCGGCGCCAATTTTCCCCATGGCTTCAATGGCTACGGACATCTGTGAGGACCAGATTTCATGGGGATCATGCTCCACCCAGCCCGGTTTTGGGTAAAACTGGGTATATTCTTTTTGCGCCACACTGCACATATTCCCCTGTTTGTCAAACAGGATACAGCGCGAGCTTGTGGTTCCCTGGTCCAACGCCATCACGTATTTTCCCATAGTATGTACCTCTCTTTATGATAACAATGTTTTTCCAATAAAGTATCCCAATACAAGAACACCAAGAACGATCCTGTACCAGCCGAATGCCTTGAAATCGTGCTTCTTTATGTATCCCATCAGGAATTTAATTGCAAGAATGGATACCACGAACGCTACCACCATGCCCACCAGCAATATGATCACCTCTGTGGTAGTAAATGCCAGACCGAATTTTACAATCTTCAAAAGGCTGGCACCGAACATAACCGGAATCCCTAAAAAGAAGGTAAACTCCGCTGCCACAGTACGGGAGGTTCCCACCAGGATTCCGCCGATGATAGTGGAACCGGAACGTGAGGTTCCCGGCACCACAGAAAGCACCTGGAAACAGCCGATGAGAAAGGCCGTTTTAAAGGATAGATCCTCAATGCTTGTGCAGGAAGGTGTTCTCTTATGATTGTAATTCTCGATCACGATAAACAGAACACCATATACGATCAGCGCAATTGCAACCACAACATAGTTCATAAACTTTTCTTCGATCACGTCATTAAATGGCAATGCGATCACAATAGTCGGAATACAGGCCACTACGATCTTAAACCACAGGATCCATTTCTCCTTATCGCAGAACCGTTCCACAAAAGTAAGAATGACCTGTGCCCACTTAGGCTTTTTCTTAATCGCAAGCTCTGTGCGCCTTGGAAGCTTTTTTATGTAAAATGGCCACAGCTTATTCCAATATAGCACCACCACCGCAAGGATGGCTCCAAGCTGGATCACCACCATAAATACGTCCTTAAAGTCCTTCGACACATCCAGCTTAATAAACTCATCCACAAGTATCATGTGCCCGGTGCTGCTGATGGGAAGCCATTCTGTGATTCCCTCCACAATGCCAAGCAGGATTACCTTTAAAAATTCTATAACGCTCATTTGTTCCCCTTTCTCTTTACAGGTTCTCTTTATTAGAACGAGGACGGAGATAAAAATGCTTCCCCGTCCTCTTAAGTATATTACACATTATTCTGTTCGTAAACTTAAAAAATTATTTTTTTGCGCCTCAATCTACCGTCTCGCTATGGTTGCTATGTCGATCAGCGTCAGGTTATTTACGTCTGTATTCTCCAGACTGGTAACCAGAGCCTCCGCAGTATCCAGGCTTGTAAGCACATTCACACCTGTCTCAATGGCATTGCGGCGGATCACAAAGCCGTCCTTCTGATGCTCGATACCCTGCGGCGGAATGTCGATTACCACGTCAATCTTATGTCCCAGGATCAGGTCCATAAGGTTCGGAGAAGGCTGCTCCAGCTTGTTGGTACGGATCACTCTCACGCCATTTTCCTTTAATGCCCTTGCGGTTCCCCTGGTGGCATAAATGCGGTAGCCCAGAGCTTCAAATCTTTTTGCAATGGGAACAACGTCCTCTTTTTCCTCATCCCTGACCGTAATAATCATGTTCTTATGCTTCGGCAGTCGGATTCCGGCTCCCAGGAAGGCTTTATACAAAGCTTCATTAAAGGTTTCCGCAATGCCAAGGCACTCACCTGTCGATTTCATTTCCGGTCCAAGGCTGATATCCGCGCCTCGGATCTTCTCAAAGGAGAATACAGGCATCTTGATGGCAATATGCTTTGCTTCCGGCTGTAAGCCCGGCTCATAGCCCATATCCTTTAATTTGTGGCCCAGAATAACCTTAGTGGCAAGAGGTACGATCGGAATTCCTGTTACCTTGCTGATATAAGGTACTGTACGGCTGGAACGCGGATTCACCTCAATGACATAAACCTCCTCGCCGCACACAATAAACTGGATGTTGATCATACCCACAACATGAAGGGCCTTTGCCAGACGGCGTGTGTACTCTGCTATCGTTGCCTTCGCTGTCTCGCTGATGGTCTTTGCAGGATATACGGAAATACTGTCACCGGAATGGATACCTGCGCGCTCAATATGCTCCATAATACCTGGGATCAGGATCTCCTCGCCGTCGCAGACCGCATCCACCTCGATCTCTTTTCCCATCAGGTATTTATCTACAAGGATCGGATGCTCCTGGGCAATCTGATTGATCACGCCGATATATTCCTCTACATCCTCATCGCTGACTGCGATTCTCATGCCCTGGCCGCCCAGTACGTAAGAAGGACGTACCAGAACCGGATATCCCAGATCGTTTGCAGCTTTCTTTGCTTCCTCTGCTGTGAAAACCGTATGTCCCTTTGGTCTTGGGATCCGGCACTGCTCCAGGATCTCGTCAAACAGTTCTCGGTCTTCGGCTGCATCCACATTTTCTGCGGAGGTTCCCAGGATTTTTACACCCATCTTTGTGAGAGCCTCGGTAAGCTTGATCGCAGTCTGTCCGCCGAACTGCACAACCGCACCGTCCGGTTTCTCAATATTTACAATATTTTCCACATCCTCGGGAGTCAGCGGCTCAAAGTACAGCTTGTCCGCAATGTCAAAGTCAGTGCTGACGGTCTCCGGGTTGTTATTAATGATAATGGTTTCAAAGCCTTCCTTTGCAAATGCCCAGGTACAATGAACAGAGCAGAAGTCAAACTCAATACCCTGTCCGATCCGGATGGGACCGGAACCAAGAACAAGGATCTTCTTTTTATCCGGCGTGGCAACCGCTTCATTCTCTGTCTCTCCATCGCCGTATACGGAGTAGTAATACGGTGTTGCTGCTGCAAACTCAGCGGCACAGGTATCAACCATTTTGTAAGCTGCACGAATGCCGTACTCTGCGCGCATGTCCTTGATCTCCTGCTCGGTTCTCCCTGTCAGACGCGCGATCAGGTAGTCCGGGTATTCCAGACGTTTTGCTTCCAGAAGCAGCTCTCTCGTCAGCTTTCTTGTCTTTAAGGCGGTTTCCATACCTACCAGAATGGCGATCTTATCAATAAACCAGAGGTCGATCTTTGTAATGTCGTGGATCATGGACTGGGGCATTCCCCGGCGGATTGCTTCTGCGATCTTCCAGATCCTGCGGTCATCCACGATCTCCATCTCCTCCAGAAGCTCCTCATCCGTAAGCTGTGTGAAGTCGTAGGACATCAGGCTGTCCACATGCTGCTCCAGGGAACGGATGGCCTTCATCAGCGCACCTTCAAAGTTATGGCAGATACTCATAACCTCTCCGGTAGCCTTCATCTGGGTGGTCAGGGTTCTCTTTGCGGTGATGAACTTGTCAAACGGCAGACGCGGGATTTTTACAACACAGTAGTCCAGCATCGGCTCAAAGCTTGCATAGGTTTTTCCTGTAATGGCGTTTGGAATCTCATCCAGGGTGTAGCCCAGCGCGATCTTTGCCGCAACCTTTGCAATGGGATATCCCGTCGCCTTACTTGCCAGAGCAGAAGAACGGCTTACACGGGGATTTACCTCAATGACACAGTATTCAAAGCTGTCCGGCTTCAGAGCGTACTGCACGTTACAGCCGCCTGTAATGCCAAGCTCAGTGATAATGTTCAGGGCAGAGGTACGGAGCATCTGGTATTCCTTATCCCCAAGTGTCTGGGAGGGAGCTACTACGATGGAGTCACCTGTGTGAACGCCTACCGGATCAATGTTCTCCATGTTACAAACCGTGATGCAGTTTCCGGCGCTGTCGCGCATTACCTCGTACTCGATCTCCTTCCATCCTGCAATACAGCGTTCTACCAGAACCTCTCCCACGCGGGAAAGACGAAGGCCGTTTTCCAGGATCTCACGAAGCTCGTATTCGTTGTTGGCAATACCGCCGCCGCTTCCTCCAAGGGTATAAGCGGGACGCAGAACAACCGGATAGCCGATGGAATTGGTAAATGCAAGACCGTCCTCCACAGTGGTAACGACCTTTGACGCTGCAACCGGCTCTCCGATTTTTTCCATGGTATCTTTAAATTCCTGACGGTCCTCTGCCTTTTTGATGGTCTCAGCAGTGGTTCCGATCAGACGGACATTGTGCTCCTTTAAGAAGCCTTTTTCGTCCAGCTCCATGGCAAGGTTCAGACCTGCCTGACCTCCCAGTGTGGGAAGGACGCTGTCTGGTTTTTCTTTGATAATAAGCTGCTCTACCACTTCCACAGTCAGCGGCTCAATGTAAACTCTGTCTGCAATGTCCTTATCAGTCATAATGGTAGCCGGGTTGGAGTTCAGAAGGACCACCTCCATGCCCTCTTCCTTCAGGGAACGGCACGCCTGGGTTCCTGCGTAGTCAAACTCAGCAGCCTGACCGATGATGATAGGGCCGGAGCCAATAACAAGTACCTTTTTGATGTCTTTATTCTTCGGCATTATTTGTTCCCTCCCATCATATTAATAAATCTGTCAAATAAATAGCCGGAATCCTGCGGTCCCGGGCACGCCTCCGGATGGAACTGTACGGTGAAAATGTTTTTCCCTTCATATGCCATCCCCTCATTGGTGCCGTCGTTGACGTTCACAAATGCAGCGTGTGCGATTTTTTTCTCCTCCAGAGCTTTTGCATCCACTACATAGCCGTGATTCTGGGAAGAGATGTATACTCTTCCGGTTTCCAGATCCTTTACAGGGTGGTTTCCGCCTCTGTGTCCGTATTTCATCTTATAGGTGTCTCCGCCTGTTGCCAGTGCCATAAGCTGATGTCCCAGACAGATGGCAAAGATGGGAACCTGGGAGTCATAAAGCTTCTTTACCTCTTTGATGATGGAGGTGCATTCTTTTGGATCTCCAGGGCCGTTGCTCAGCATGATGCCGTCCGGATCATCTCGTAAGATCTCCTCCGCTGTGGTAAGTGCCGGATAAATGGTCACCTGGCAGCCTCTTTCATTCAGGGAACGGGCAATGTTCCGTTTTGCCCCAAAATCCATAAGCGCAACCTTAGGACCGTCGCCTTTTAAAATCTCTTTTTCGCGGCAGGTTACCTTTTCTACTACTTTTCCTGTTGTATATGCTTTTAACTGGGGGATGATTGCATCTAAGTCATAATTTTCATTGACCGTAATCATACCGTTCATGGTACCTTTTTCGCGAAGGATTTTCGTTAATGCTCGGGTATCAATTCCGGCGATGCCTGGAATATCATGTTTATTTAAGAAATGCTGAATGGTGTCCACGCTTCTGAAATTGCTGGGAATTCGGGATAATTCACGGACGATAAAACCATCGATCCAGGGTTTTCCGGATTCCTGGTCGTCATAGCAGATTCCATAATTTCCAATCAAAGGATAAGTCATGCAGACTGCCTGTCCTGCATACGATGGGTCGGTCATTACTTCCAGATAACCGGTCATGGAAGTATTGAAGACGATTTCACTGATGACTTCCCTGGTTGAACCGATACTGGTTCCGGTAAAAACATGGCCGTCTTCTAATATCAGAAATGCTTTCATACAATCTCCCTTTCTTACGTTTCTCTTATTTTATCCTAAATCTTCAAGATTGTATCACAAGCTATGTCTTTTTTCAACAGAATCGCACGCTAAAAATAATTCTGTTACACTCAAAATATTTTCGCCCCGGATTTTACTCCGGGGCGTTCAATACGATTCCGCCTTGTGGATCAGTCCAAATCGTGCTATACTGTTTGCACGGAACAATCGTGTTACAGGGTGGCTTGGCCTTTCATTTTACATAAGGTGGGAGGTGATGCGGATGAAAAATCAATTTGACTTCAATGATTTGATGCAGTTTGGTTTATTCATTATTGCGTTACTGACCTTCATTTATTTGATCAGTCATTAACACAGCAAAACCGCCCTTGTACTTTGGCGAGTAAGGGCGGCTTAAAAAACTAAACTTACGAGGTCAACCCCTTGTGGGCGGTTGTTCCTCACTTATACTATAGCATATGCTGCTGCAGGATTCAAGCTGAATGTTCTCTTCTACAGACAAAAAAGAATGCAGGAGATGGGACTTGAACCCACACGATCTTGCGACCACAGGCACCTGAAGCCTGCGCGTCTGCCAATTCCGCCACTCCTGCATTTCTGTTTATCAATCGCTGTTTCGCGACTGCTTGATTATAATACCTCATCTCAGAAAAAATGTCAACAGGAAAATCGAAAAAAATTCAAAAAATTTCTATTTTTTTCTTTTTGGCAGAAATGAACCCAATAGCCACAGAAAAGCACCGCCCATGATACAGAAGTCAGAAATATTGAACACAAGCTTTCTGATTTTCTCATTCTTTACCCCAAAGCTCACGTAATCTGTGACATATCCTTTGTTTCTGCGGTCCACATAATTGCTTAAGCCTCCCCCGAGGATCATGGCAAGACCTGCCCTGGAAAGCTTTCTGCCGCCATGTAAAACCTGGCGCAGATATTCTCCCAGAACGCCTCCCAAAGCCACGGAGGACAGTTCCAGACAATTCTCTTTTCCAAGCTTAAACATTCCAAAAGCAGCCCCTTCATTGTGGCAATTCCGGAGGATTACCCTTCCTCCCAAAAATTCCCGGTTACTTCCCTGAAGGCAGGTGCTGTCCACCCGTTCCTTCAGCTTGTAATCCAGAATAAAAATTCCGCCTATGAGGAGAATTCCCATCATTCAGACTTCACTTCCTCTTCCACTGGTTTTGGGATTTCCTGTTCCACGCT
Organism: Ruminococcus sp. 5_1_39BFAA; assembly: GCF_964240875.1. Lineage (NCBI taxonomy): Bacteria > Bacillati > Bacillota > Clostridia > Eubacteriales > Oscillospiraceae > Ruminococcus > Ruminococcus sp. 5_1_39BFAA. The sequence goes on along the minus strand of NZ_CAXSVO010000005.1, from coordinate 135,110 downwards.
CTCGTCCGCTGCTGTTTCTGCGGGCTGCTCTGTTTCTTCTGATACTGCCTCTTCCCCGGCTGTCTCCGGCTCGCCTGCTTCCTCTGCAGGCTCATCGCTCCCGCAGTCACAGGGATTTCCTTCCGTGTCTACAACCTCTCCCTCTGCCTTCTCCGGTTCCGGTGTAGGACAGGGTGCGCCGCAATAGGGGCAGAAGGATACGCTTCTGTCTACTGCCTTCTCACATGCCGGACAGATCTTACGTCCTTTAATCTCTGCTGCTGCATCCCGGTAGCCCGCAATGATCTGCATGTGCTGGTCGATCTCCTCACAGATAACCTTCAGCTCCTCATCGATTTCCCCACCGTCTTTGTAACGCTGATAGAGCAGGTTGCCCATATCGGCTTTCAGCTTCTCTACCATATGTTCTTCTCCCGCAAGGCGGTTCCGTATCTTCTGTGCCTCGTAGATCTGGCCTGCACGTTTGCTCAGATCCTTACTTGTCCTTGTGATCGTATTGCTCAATTCATCAAAAAAATCGTATCCCATAGCTCCTGTCTCCTTTACATTAAAATAGTTTGCCTATTGTTACTCCTTATTCGGCACTGCACAAAAGCGGAACCTCCTGCCCCCGCAGAAGAATCCTCGGGCCGCCCGTTCCATCGATATACTCTCTGGTTATGATAACCTGACCGATGCTGTCATCCTTTGGAATTTCGTACATGATATCAAGCATATATTCCTCCAGGATTGCACGCAGTGCTCTGGCTCCTGTTTTTTTCTCCATGGCTTTTGCCGCAATTGCGCGCAGCGCACCATCCTCAAATTCCAGCTTCACCTCATCCAAAGCCAGAAGCTTTTGATATTGCTTAAGAATGGCATTCTTCGGCTCCTTCAGTATCTGTACCAGCATATCCTCTGTCAGCCCCTGCAGGGTAAAGATCACAGGCAGACGTCCGATAAATTCCGGGATCATACCGAAGCTGCGGATATCGTCCACAGTCACCTTTTCCAGAATATGCGGATCGTTATCATATTTATCCTTCAAATCCGCATAAAAACCAATGGAAGCCTGTTTATTCAGCCTTTCCTTGATGATGCTCTCTAAATCCGGAAATGCGCCGCCGCAGATGAAAAGAATATTTCTGGTATTTACCGTGACCATAGGGACCATAGCATTTTTGCTGTTGGCTCCCACAGGTACCTCCACCTCGCTTCCCTCAAGAAGCTTCAGCAGACCCTGCTGAACCGCCTCGCCGCTGACATCCCTCTGATTTGTGTTTTTCTTCTTTGCAATCTTATCGATCTCGTCAATAAAGATAATTCCATGCTCTGCCTTTTCCACATCATTATCTGCTGCCGCCAAAAGCTTGGAAACCACACTCTCAATGTCATCGCCAATATATCCTGCTTCTGTCAGGGAAGTAGCGTCCGCTATAGCAAGGGGTACATCCAGAAGCTTTGCCAGCGTCTTTACAAGATAAGTCTTACCGCTGCCTGTAGGCCCGATCATCAGCATGTTGGATTTCTCTATCTCAATCTCATCCATGGCATCTGCTGCTACCCGTTTATAGTGGTTGTAAACAGCCACGGACATGACCTTTTTCGCCTTTTCCTGCCCGATCACATAATCGTCAAGTGTTGCCTTGATCTTGTGCGGTGCCGGAACTTTCTTTAAGTCAATGGCTGGCTTTTCCTGAGCCTTTTTCTTTTTTATTTTTTTCGGCTGGGGCGCTGTTCCCTGGAAATTGCTCAGATCGATCATGCTGATATTCGGCATATTCAAAAGGTCTGAATAATTCAGCTTGCCGTTGTTCATCTGGGTTGTCATGGTATCAAAGCTCTTCTGCATACAATCGCTGCAGATATGTATATTATTGGGAAGCTCTATCATCTTGCCCGTCTGGCTCTCCGGCCTGCGGCAGAGAAAGCAGAACCTCTCATACTCATCTTTATTCCTGTCATCCTGTCTGCTATCCGCATTTTCCTCGATCATGTCTTCTTTATCGTCTAAATAGTCTGTCATATTGACTCCTTTCTCAAAATTACAGCTACGTTCATTATAGCACGCTTTCTATCAATATAGAAATAAAGTTTTTATAAAAAGTGGGATGCTGTTATTTCACAGCATCCCGCATAATCCTCTATGGCTTTACGAAACCGTTATTCTTCTGCCGATGGTCTTGTGCCCAGAGTCACGGTCACGGTTTCCTCCTGGTATTCACCGTTATATAATCTGGCAACGACAATTTCAACCTCTTCTCCCGCAGTATAATACTGCAGCTTATCATTCAAATCCGCTTTTCCGCTGACCTTCTGTCCGTCTAATTTTGTAATAATGTCATTTTTCTGGATCCCGGCCGCATCGGCAGCTTCTCCGGCAGTAACCTCCATCACAAAAGCACCGGAAGGCATATTGTACATTCGGATAGCTTCCGTAGTCAGATCCGCTGGTTTTATACCCAGATAAGCTGCCTTTGACTGGTCGTCCACCTTATCCCGTGTCTTGCGGTTCATCAGCTCCTCCAGAATAGGCTGTGCCTTGGAGATAGGAATGGCATATCCTGTTCCCTCAACTGTATTCGAAGCATATTTTGCACAGTTGATTCCGATCAGTTCGCCACGCATATTCAAAAGTGCACCGCCGCTGTTTCCCGGATTGATCGCCGCATCCGTCTGGATCAATTCCGCAGCCGATCCATTGCTCATCTGTACCGTTCTATTCAGGGCGCTGACCCATCCGGAGGTTACGGTCTGACCGTAGCCAAGGGCATTTCCGATAGCAACTACCTGTTCTCCTACGATCAGATCATCCGAACTTCCAAGCTGGGCGATCTTGATCTCATTCATTGTTTCTTCCGGGATATCCTTTTTATTTACGGAAATCACCGCCAGGTCATTGTCTGCATCTGTTCCTTTGATCTTTGCGCTCACTGCATCATCAATATTTAAATCCCCATCGCCGCTTGCATAGCTCTGTGTCTCCTGTTCCGCAGTTACCACATCGCTGCCGATGAAGCATACGCTCAGTGTTGTAGCGCCCTCCACCACATGATTATTTGTAGCAATGAGCAGTTCATCATCATTCTCTCCAACTATGATTCCGGAGCCGCTTCCGGTAGTAGGATATTCCATTCCATATCCGAAAAAGCTGCGGATTTCCTGAATGCTTACAGAGGTAATGGCTACTACGGACGGCATCGCCGCCTGCGCAACACCAGCCACGGTACCGCCCTGGCTGACTGTATCCGCGATACTGGCCGCGGTATATTCTCCGCCTGTTACTGTTTCAGTCGTTGCCAGCGGCACCTGTTCAGATGCACCCAGGAATCTGTCCGATATCCTGTTTACTCCCTGAAATACCGCTCCGGCAACAAGACCGAAAACCACTGCCAGTGATATTACCGGCCCAACATTCTTTCGGAAAGTCCCTGCTTCTCTCTTTCTGCCGGCAGTACGGCGATGACGTTTCTCCGTTGTTTTGCCGCTGCCGCTATCCTCGGGCTCCTCCTGGCTCACCTGATAATGTGCATATCTGGGGGGTGTCTCCGTACTGTCCTTTGTATCGCCTGTATCCATTACACCTTTTGTAAATTTATAATGATAGGTCACATTTTCGTCTTTATTTTCGTCTCTTCTTGTATTTTCATCCATGGGGGCGGCGTCCTGATCCCATCTCATTTCATCGCTCATGTTTTTGCTCCCTTCATCCTGGTATCCCATATATCTTATTGATGAAATCAGTTTATCAACCAATTGTGTTCAAACTGTGATAGATGTTTTAAGAAACGGTGACAGTTATTTAACCTTATTTACCCAGTATGCTTTGTTCATAGTGCAGGCATTTACCAGACCTTTCGGAAGCTTTTTATAGCGCTTGCCAAGGAAATATCCCACATATTTGAAACCGCTTTGGCCCACAAGCTGGGGAACCAGCCAGAAATGTCCTGTTTTTACAAGATATCCCAGACTCTTTTTAACCAGCCGAAACCCCTCTCCCTCAGATGGAACGGAAGCAAAGATTTCCGGATGCTCTGCCTGGGAAACCCCCAGGTCAAAATTTCTGTGAAGCTGCTGGATGCAGGAGTAATTGTGTGAATGATAAACACAGGCATCAGCCGCATAAGCAATTCCATAACCTTTTTTCGCCATGGTTCCCGCATAGATCATGTCTTCGTTAAAAATGGCGTGTTCTACAAAACCACCTGTTTCCGTGTAGATGTTTTTGTCATAGGCTGCGCACACATTGGAACAAAAATATGTTTTAATTCCATAAGTGCCCGTATCCTTCTCCCACTTTACAGAGGATTTTTCAGGATAATTAAAAGACCTGGTGTAGCGCTCCAGAAAACGGCAGTCTTTTTTGGGAAGCTGTCTGGCGTAGGCAGCCCCCACCATTTTTTCCTCCTCAATGGGACGGATCAGATTTTTTATCAGTTCTTTGTTGGCAGGAAGGGCATCCTGGGTCATAAAAACCATAATGTCTGCCTTTGAGATAAAAGCAGCCTCTCGCCGCGTACCGCCATGGTCAAATTCCGACTTTTTCACATGGTATACGCAAAGCTTCGGGTACTTTTTTTCCCAGTCAGGATTCCATCCCTGTTCCTCTGTATTCATCACCAGAATGTGGTCAATTGGATAACTCTGCTTGATCAGCAGCTCCAACAGCCTTCCGAATTCCTTTCCCGGATAACAAGTGGGAATGATCACATCCACTGACTTCATTTTCTTTTCCTCCGTTTAGAAAAGGACCATCCAAAGCCTGGATGGTCCTCTGCTTTATTTTGTAACTTCTTAGGCTGTGGGTTCTGCAGTTTCTGCGGCTTCAGCAGGTTCTGCGTATCCGTCATCCCAGCCGGTCATATCTTCATAGGTGATGTCTCCTCCACCACCGTCTCCCGGATCTGTGTAATCTCCGCCTCCGGTTCCATCTCCCGGATCCGTATAGTCACCACCTCCGGTTCCCGGATCTGTATAGTCGCCGCCCCCGGTTCCAGGATCTTCGTAGTCACCGCCTCCCGTTCCCGGGTCTGTGTAATCTCCGCCTCCGGTTCCATCTCCCGGATCCGTATAGTCACCACCTCCGGTTCCAGGGTCTGTGTAATCTCCGCCTCCGGTTCCAGGATCTTCGTAATCTGTATAATCGGTATAATTGTAATTACCGCTGCCGTCTCCCTGCCATACCACTTCTCCGCCGTTATCCGTATCATCCTCGGAAACAGGAGCCTGATCAACCAGAGTATCTGCACCGCCAACGATTTCCAGGATTCTGTTGCTTGCATCCTGAATATTCTGAGACGGAATATAGCCCTCAGTATCTCCATACAGGAATTTGTGCAGCTCGACAACATTGTCAATGAGGGTGTCCGCCACAATAATGCTTCCTGCTTTTATATTTGCAAACTTGTACTTAGATGGGAAACCAACCGTATCATCAATGCTGTATCCGATCACAGTCGGTATCATATTCAGGATCGCAGTTTTGCTAAGGGAGGTCTTTACCAACGGGAATACATCATCCATGATTTTGAATATGGTGGTTAATCCTGCTTTTTTCGCCTTATGCACCATCATCTGGATAACTCTTCGCTGTCTCTCGGTACGTCCCATATCCAGGCTGGCCGTATAACGGATACGGCAGTAGGAAACAGCCTGGACGCCGTTCAGATGATATTCGCCCAAAGTTGCCTCGATATCCTCCGGTCTCTCCGGAAGCTCAATGGGTGTATAGCTTGCCCCGGTCTCCACAGAAGTCTCCACACAGTAGTCATTCATAAATACAAGCTCTGCATAGGACATCGGAATATCCAGACCGCCCAACGCATCAATAGCAGCCACCATTGCATTGAAATCTACAGTTGCATAGTCCGTAATATTAAGGTCCAGCATAGTATTCAGCATGGAAATAGCCTGCTCGGGCCCGCCGTAAGCATAAGCCGCATTTGCCTTGGTATAGGTATCATTTCCAATATCAAGAAGCGTATCTCTGTAAACAGAAACCAGCTTTACATCCTTGGTATCATTATTCACACTGGCAATAATCATCGTATCGCTGTTATCGGCCCCCAGTGCCTTATTTACAGAACGGTGGTCAATGCCGAACAGGGCATAAGTCGTATATCCTGTCATCTCCGGTGCTGTCACGTTAGTTACAACTTTGCTTTCATCAAATACAGGCGTTTCAATCTTGTCCAGTCTGGAATTAATCTGTCCGTAGACATACAGTCCGCCGATAAACAGCAGCAAAAGGATAATTTCCAAAACAAACAAGGCTGTCCTTTTTTTTCTTCCTGGTCTTGACATTTTCTTTTCCTTTCTCAATACGCGTTCTTATTAATAAATCCTTTAAATATTGTCAGGAACAATATTTTTACATCAAAGCCAATACTCCAGTTTTCGATATAATAAAGGTCATACTCAATCCTCTTACGAATGGATGTATCGCCCCGGTAACCGTTTACCTGCGCCCATCCGGTCAGTCCCGGCCTCACCTGGTGCTTCACCATATAGCGCGGAATTTCCTCCCGGAATTTTTCCACGAAAAAGGGCCGCTCCGGCCTGGGTCCCACAAGACTCATATCACCCTTCAGGATGTTAAAAAGCTGCGGAAGCTCATCAATGCTTGTCCGGCGCATAAATCGTCCGATTCCTGTCACTCTCGGGTCATTTTTTACCGTCCAGGCTTTTTTCTCCTCAGCCTCCGGCTGCACCTCCATAGAGCGGAACTTGTACATCCAGAAGGTCCTGTTATGCAGGCCAACTCTCTCCTGCCGGTAGATAAGCGGTCCGGGCGATGTCACCTTGATCAGCACGCACATTACCAGCATCAATGGCGAAGAAACTATAATCGCCAGTATGGAACCCACCACATCCACAACTCTTTTTACCATAGCGTTAAAGGTGTTGCTCAGCGGAACATAACGTATATTAATAACCGGAAGACCCAGAATGTCCTCGGTATACGGTTTTGTCGGAATGATCTTATTATAATCCGGAATAAATTTTGTGTGTACTCCCGACTTTTCACAGAGCGCCACAATCTCCTCCAGACGGTAGTATTCACTCAATCCCAGCGTAATTGCGATCTCATCCAGACGGCTTGTGGGCAGAATCACCATCAGATTTGCAATTCTTCCGATGACTTTGACGCCCTTATACGTAGTACCTGAAGGTACATTATCATCCAGGATCCCTCGCACCACATAGCCCCACTGGGGATTCTGCTGCATCCGGTCAACGTATTCCTCCGCCGCACGGCTGTAGCCCACCAAAAGCACCTGTTTCTGATTCAGACCCTTTTTGCGCATATTGCGCAGGGTATAAAAAATCAGCATCCGGGCGCACCAGCTTGCTGCAATACAGATTCCATAAAACATATACAGCATCGAACGTGAGATATCTCCCTCCTCGATGTTGTACAGGATGAATGTGGTAACCAGTATGCCCAGTGAATTCGCCTTGATAATATTCGACAAAACAAGACGGCGTCCCTGCATCCGCATAGGTGTATATAAGGTAAACGCATGATACAGCAGCAGATATATCGGTACAATAAAAAGCAGGGCAGACATATATTGTTCAAAAGACCTCGCCCTTACTGCTGTTGCGGCAAAAGGTCCTACAAATCGTATTGCCCAGGCACACATATAAGATAATGTAATTACACAAGCATCTATGACTACATGGAGACGACTGAAATTTTTCTGGTTATCCTTTATCAATCTCTGCCACCTCTGTTTCTTTTCATTGCTTTTATCTTATAATATATGAAACATAATTGCAACAAAATCTTCCCTGGCAATCTATAAAAATTTTATGAAACCGCATTTTTTTGTAAAATCATTGCAGAAATCTGCGGACGATATTCACCCAAAGCTCTATCTGAATCTTCGCATAATTGGGAAGATTTTTCATGGAAAATGGTACTTTTCTCTCCTTTTTGCTGATCTGCAGTCCATTTTTGATTCCTGCCAGGTACTCTCTTCCCATTCCTTTCAAAAGGAAAAACAATATTTTGATCCCAAATCCCACCGTTAAAAACGGTAGATTTAAAAGTATCTGCAAAAAGGGCATGTTTTTATAGATCAGATAAACGTTATTTCTGGATGAATATCTTGTTTTAAACTGGTTGTAACGGGAGCCGCTTGTGCCGCTTCCCACGTGATACACCTTTGCTTTTGGGGCATACCAGTTCTCATAACCCTGGATGCGCGCCCGAAAGCCCACGTCTGTGTCTTCCAGATAGGCAAAGTGCTCCTCATCGAAATAACCGATTTCTTTAAAAATCTTTTTCCTGTAAATGGCGGCTCCTGCACAGGAGGCAAAAATCTTTTCCTCCTTCTCAAAGGCGTGGATGTCCTTTCCTTTTCCCCGGGCAAAAGCCCAGCCTAAAGCATTGTAATAATTTCCTGCATCGTCAAGCCTGTCCCTGTCATGGAACTGGATCATTCTGGCAGAGCAAGAAAATGCTTTTTCATGGCGTTTTATGGCTGCAAGCATTTCCTCAAGGAAATCCGGTTCTACCTCAGTATCGTTGTTCAAAAGCAGAACGTAGGGCGCTGCTGCCGCATAGATCCCCTCATTTACAGCCCTGCTGAAACCGAAATTTTCCGGCAGCTCAATAATGTGTACCCATGGATAGCTTCCTGCGATAAACGGGGTACTGCCGTCAGAGGAACCGTTGTCTACCACGATCACCTCATAATTCCTGACAGTCTGATTCTCCAGGCTGGCAAGGACCCCGTCAAGATATGCCATTCCGTTGTAATTGGGAATGATGACTGATACTTCCTGCATATTATCTCCTTATTGTTTCTTTCCCATTCCCGGAAGAGGCTTCAGGGAATAATTCCATTTTGTAAGGGATAGGTTCTTATTGTAATAGGGGTCACCATTCTTCAGAATGTCCAGCCAATTACATCTCATGTACTCAATTTCAGTCTGGAACCGGCGTACCTTAGCCTTATTGTCCTCAGCACCCCTTGTCTTGGACTCCATATGATAAAGCTTTGCATAGGGATCATAGACTACCAGATAGCCGGCGCGGTTGATCTTTAAGCACAGATCCACATCGTTAAAGGCCACGGCTAGTTTCTCCGTAAAGCCCCCCACCTGCTCAAACACACTTTTTTTCACCATCATGCAGGCTGCTGTCACAGCGCTCATATCCTGCAGAATGGATGCTTTGTGAAGATATCCGGTGCGCTCAGCAGGCATATCCACAAACATATGCCCGGCGATTCCGCCTATTCCTACCACACACCCTGCATGCTGGATGGTATTATCAGGATAGATCAGCTTCACTCCGACAGCGCCCACCTCGGGACGTCCGCACATGCCCAGCATTTCACTCATCCATTCCGGAGTGATGATGGTAACATCATTGTTTAAAAACAAAAGATATTCCCCTTTTGCATGTTTTGCGCCGAAATTGTTGATCGCGGAATAATTAAATTCCTTTTTCCAGCGCAGCAGACGGATGTCCGGCTCTTTGGAAAGCTCTCTATAATAGGCAAAGGTCTCATCCTCGGTGCTGTTGTTTTCCACGATGATGATCTCGTAATTTTTGTAATCCGTGCTTTTCCGGATGGAATCCAGGCAGGCTTTCAACGTTTCTTTTTCATCCTTATTGGGAATAATAATGGATACCAGCGGTTTTCCCTGCACCGGATACTGCACCCGGTAAAAGCCCAGGTCCGGCGTATGGCTTACCGTACCATTTGTCCCGGTACGCTGCAGATGGGCCTCAATCGCTCGCTTGCCCGCGTCAAAAGCGTACATTTTGCTTGCGGGATTGTCTGCGGTTGATGCCTTATGGGTTCGCCAGTGGTAAAGGATTTCCGGCACATGGACAACCTTTTTCGAAGCTTCCACACAGCGGAAAATAAAATCATAGTCCTGCGCACCGTCAAATTCCCTGCGGAAGCCGCCGATTTTTTCCACAATGGAGCGGCGCACCACAAAGAAGTGGCAGATATAATTATTAGAACGCAGAAGATCCAGGTTAAAGTCCGGTTTTAAATGAGGCTGGAAGTGCTCGTCTAAGTCAGTTGTCACTTTATCCTCGTCCGTGTAGACAGCGTCTGCCAGAGGCTCACGGTTTATAGCAGCTACCACTTCATACAGAGCATTCGGTGCCAGCAGATCGTCATGATCCATCAAACCGATAAACTCCCCGCGTGCCATGGCGATGGCCTGGTTGGTATTTTCGGCAATTCCCAGGTTTTCCTTCAGATCCATAACCCGGATACGGCTATCCTCTGACGCGTATTTTGCAAGAACCTGTCCCATTTCACGGTCATCAGGGCTGCCGTTTGCAATACAAAGCTCCCAGTTTCCGTAGGTCTGCGCCTTGAGGGAATCGATCATCTGGCATAGAAATACCTTCGGTGTCCTGTATGCCGGAACTGCCACGCTGATCAGAGGGGCATCTTTAAATTTTTTCTTTCGCTGCTTTTCCAGGGTTTCCTCATCAGGAATATATGCCTCATACCAGGGTCCGTAGGGTACCTCTTCAGGCTCAAATCTCTCATGGAGGCGGATCCAGAACTCCTTTGGTCCGTAATGCTTCAGGTATCGCAGTCCTTTTAATATCGTATAGGGAGACAGCTTTTTAAAAAGCCGGGTCCACTGGATCTTGCCGCCTGGGTTGTTTTCTTTACTCATATAATTGTGACCTCTGTAGATAATATGGAACTATTTTATCGTTACTGTTCACTCCGTTCACAGCAACACGCTCCGCGGGATGCACAGAAATCGCGTAAATGCGATTTCGCGCCTGCAATTCTCGGGTTTTATGTGACCTTTGCTCACATAAAACACCTCGCGGAATATCACGAGTGAATAGTAACATTTTATCATCATCACCTCCTTTTTGCAAGGATAGCGTCAGCATAAAAGAAGGAGTTGAATTGCCGCGGAAAATGGGATATGATGGTAGAAAATATTCAATATAAGAATCTATTTATTTTACAAGATATCAAGATAAATGTGATATACTATAAACGATTATTTTTTGCAATACACTGACAAAACAGGAGCATATATTTACTATGAGAAAAAAACGATTAACTGCAGGGCTGCTTGCCCTTGGAATTTCTGCTTCGCTGATCTTCCAGACACCTGTCCTTGCCGAAGAAGCTGCCGCTGATACACAGGCTGCGGCCAGCACTATTTCTACCAATGCCATCCCCGGATGGCCCCAGGCAGCGGACATCACCTCTGAGGCAGCCGTTGTCATGGATGATACCACCAATACTATTTTATATGCCAAAAATATGGACGAAGCTCTTTTCCCCGGAAGTACGGTAAAGATCATGACCTGCCTTCTGGCTTTGGAAAACAGCAGCCTGACGGATCAGGTAACTATGACCGCTACCGGGGTATCCGGGGTAACGGATGGTGGAGCAAATATCTCCTCCCAGGTTGACGAGGTTTTTACTATAGAGCAGTGCCTTTATGCTATTATGGTAGCCTCTGCCAATGATATTGCCCTGCAGGTGGCAGAGCATATTGGAGGCTCAGTGGAAGCTTTTGTCCAGATGATGAATGCACGGGCTCAGGAGCTTGGCTGCACAAACACGGTGTTTACCAATCCTACCGGGCTTCCGGATCCTAATCAGCACACCACGGCGCATGACATGGCTTTGATCATGAAGACGGCTATTGAGAATCAGGCTTTCCGTCCTATCGCTGCGGCTACCTCGTATACGATCCCGGCTACGAACAAGTCCGGCGGTGCCAGGAACCTGACGAATAAATTTACCATGAATGATCCTGCTGCAGCTAATTATTATGAGGGCTGTATAGGCGGCAAGGAAGGTTACACGGAGGCCTCCGGAAGCACCCTTGTGTGTGCGGCGGAGAGAAATGGGATGACACTGATCTGTGTAGTTTTGAAGGGTGCTTCCGGGCAGACTACACCGGATGCTGCTTCCATACTGGATTATGGGTTTGGACAGTTCCAGGCGCTTTACCTTGGGGATGAGGATTTCAGTTTGATTTCGGGCGGTGATGTGATCGTTCCGGTTGGGACGGGGTCTGATGCGCTGACGGTACAGGATACCCAGGGTGAGGATCAGATTCAGAGGACTTACCTCTTCGGAGGGACGGCTGTGGGAACTGCGGTTCTGGAGGTTGTGGAGGAGCAGGATGATACGGCTGTGATCGAGGGGGAGAAGAATATGCAAGAGGCGCTTGATTACTCTGCATCGCATACGGCGATCCCTTATTTTGTGATCGCGGGAGTATTTGTGGTTTTGATGGGATTTTTCATTTGGCGAATTGTTAAAGTAGTCAGAGGATAATGCGAGGGGGCAATCTCGGAGAGCGAAGGCCGAATGCCCCCTCGCGCTCCCCCTGTTGGCCCGCTTTCACACGGATGGAGTTTGTGAGATTAAAGTGGAGTAGCACACGGATGGAATTTTAGGATCAGTGGGATACTTTATAGAGATGTTTAGTGGTAAAAAACGGGCTGAGGAAGCTCAGCCCAGGTAGTTTGGTATGATTAGAGTTGTGAAGGTTATGAGTGCGCCGGCTATCCAAAGGATAGCGGCGATGAGGTAAAACCATTTTCGCAGCTCTTCTTTTTTTATGAATTTTTCCAGGAGTTTTCCGTAGCCTTTTGTGACGAAATACATGAGGGGGAAAACGGCGGAAAGGATGTATCTTCCTTGTGCCTGGTTATCGCTGTTGTAGGCGTAGCTGATAAACAGGAGGACTGGGGTGACCATGGCGCCGGCCATGGCGAGGTTGAACACGCCTGTTTTGTTCCATTCACGGTAGTGGGTGATGGTCTTGATTTTTACTGGTTTCTTTGGTGCGGCGGCGCGCATGTGTGTTACGGAGACTTCCGTATTTTTCCAGTAGAATTCCCGCAGCATGAGTGTGACGCCGAGTACGCCGACTGTGAGGAACAGGACGTAGGCTCTGCTCATGTTTTCATTCATGAATATGTCAAAAACTCCGAAGGTTCCGACAAAGCTGTACAGCACCGAGATCACCCAGTTGTGCTGCCAGCCGGGATCCTGATAGAGGAAGAAGTCCTTGTAGGACCAGCCAAGTTTTTTCGGGGTCATACGGACGGAGGGCTTGAAATCAGGCCATGCGTACTTTTCTGCGCACAGGTCGCTGGCCTTTCGGCCCAGGATGTCTCCGTCATAGAGGAAATAATTGCGGATAAACCACCAGCCTGCCAGGGCAAAGGTGATCCCGCCTATGGCAAAGCCTCTGCCAAAAAGGAACTTCCATCTTTCCTTCCACGGCTTTCCGCTGCAAAAGAGGACTGTCACGCAAAAGAAAAATGCGCTCCACAAAATCCAGCCGTAGGCATTGTAATAGGATAAAAAACATATGCCCATGCCTGCTGCCAGCAGGATGCAGTTTTTCCAGGTCCATCCCTCATCCAGATAGCGCACCCAGGCGAAAAGGATGATCGCACAGGATAAAAGCGACAGAGAATCCGTATTTACGTAGGCTCCCATAAAGAGGAACTCCGGCAGAAAAATCACCAGCACACAAAACATCCATCGCTGTCCTTTATCCTGAAAGAGCCGCCTTCCGATCCGTATTACCAGCCATGAGGCTGCTGTCATAAACAGCACATCCGCCATTCTCGCAGCGCGGAGTAAGGCAAGCTTTTCCGTGGTAAAGATTTTGGTGATCCACATAAACACAGCGGATACCATATAGGACAAAATGGGGGAAAATCCGTAGGAGATACCCCAGCGGCTGTTTCGGATCGCCTCATCCTCTCCTCTGGGAAGCTTACCCGGATTTTTGTACAGGTACTGTGCCACCTGGTAGCGCATTCCCTCGTCCGGTCCTGTGGGCATGGAACCGATCATTGCCCAGATAAACATGATCAAAAAGGCAAGTCCTACCAGCGCCAGTCCCAGGTATTTTTCATTTTTAAAAAACTTCTTCATTTGAGAGCTCCTTGCCTAAATCCGTTTCAGGGAAAAGTCCTGGCTTTTCAGGGTCAGATTGGGATTGTAATAGGGGTCAGGCTTGCTGAAAATATCCGGCCAGTGTGCTTCCAGGGTTGCCACCTCTTTGTTGAAGCGCTCCTTTTTCTCCGGTGTGTTTTCCAGACCTCTTGATTTTGACTCATAGTGGTGAAGCTCTGCATAGGGGTTGTATACTACAAGGTAGCCTGCATCCCGCACCTTCAGGCAGAAATCAATGTCATTGAATGCCACCGCAAGGTCAGGGCTTAAGCCTCCCACTTTGTCAAACGCTTCTTTTTTCACCATCATGCAGGCAGCCGTAACAGCGCTGTAATCCTGCGCACAGATGATGCGGTGCTGATAACCTGTCTTTCCTCTTGGCTGCTGCACAAAGCAGTGACCTGCAATGCCGCCGAAGCCCAGCACAACGCCGGCGTGCTGGATGGTGTCATCCTCATAGTACAGTCTGGCACCCACGATCCCCACGTCCTCACGCATACAGTAACCAAGCATTTCCTCCAGCCAGTCGTTGTTGATCACTTCTGTGTCATTGTTCAGAAGGAGCAGATAATCGCCCTTTGCGTGGGCAGCGCCGAAATTGTTGATCTCCGAATAGTTAAACTCTCTGTCCCAGTAAACAACCCGCACATTCTTGTTTTTCGCCTCAAGCTCTTTATAATAAGCAAAGGTTTTCTCCTCCGTGCTGTTGTTTTCCACGATCACATACTCGAAATTCCGGTATGTGGATTTTTCCTCAATGGACCGGATACACCTCTCCAGGTCATCCGTATGGTCTTTGTTTGGAATGATTATGGAGATCAGCGGGTCATACTCCCGGATATAGCGCGTCCTGTAAAGTCCCAAAAACTCTCCCTTATAGACCTCCGCCTTCACACCGATCCGGTCAAAATGGGCCTGAATTGCCCGCTCTCCCGCATCGAAGGCGTACATCTTGCTCTCCGGGTTTTCCGCCGTGGAATCCTCGTGGCTTCTCCAGTGATAAAGGATTTTGGGAATATGGTGAATATGCTTTGCCTCTTCCACGCAGCGCAGGATCAGGTCGTAATCCTGTGCGCCGTCATATTCTGCCCGGAGAAACCCCACCTTATCAAGCAGTTCTCTCTTTGCCACAAAAAGATGGCAGATATAATTCACAGTACACAAAAGGTCCAGGTTAAAGTCAGGCTTGAAGTTGGGCTGGAAAAACTTATTTCCGTTGACAGACATTTTATCCTCGTCTGTGTAAAGAATCTCTGTCTCCGGCTTCTCCTCCAATGCTTTCGCACACTCAAACAGGGCATTCGGTGTCAGCACATCATCATGGTCTGCAAAGGCAATAAAATCTCCCGTGGCGATTCCGATAGCCGCATTGGTATTATCCGCAATGCGGAGGGCTTCCTGATGGGAAACCACCCGGATCCGCTTATCCTGCTTCTCATAGCTTTCCAGAAGCTCCCGGATCGGGGAATCCGCACCGCTTCCGTCTGACAGGCACAGTTCCCAGTTTCCGTAAGTCTGGGCCTGGACAGATTCCACCAGTGCCTTTAGATATTCCTCCCCTGTTTTGTATAAGGGTACCACAATACTGAATTTATGATTTCCGGAAAAGGCCGTCTTTTTCTGTTTCTCCAGCTCTGTTTTTGTGGGAAGATGCTTTGGCAGCCATTCCGAATACTCCACTGGTCGCTGTGAAACATCGGTAAGCTTGTGGAATACCTTGTCAGCCAGAGCCTTTGCTCCGTGAGCTTTGAAATAATCCACGCTCTTTTTCCTGTATTTCGCTGCTTTCCCGAAAAGCACCTCTCCGGGTCCCACACCTATCTTGTGGATTGATTTTTTTCCTTCGCGGTCGCGCATCACAAGGTAAAGATACCGTCCCTGTACTGGCTCCACCTCCGCATAGAAGCCGCAGCCCTTATCAATGGGGCATTCCCGGAACATTTCCACCACGTCCATACGGCTGTTTCTGCGGATCTGTACATCCAGGGGCTGTTTTTTCTCATCGAACAGCTTGATCTGCACAGGCGTGACAGCAGCGGCCCAGCCCTGGAGGATCAGCTTTTTCTCTCCCCGGACTACCCGCTCCTCCTCAATAAAATACTGTGGCTTTCCTCTGCGTGCCAAAAGGTCCTTTACCTTTACATGAAACCATTTCCCACGGTTTTCCTCAAAAACGGCATACACATCCAGATTCTTATAAGAGGAAAGCTCCTCGGGCAAAGTGACTGTCACCTCCACCCGGATACCGCCCATCAGCTCCTCGTCCTTAAAGCGCTCTACGGCTGTCTTTGCAATTTTGCGCTCCATCTCCACAGAGAGTTTCTCCCCGTCCAGATATGCTTCCACCGTATATTTATCCGGAATGATTCCGCAAATGATATATTTGCAGTCGTCATTCAGAAAAAAACGTTCCTTTTCTACTATCAGTAATTGCTGATTCATACTTCATTTCCTTTCACCGTCTCATAAGCCAGACGCAGTGAGCAGTCTCCCCGCACCAGGCTGAGATTGGGATTATAATAGGGGTCTCCGGCCTTCAGGATTCCGGCATGGCGCTCCTGAAAACGGCGGATTTCTCCCTGGAAGCGTTCCTTCTTTTCCGGTGTCTCCTCCAGGCCCCTGGACTTGGATTCATAATGATAAAGCTCTGCTTCCGGCACAAACACCACTAGCTTTCCAAGCTCCCTTGCGCGCAGGCAGAAATCCACGTCGTTTAATGCCACCGCAAATCCCTCGTCAAGCCCGCCTAGGCTTTCAAACACCTCTCGCTTCACCATCAGGCAGGCCCCTGTCACGGCGCTCACATCCTGTGCTGCCTTCAGACGTCCCATGTAACCGGAATAATCCCGGCTGCAGCCTGTCAGGATATGTCCGGCGAAACCGCCCATTCCCACCACGATCCCGGCGTGCTGCACCGTATTGTCGGGATAGTAAAGCTTTGCCCCTGTAATGGCAACGTCCTCTCTCTGGCAGTATCCCAGCATCCTCTCCATCCATTCCGGGGCAATGACCTCCGTGTCGTTGTTCAGCAGAAGGAAATAATCCCCGTCCGCATGGGCCGCGCCAAAATTGTTGATGGCAGAATAATTAAACTCACCCTGCCAGGTCACGGTTCTCACATTGGAATACCTCTTTTTCAGCGCCTCGTAGCAGGCAAAGGTTTCCGGCTCAGTGCTGTTGTTTTCTATGATAACGATCTCGAAATTTCTCCAGGTGCTTTTTTCCTGAATGGAAGTGATACATTTTTCCAGATCCTTTTTGTGATCCTTATTGGGAATCAGGATGGAAACCTTCGGATTCCCCTGTATCTGAAAGCTGGTACGGTACACGATGAACATTCCTGTAAACTCTGGCCGGGCATCCATCCCAAGCCGCTGATAGTGTGCCTCCAAAGCTCTTTTCCCAGCCTGGACCGCATAGGACTTTTCATCCTGGTTTCCGGCAGTGGAACCCTCATGGCTCCTCCAATGGTATAAAACCCTGGGGATGTGACGGATCTTATCGGTCTGCTCAACGCACCGCAGAATCAGATCATAGTCCTGTGCTCCGTCAAACTCGCTTCTCAAAAGCCCCACCCTGGAAAGCAGGGATCTTTTTACTGCTGTGAAATGGCAGATATAATTGATGCATCGAAGGAAATCCAGGTTGAAATCCGGCTTGAAATGGGGATAAATACCATTTCCTTCCCGGTCTGTCAGATCCTCGTCCGAATAGATAAGCTCTGTGTCCGGGTAATCCCGCACCGCGCACGCCATATGGTAAAGTGCATCCGGCGCCAGCATATCATCGTGGTCAGCAAAGGCGACAAAATCTCCCTCCGCCATGGAGATGGCTTCGTTTGTATTTCCTGAGATTCCCAGATTTTTTTTCAAATATTGGTAGCCTATCTTGCTTTCCTTCCCATAATTGGCTCTGATAAACTCTTCCAAAGCATTCTCTTCGCTTCCGTCTGCAAGGCAGAGCTGCCAGTTCTGGTAGCTCTGAGAAATCACAGAGTCTACCAGCTTTTTTAAATACTCCTGAGGAGTGTTATACAAAGGCACCACAATGGAAAATTTCGGTCCATCCGGAAAGCTTTCCTTTGACTGGCGCTTTAATTCCCTCGGAGTTGCCCTGTGCTTCTTTTCATAATAGCTGTAGGTATCGCTGAAGGAACCTGTTTCCTCCATGAGATAGCCCATAAAGCCCTTCAGCCCCATTTTTTTCAGCATGGCTTTGCTTTTTTCTCTATTTTCCCGGTTTACGGTTTTCATCATCCGACCAAGCCGCGTATTTTCCCGGTCAAATTTAGCCATACGGATCGTTTCTATTTTTTCTGTTACCGCATTCGACAAAACAAGATGTATGGATTTACTCTTGATCCTGGAGCGGGGTAGCTTGATGGCAAATCCCCGGCACTGGCTCAGCTCCACATCAAATGCCGCAGGCAGGTCCGCTCTTCGGATGTCAGTGATCTGAACCCCACACTGCTCCCGTCCCATTTCGTCCAGAACAGTCATCTTCAATTCTCCCGCCGTATTGATGCAGCAGCCCTGAATATATACGTTGTCCCTGCGCTTTTCCACACATTCCATGAAAAGCCTGAGGGTATCTGCATAATAATCCTGCCGGACCTGTTCCATTTCCTTCTGCACAAGGGGAAAGCTCTCTCTTCCGCAGATAATACGAACCCGGAAGGTTTTTGCCAGCGGGAAAACCTGCTCCATATTGGGGATTCTGATCTCAAATCCTGCATTCTCATCGGGAAAGTCCAGATCCGGTCTTGCTGCAAGCACATCCGGCCTTGGGACCCGCTTCAGCCTGCATTCCAGAGGAATATGGTCGGCCCGCACCTGAACAAAAGGCTCTTCTTCTTTTGTGTACATCCATCCTGTCAGGATACAGGTTCCGTTTTCCTTTATGTTGTAATGACACGTGTCAAACGTCACAACATGGTCTTCCATACCTTTATTTCCTCTCTGTTTTATTGAGGTATTTTTTATACAAATCCCATACCTTTGAGTTTCTCATGCTCCAGATTATCTTCGGCACCTTGGATAGCCTTGTCTTCAGCATTCTGTTTTCCCGCCCGGTCTCACAGGCTGCTGCCACAAGCTCTCTGGTTCCCGGATAAACCTCCATACTTATGGTAAATTTCTTTGCGCCCTCCGGTACCGGAAGATTCACGATGTTCGGGTCATTCTTTGCCAGATAAGCCCATTTTCCCGAAATAACGCCTTCCGGCGTAATGGCACCTTTTAAAGAAGCGGGCTTCCCGTCAAAGAGTACCTTTTCCAGATGAACCGCGCAGGGCTGGTCACCCGGGTCGATGCGCAGCATAGGACATCCTTCCGGCAATTCCACGGTGCAGGAGATCCTGTTATTTAAAATCGGCCATGATCTGGAGTTTTCCGGCTGGTAACCTCCATCTGTCATAAAGAATATCTGAAGCTGCTCTCCTGCTGCCAACTCCACATTTCCAACTCCAGGCGTCATAGAAGCGAACATTTCTCTCATAGGAATATGCCCCTGAGTGAGATACTCCTGAAAATGCACTTCCATCTCACCGAAGTATTCCTTCATTTCTTCCGTAATTCCAAATTCCCTGTAAAAGTCCTCTTCTTTCAGGATTTCTCTCACACTGTGGGTATTGATGTAATAATGGATGATGCGGTAAAGCACAAACTGACAGGGTACCGGGAAATCAAAGGTCCACTCATAGTCCAGAATGGACGGCGGCTGTGTCAGCACCACATTTTCACACACCATGTCAATATTGGTAAGCCCGGCGCAGGTCATGCCCTCCGGAACTTTTTCCTTCCCGAACACGTTCCCGAATGCTTCCGTAGCCTGGAAAGGCTCTTTATCGTAAAGCTTTTTTACAAGAAGAAGATAGTCGTGAAGCTTTGCCCTTGCCGCCTCTGTGTTTCCTTTTTCCAGCAGATCGTCCAGGGCTTCCTCCAGTGTCTGTCCCTCCAGATATTCCAGGCGGATTCCTTCGTCCGTTTTTTCACAGCGGTTGCAGTAAAATCCAATCTCCTTATAAGCCTCCGTCAGCTCCTCATACCAGCGGAAAATCTCCTCCACATGGTTCTGCCCCTCCGGATAGAGCGCTTTTTTCTCCACATAAAGTCCATTTGCCCCTTCCAGGATATCGGTACGGATGGCAAAGCTCCGGCTTCTCTCATTGGAATATTTGCTGTAAATGATCTCGTCCATCACTCGCCCTCCTTTTGCACCAGAACCAGAAAGGAATTGGAAAATTCCCGGAAAAGCTCTGCGTCCACCAGGGAATCATACACCTTGGGCTCATCAAAAAGCTGCATCCTCGCCCTGTCAAAATTACAGAAATTATCACTCAGCTCCCCTTTTTTGGGCAGTCGTTTATCCGAATAAATGGTCATAGGGAATTTATAGTCCGGGTAGGGATAATAAAAGGTGATGGTAAAGTCTCCAGCCTGATCAATGATCTTTTGAAGCTCCTTTCGTGAAAAGGTCTTGACTCCCGTTGTGCCGGGGTAGCCTTCCAGCCCCTCAAAAAATTTGCCCACATGATCCTCTGTACAGCCGGCCCAGTATTTCAGCCCCAGACGGTTTTCAATTGCGATCACCAGCCTGCCGCCGGGGGACAGATGGCGCGAGATACGCCTCAGCATTTCCACATAAGGCTCCCCTGTCCCGATGTAGCCCTCGGAATATTCAAACACCCCGATCAGGGTGATATAATCATATTTTTCTTCCAGATTTTTCTCAATATCCTGAAAATTCCCCACCATGATCTTTATATTTTCATAGTCACGGTTTCTCCAGGCATTGATGTTGCTGCGCATTTTGGAAAGGTCAATACAGGTAACGCTTCCCGCTTTTTTTGCAAGAGCGCCGGTCATGGCACCGCATCCGGAACCGATTTCCAGCACCTTATCCTCTTTCGAAATAGGAAGCCACTCCAGAATATTCTGGCGGATATGAGAAAAATGGTAAAGCACAGGCCAACTGTTTTTCTCCTGGATCACCTGATTCAGTTCCTCTTCTTTATAGTTTTTGGCTATCTCAAGAAGCTCCTCCTCCACCGGACCATCACTGTATAAATCCTCTCCGGGATAGTATTCATAATCCAAAATTACATTTCCGATTTTTTCCTGCATGGAATTCTCCTTTTATTCCTCCACTGTCACCCTGGAATTCATGTCATAAAAGCCCACCGTATTTTTCGAGGAAACCACAGTAATGTTGCACGCATCGTAAAGACGGTGAAATACGGCGAACTCTCCGTTTTTGTAGCCTGTACATCCAAAGGACAGAAGATATTCTCCCCCCTGAAGGTCCATTTTCTGTTCAAATGTCACCACGCATTCCTTTCCCTTGTCAGGATGGGACACATTTACCCCTTCATACATGGTGTTGGTTCCGGTAATCTCCGTTCCCTGAATATTCTTAAAGGTATATGCCATGATCGGCTGCTGGATATCTTCATTAAAATGAATCCGCATTTTGATCCGGAAGGTACTTCCCTTTTCAATGGTATTGGTCTGGCGGTTCTTTTCATCCAGAACCACAAAGTCCCGAATCTCCGCCTGTTTTTCCCCGTATTCCAGGGTATTGGGATTTACCTGGAAGCCCTCTCTCCAGTTTTCCTCCGGCTTCTCTGTTTCTCCTTCTGCCTGCTTCACAGGATCCTGATGCACCAAAAGCTGCTTATACATATCCACCATAGCCTTGGGTGTTCCCTCATCCAGCTTCACGCCCTGGTTCAGCAGAATCACCCGGTCACAGTATTTGGACACACTGCCCAGGTCGTGGCTTACAAACAGGATGGTCTTTCCCTGCTTTTTAAACTCCTCAAATTTATGATAGCATTTTGCCTGGAAAAAAACATCTCCTACGGACAAGGCTTCGTCCACGATCAGGATTTCCGGGTCAATATTGATGGCAACAGCGAAGGCAAGGCGCACAAACATACCGCTGGAATACATTTTTACAGGCTGGTGGATATAATCCCCAATGTCTGCAAAGGCAAGGATATCATCAAGCCTTGCGTCGATCTCCTCCTCGGTAAAGCCGATCATGGTGCCGTTGAGATACACGTTTTCCAGACCGGAATATTCCATGTTAAAACCTGCTCCCAGCTCCAGAAGAGCAGAGATACGACCGTTTACCTTTACCTCCCCCTCCGTGGGATTCAAAACTCCTGTGATGATCTTCAGAATGGTGGATTTCCCGGAGCCGTTTGTTCCGATGATTCCCACGCATTCGCCCTCATGGATATTAAAACTAACATTATTCAACGCATAACGCTCCTGATACCGTTTTTTCCGGCTTATGCCCAGGGATTCCTTCAGACGGTCTGATGGCTTTTCGTAGAGCTTATACATTTTTGATAAATGGTTTACTTCAATGGCATTCTTACTTTCCACGTTGTTTCCTTTCTCTCATGGCAATCCTACAATACATCTGCAAAATGTACACGCAGCCTCTTAAAGACCCAATTCCCCAGTCCAAAGCAGGCGATGGCAAAAATCCAGAAATACAGCGTCCACAGCGGACGTTCAAAAAACCAGCGTTTCATGATCAGCGAATCACGGTAGCCTGACACGATATAATATACGGGATTGAGCTGAAGGATCTTCTGCAAAAGGGCGTGTCCCTTCAGAGAGTCCTCTGCCACCCACATAATGGGGGTGAGCCATACGCCTACCTGCAGTCCGATATTGATCATCTGTGTCAGATCCCGGAAGAACACAACGACAGAACAGGTCACGTAGCAGATTCCCAATGCCAGCACAAACACACAAAAACTGTAATAAATAAGCTGCAGATAATAGAAATCCGGGAATCTTCCGTAGCACAGATACAGAATAATGGTAAACAACACAAAAAAGCCGTGTACAAATATGGCAGAAATAATCTTCACAACCGGAAGAACACTGATATTAAAAACGACTTTTTTTACAAGATAATTATATTCAATAAGGGCATTCGTCCCCCCGATCAGGGAGTCCTGAAAAAAGAACCAGGGCACGATACCAGCCACCAGATAGAGTACAAAGGGCACTCCCACGCTGTCCGTATTGGAGCGGAATCCCACGGAAAACACAAACCAGTACACTAAAATGGTGACAATAGGCTGTACAAACGCCCAGAAGGTTCCGAAATAGGAGCCGGCATACCTGGTCTTAAAATCATTTTTTGCCAGCTTCATGACAAGCCGGCGGTTTTTGTATACATCCGCCGGCAGAGCCAGAATCGTTTTCAGCATATGTTTCTCCTATCTGTGAAATTCCTTGAAGCTTCCCCATTTCTGGTCTTTATCGGAGAAAATAAGCTCCATGCCTTCCGGTATCGGCCACTGAACACCGATATCCGGGTCATTCCAGATCAGTCCGCCTTCATCGTTCGGATGATAAAAGTCAGAGCATTTATAGGTAAATTCTGCTGTCTCGGAAAGCACTAAGAAGCCGTGTGCAAATCCCTTCGGAATAAAGAACTGCTTTTTATTTTCAGCGGAAAGCACCACGCCGTACCATTTTCCGTAGGTTTTAGAGCCTTCTCTTAAGTCCACAGCAACGTCGAATACCTCCCCGTTTACTACACGGACAAGCTTGTCCTGCGGAAAATTGATCTGAAAGTGGAGTCCTCTTAAAACGCCGTATCTTGAGCTGGACTGGTTATCCTGAACAAATTCCACGTCGATTCCGGCTTCCTTGAAGTCATTATAATTATAGGTTTCCATAAAATAACCTCTGGAATCTCCGAATACGGTAGGCTCGATTACTTTTAATCCTTCGATGTCATCACAGTTTGTTACTTTAATTTTTCCCATTTTTTCTTCTCCTTTTCATGTGTTTTTCAATATTTTCAGTGCTTTCGCTTTTTCCTCGCAAGGGCGATGCACAAAATGATCAAAATAACTGCCATCACTGCCCCGATGATCAAAAGGGTACTTCTATGTGCAGAGAGTCCTTCTGACGACTCCCCCTGCATTTCAGCGTCCTCCGTCGGCGCCTCAGTTATGGCAGGCTCCTGCGCCGGCTCTGCTGTGGGACTTGGCTCCAAAACAGGCTCCGGTGTTGGTTCAGGTGTTGGGCTTGGCTCCGGAGCCTTCTGAACATTGTTAAAGGCATAGTCCAGAAGTCCAATGCTGTCCGCACAATTCTGGCTCAGCTCCGCGTCCCGCATAGTTACCACGATATAAGTGGCTCCGTTTCGCTCCGCCGCCACCACCATAGTGTTTTGAGATGCCTGTGTCAGACCTGTTTTCCCTCCCAGACACCCTTCATAGCAAAGCGGCGACTCCTCCGCAAGCAGAGGCAGATGGGTATGGAGCTTTCTTTTCTTGCTCATATTGGTAGCCGGGATCACATAATCCTGGGTACCGATGATCTTCCGGAACGTCTCGTTTTTCAGACCAGCCTGCATGATCAGCGCCATGTCATAGGCTGTGGAATAGTGGTTTTCATCCGGCATTCCGTTAGCGTTTACAAAGTGGGTATTTTTGCAGCCCAGCTCCTGTGCCTTCTGATTCATCATCTCGATGAAATGCTCCTCCGTGCCGCCTACATACTCTGCGATCTGGGTGGAAACCTCATTGGCAGACTGTATAATCGCCGCATAGAGGCAGGATTCCATGGACATGACTTCCCCAAGCTGCATTCCGATATTTCCGCTGTCCGGCGTCACTTCCCGGATTCCGGTTTCCGTAAAGGTTACCTGATCCTCCAGAGATGCGTTTTCCGCTGCAAGAAGCAGTGTCATGATCTTTGTGATGCTGGCCGGATATCTGATATCGTCCTGGCCCTTTCCATAAAGGACAGCGCCTGTATCTGCGTCCATCAGAACTGCAGTCTCGGAAAAGGTGTCCGGCGGCGCGGGAAGGGACTGGTCGTAAGTGACTGCTCCCATGGTGCCGTTATTCACTGCAGGGGCTGCCTGTACCGGAATACATCCGGTCAGCAGTGCAAGCAATAAAATCATGGCTGTCAGACTTTTATATTTTCTTTTTATCATATATTATTTGTGTCCTCCTGTAGCTTTCCAGGGACTAAAAGTTAAAGGAAAGAACCCTGTTCGTAATGTATTCCACATCCTCCATAGGCAGGTTATAAAACATGGGAAGCCTGAGCAGTCTCTCACTTTCCCTGGTGGTATACCTGTCCTCCCCGTGAAAGCGTCCGAATTTCATTCCTGCCGGAGAGCTGTGCAGAGGGATATAGTGGAATGCGCTGTAAATATTATTCTCTTTTAAATAAGATATCAAACGGGTTCTTGTCTCTAAATCCTTCACCTTCAGGTAGTACATATGGGCGTTATGCTCTGTCTCCTCAGGCACAAGGGGGCGTTGGATATAACCTCTCTCTTCCAGGCATTTTAAATTTTCATGGTAATAATCATAAATCCTCCGCCGCTTGCTGTTGATCTTCTCACTTTCCTCGAGCTGGGCGTAGAGATAAGCCGCATTCATTTCACTTGGCAGATAGGATGAACCGTAATCGATCCAACGGTATTTGTCCACCTGCCCCCGGAAGAATTTACTGCGGTCTGTGCCTTTTTCCCGAAGGATCTCCGCCTTTTCCTGATATGCGGCATCCTGGAACACCACGGCGCCTCCCTCTCCCATCGTATAGTTTTTTGTCTCATGGAAGCTGTAACAGCCGAAATCCCCAATGGTTCCCAATGCCCTTCCCTTGTAAAAAGCGTTGACGCCCTGGGCGGCATCCTCCACCACCTTCAGGTTATGTCTGCGGGCGATGTCCATAATCGTGTCCATCTCGCAGCCCACACCAGCATAGTGAACAGGCACGATAGCCTTTGTCCTGGGAGTGATGGCATCCTCGATCAGCTTTTCGTCTATATTCATCGTATCGGGGCGAATGTCTGTAAACACGATTTTGGCTCCCCGGAGCACGAAAGCGTCTGCTGTAGATACAAAGGTAAAAGAGGGCATGATCACCTCATCGCCTGGTTGAATGTCTGCCAGATAAGCAGCCATTTCCAAAGCATGAGTGCAGGAAGTTGTCAAAAACACCTGGTTCACCTGGAAGCGCTCCTTCATCCAGGCGGCGCACTTCTTCGTGTATTCTCCGTCGCCGCAGAGCATTCCTTTATCTACTGCATCCTTTATATAGTTTAATTCCGTTCCCACAAAAGCGGGCTTGTTAAATGGAATACGCGATCTTTCACGTTCTGTCATAGTTTATCTGTTAAACTCCATATTTGCTGCGTTTTATACAGTTCATTATACTACAGTTCCGGCATCTGCGCACAGGCGCACGTCTAAACTGTATTTCATTTTCTCACAATTATCCAGCAAATTCAATCCTAAATTTGCTTTCCCCTATAAAAAGTGATATAATGTGAACACTTGATGAGCGCAAGCCGAGAGGCGCACCGCGAATCTAGTGAGAACATATACCTGGACACTTAGGGAATGCAAGCCGCAGGCGCAGCATGAGCTTAGTGACCACGGTATAATCATGAAAAACAATCCGCGGACAGGCCATAGCTTCTGCCCGTCAATTCACCTGAATAAGGAGGAACAAACAATGAGTTTATATTCCATCGTAGTTCCCGTGTACAATTCCGAGCATACGCTGGAAGAATTATATACCCGCCTGAAAACTGTTTTTGAGGATACTGTCCATCAGGACTTTGAACTGATTTTAGTGGACGACAGTTCCAAAGACAATTCCTTTGCAATCATGGAACAGCTCCACCAGCGCGATCCCCGCGTGAAAGCCATACAGCTTGCAAAAAATTTCGGACAGCATCCCGCACTTCTCTGCGGCTTTTCTTATGTAAAGGGAGATTTTGTCATTACCATGGATGATGACCTCCAGCATCCGCCGGAAGAAATCCCCAAGCTGATCCAGGTTATGGACCAGAGAGATGATGTGGATGTCATCATTGCAAAATATGCCAACCGTCATCACAATTTTATCCGTAAAATGGGCACACGCCTTTCCGTCTATGCCACGTCCAAAATGCTTCATAAGGACCCCAGCCTGGAGATTACCAGTTTCCGGCTGATGCGGCGGTTCATTATGGATGCCATTGTACAGAATACGATCCATCTGCCCCAAATCGGAAATCTCCTGGTGCAGACCTCAAACCGAATCATCAACGTGGAAGTGCAGCATGATGCCCGCAAATTCGGTCACAGCGGCTATACCTTCCGCCGCCTGGTAAAGGATCTGATCTACGACATCACTACCAATTCCTCTTTCCCGCTGATCGTGGTAAGGGATATTGGTGTCGTAAGCTTTGTTGTCAGCATCTGTCTTGCCATTTATTATCTTTTCCGGTACTTTGCCTTTGGCGTATCGGTGGAAGGCTTTACCACCACTGTGCTGCTGATCCTTGCATACAACGGCCTGATACTTCTTGGCATCGGCATCCTGGGCGAATATCTGATGCACGTACTGGACGAGGCAAAGAAAATGCCCCATTTTGTAGTTCGGAGGGCTGAAACCGAAGACAATCGGACCGATGAGAACAAAGAGGACAAGGCAAAAGAAACCGCATAATTTTCGAAAGGATACTATTATATATGAAGGAAATCGGCGGATATTTTCAAATGGAACCCCTTCCCGGGAAGGAATATCACCAGAACCTGCTCCGTCTGAACCTTGGGCGCACTGCACTTCTCTATGCTTTGCAGGAGCTAAAGGTTCAGATTCTCTATCTGCCCCGCTTTATCTGCGATTCAGTAACGGCAATCTGCGAAACCTGGGACGGAACGGTGAAATGGTACCCGTTGGCAGAGGATTTTCTTCCCGCCAGGGATTTTGAGCCGGAAGCAGGCTCTTTTGTCTATGTGATCAACTATTATGGACAGCTTACGAAGGATAAAATTCTTTATCTGAAAGAGAAATACGCAAACCTTATTGTGGATCACACCCACGATTTTTACCAGAAACCTGTGAAGGGTGTTCCAACCCTCTATTCCTGCAGGAAATTTTTCGGTCTGCCGGACGGAGCCTATCTATATCTACCCCAAAAGCCATCTGATTATGAAAAACTTCCGCTGGACAGCTCTGCGGCGCGGATGTCCCACATTCTTGGGCGCTACGAACACAGTGCTTCTGACTATTATCAGAATATGCTGGATACAGCAGAAAGCTTTTACCAAGAACCTGTAAAACAAATGTCACCGCTTACCAGAAATCTGCTGTCCGGAATTGATTATGAGAGCGCTGCCATGCGGCGCCGGACAAATTACAGGATTCTGGAAGACCATTTAGGGAACTTTAATGGAAAAAAGTTTTCTGCACCACAGGTTCCTTTTGTTTACCCTTTTTATACAAACAAAGCTGCTATCCTGAAAAAATCTCTGGCAGCACAGAAAATATTTGTTCCTACCTACTGGAATAATGTGATTGCGCAGTGTTCCTCCGACTGCCTGGAATGGGATTTTGCTTCTCATATTCTTCCCCTGCCTGTGGATCAGCGGTATTTGCCTGCAGATATGGAGCGGCTTGCCCGGGTTCTTTTGGAGCAATTACAGGAAACAGGAGGTTCCTTATGAAAAAAAGGCTTTTAATTCTGGGTTCCCTCAGAGAATTCATTCAGCTTATCGAGACCGCTAAGGCACGCGGTTATTACACCATTGTGGTTGATGGCTACAAAAACAGTGAGGGAAAGGCCCATGCCGATAAATCCTATGATATTCCGCCTGGCAATATAGATGAAATTGCGCGGCTTTGCAAGGAAGAGCAGGTGGATGGAATCATCACCTCTTTTTCCGATTATCTTTTTGAGTGCATGGTGAAAATTGCTGCAAAGGCTGGCTTGAAGTGCTATTTTTCCCCGGATAAGCTGGATCTTTACAGAAACAAATATAAAATGAAAAAAATGCTGGATCAGCTTGGGATTGCTACGCCCCATTTTACAACTGTGAACCGGGATTTCCCGGATCAGGCGCTGGATGGATTTGCTTTTCCTGTTGTGGTGAAACCGTTGGATAAATACGGTTCGAGGGGGGTTCTCGTTCTGGATTCTGTTCAGCAGGTCCGTCAGCATTTTGATTATGTTTGCGAAACCTCGGACATTAAGGAGCTGCTTGTGGAGGAATATCACGATGGATATGAGTTCAATATGATGACCTGGATTCTGGATGGGCAGGTACATGTTTTGAGTATTGCGGACAGGGAAAAGACATCCATTGGGACACAGGAGATTCCCATCAGTACCAGAAATGTTTATCCTTCCAGGCTGATCGATCATGTTATAGACGAAGCCCGTCAAGTGTTGCAAAAAACGGTGGAATATACCGGGCAAAGATCAGGACCTCTTTCTATGCAGTTTTTCTGGAAGCCGGGCACTCCTGTGTCGGTATGCGAGATTGCGGGAAGATTTTTTGGCTATGAGCATGAGCTGGTGGAATACTGCAGCGGACTTGCTGTGGAGGAGCTTCTTCTGGATTATGTGTATCAGGAGGGGGAGCTGCGGAAAAGGCTTTCTGCGCATTCTCCTTATTTTTCCAGGTGCTGCGCAGTTCTGTATTTTCATGGAAAAAACGGAATGGTCGTGGATGATCAGTCACAGGCAGAAAAGCTTGCAGGGCTTCCGGGTGTGAAGGAGTATTGGGCTTTTTATGAAAAGGGGGAGGAGATTGTTCCCCATGGAAAGAATCCTTATGTTGTGCGGTATTATATTACCTGTAAGGACAGGGAAGAGGCTGATCGGCTTACTCGGGAGATATTCCATAACATAGCGGTGCTTTCTCCGTTGGGGGAGAATGTGCTTTATGAGGATAGGATGCCGGGGTATCCAGATTAAAGCGAGGGGGAAAGCTCAGAGAGCGAAGGTCGCATTCCCCCTCGCGCACCCCCTTTTGGCCCGCTTGTTTGACGGGATGGATTGGATGCGAACATTATATGGAATAAGAATCATGATGGTGGGTTATTGGCATTGGATATCTTGCTTATCCTAATGTGTAGATGAAAATGCCGGTCATGATTAGGAGATTGCCGATTACTTTTCCTTTTGTGAATTTTTCTTTTAGTATGAAATAGGAAAGGAGCATTACGAATACGTAGCTGAAGGTGTCGATTACGGCTCCGTATTTCATGTCTACACGGGTGTAGGCATATGTGTTTAGGAGGAGTACGCCTACGAAAATGGCGTAGGCGGTGATCACACGCCAGTTCAGGTATTCGAAAATTGGGTGTTTGTATTTTTTTCCGGCGCTCTGTTTTAGCAGTAGCTGGGAAAATGCGGTGAAAAAGGTTCCCGCGAACATTAACAGCATGTATTTATTCATATTTCTGCACCACCAATACTCCTGCAAATACGATTATCAGTCCTATAATGTTTTGTACGGTCAGCGTCTCTTGGAAGATCAGTATGGCCCATACTTGGGTCCAGATCAGGTAGACGCTTTTGTTGGCGTAGGCAACGCTCAGCTCGAAACGGCTGATGATTTTCTGCCATACCAAGGCATAGATAAAACAGTTCAGCAGCATCAGAAACAGGAAAAGATATAGCTTCCAGCCGTAAATACCGTTTTTGTTAAACTCCCCTGATGCCAGCTTTGTGAATACGGAGGTAAAGGAAAACAGAAGGACGGATAGATGCAAAAAAATGTAATCCTTCAGGCTTCCCTGCCTATTTGTTGTTTTTTCCATGGCGCTTAATTCTTATACTGCTTTGTGCAGACGCCGTATTTGTTGAACACAGATACAGTGCCCTTTGAATCTGTCAGTGTTACGCTTTGGGCACGCACTCCTGCATTGGTGCCTTTTCCCTGATAGAAATAGTATTTCTTCCCCTTAATGGTATGCCAGCCTTTATATGCTTTGCCGTTAGAGCCGAAATAGTATGTCCTGTTTTTGTTGTTTTCTTTTATGGTTACGAAAGTATTCTTTACGCGGACGCCATCGCTTCCATAATAATAGATGGTTCCTTTGGCAGTCATCAGCTTATAATTCGTACACATGTAAGCGTTTTCTGTGTCAAAATAATAGTATTTTCCATTCAGCTTATAACTTCCCTTTACCGCCTTTCCGTCACTGCCGAAATAATATTTCTTTTTGCTCTTTGTTACAAGCTTCTTTGTTACACGGACGCCTTTTTTGTCTACATAATAAACATCTCCGTTTACTTTCACCAGCTTGCTTTTCAGCATGGCTCCATTGCTGGCGCTGAAATAATAATACTTACCGCTGATTTTCCTCCAGCCTGTGATCTTCGTACCGTTTTTATAATAATAGGTTTTGCCGTTTTCCGTGACCAAACCCTTTTTCAGTGTAGTATCAGGATATAAGGGCTGTGTTGCGGGAACATACCCGGACTGTGGTTCCCAGCGGGGTACAACTTTCGTGGTATAATCTGTAAAGCCGAAGTTCATATCCACATCATTGCTTGTTGGAATACCAGCGACTAAGCCCTTTGTAGGATTTAACCCAACCTCTTCATTACCGTCTGTACACTGCCAGATAGTATAAGCATACTTACTGCTGTCAGGAGCATCAATCGTATCACCATAGGAAGCAATCCACACATCCAACCCTGAACCAGCCAGAAGGCTCCAATCCACATGATTGTTATACCAGTTCAGATTCATGTAAAGCATAGGCGTATAGCCAGCTTTTCTCACCTCATCGCAGAAGGTAAGAGCGATTTTGGTGATGGTAGCTTTAGGGAGCTTTCCCATGGATGAATCCTCCAAGTCAAACACTACCGGATACGAAACCTTTTTGCCCTTCATCTGCTGAATGGCATACTGAGCCTCCTTTAAGGCTGTTGTGGTATTTGTTGCCAGACTGTATACATAAGTTCCCACTGGAACGCCTGCCAATTCAGCCTGCTGCATGTTGTATTCATAGTATGTATCAAGATGATTTAAACCATAGGAGATACGCACAAAGGCAAAATCCACATCCGAACCTTTCACCTTCTGCCAGTCAATTTTCCCCTGCCACTCAGAAACATCTATTCCTCTGGTGATCGCTCCCGGAATTACTTTTCCGCTTCCGTTATAGCACACACCATTTATTTTTTTCCATGCGTTTTTAGAAACCTTTGATTTTGTGCTGGATGCTCCTACATTTGGGACCAACTCCTCCGGAGCAACATTATCACTTCTGTCATAAGGCCTCGACTCTGCTTTTACCGTTGTCTGTCCTGCCATAAATCCTGCCCCCACAACAGCAGTCAACAGTAATGCCGATAACCAGTTCTTCCACTTTTTCATTTGTTTCCTCCTGCCTTATTTATTAACTTTTTCCCTCTGCATTTGTTAAAAAAATGTTACTTTTATATTATACATACATGTATGTGAAATTTCAATGAAATTATCAGGATTTCCTTCAAAAAAGAGCCCTTCGGAAAATCCGAAGAGCTCTTTGATTCTCAAATAACATTATTATACAACAGCAGGATCCGTAGGATCGAAATATCCGCCGTTTTTCTGGCCTTGCAGAGGTGCCAATGCCCTGCGGCCCAACGGTCCCTTAAAGACCTCATCTGCATGATAGGTACCGTCAAAAATTCTGATTCTTGAACCGTTGCAGTGGTCGTATACCCATTTTGCATCGGCTACACAGGTACGGATACAGCCGTGAGATGCGGGATTTCCCAGCAGATTGTAACCAAAGGTAAACAAATTATAGCTGTTTGGCTGGTCACACGCTATAGAGTGGACGAAAATACCACCCTGTCCTGCTCCGTCTACATGGCTTCCGTACTGACCCCAGGATGGCCCCATCAGACTCTGCCATCTTCCTGCTCTTGACAGGTAATAGGTTCCCAGGGGAGTAGGGCTCTCCGGCAGACCAACGGAAACACGAATGGATTTTACCGGTACAGTCCCATTTTCTGCGTATACTGTCATAACATTGTTTACACGGTCAACCTCAAGAGTGTAAGGTCCTGTATATTTGGAAGTCAGATCATTGATACGATATCCGTTTTTATCAAAGTAATAAAGCTTACCATCAATCCATCTGGAGGTGTTTGTTAAAAATCCTTCCTTATCAGGATTCAGATATTTAACCAGGTTCTTCGAATTATCTATGATAACCCACCCGGTAGTAAATCGTCCTGTATTATCCAGATAACCATAAGTGCTGCCTTTTTTAATATAGGTATTCTTTACTGCAACCATATTTTTGAAATAATAGTAGCTGCCGTCAATCTTCTGCCAGCCGCTGCTGCGGAGAACACCCTTGGAGTTCGCATAGTAGGTTTTCTTTTTATAGGTGACCATCCGGCCCTTAACCATTTTTCCGGCTCGCTTCTTTGATGTTGATACTTCAAAGAAATAGCTCTTGCCCTTAATCACTGTGACTCCGCTGGCAAGCCTTCCGTCCTCTTTAAAGTAATAACCGCTTTTTGTCAGCTTATTGACATAGTGAGCACCCTTTTTGTTAAAGTAAAACCATCCATAAAATTTACCGTTGCTTCTGGTGACTTTCTGCCAGCCGGTTTTCTTCTGTACTCTTCCTGCTTTTTTACCAAAATAGTACAGTCTGTTTCCGGCGCCCGGACAGCGGTGCCAACAGTTTTTCCAGGTCACCCTTGCGCCGTTTGAGCCAAAATAATACTGATACTTTTTATAGGTTATCATTTTGTCCTTATAAATACGGCCTTGGCTGTCTGTAGCATAATAAGAGCCATTTTCAGCTTTTACCATAGTCTTTCCGGCAATGATATAACCATTTTTATCAATCAGGTATGTAGCATCTCCCTTAAGCTTATCAAGATCTGTGGCAATCGTACCGTGAACATACAGCTTACCCATATCTGCCGGGTTCTGCTCACCGGAATCATAACAGAGCCACTGCTCTTTTCCCGCAGTAGTTACGCAGCGCCATCCCTTCCGGTACATTTTTCCTGTAATTCCTAATTCATCCGGAGTTGGGTCAAAATAATACGTTGCCGTCGTACCATTTACCGACAGAGTAATGTCACCTGTTCTGGGTGCCCCATTTCCATCCAGACAGTAATACTCATTGTCAATCTCATAGTACCCTGTATATTTTCCCTGAGATACAAGGAGCGCATCCACCTGTGCCATTGTCATTTCATTTCCGTCTTCCCCATAATAGCAGAAAACCTTTGCCTCGCTGTCCCATTTCCAGCAGTTGATATTCTCCTGCTGTACAGCCCCTGCATCAGCAGGATTGGTCTGTGTTTCATCATCAGCAACACCGTCATACATTCCAATGTCTGCGCCGTCCGGCTCCTGATAAACATTATCCTCCCCTGATGTAAAGCCATCTTCAATAAACGTTTCCTCCGGAATCTCCTCCACCGGATTCTCCTGAGTCGTTTGGGTCGTTTCTATTTCTGTTTCAGGAGCCTGCGTATCAACAGGCACTTCCTGCTCTGTCTCCTGTTCCGCAGCAGGTGTTTCTGTATTCTCCGCAGTAATCTCCTCTGCAATTGCTTCTGCTGTAAAATCTGCTGCCAACTCCCCGTCCAAAGCGGCAGCCCCTGCCTCCAGCGGAGCTGACAGGCACAATGCTGTTGCCAGCAATGCAGCAACTAATCTCTTCCTCAATTTATTCCCTCCTAAATAGAATCGTGTTCCTTATTCTCCCAGTCCGCCCTCGATTGCCGCAACCAGGTTTTCCAGCGCTTCCTTTTCATCTGAGCCTTCACAGAAAATCTCAATCTCATCCCCGCATTTCACGCAGGCTCCCAGCACACTGAGCACACTTTTTGCATTTGCAGTGCCATCTGTGTACTGAAAAGTAATCAAAGATTTGTATTTCATAGCTTCCTTACACAAAATCCCAGCAGGACGTAAATGAAGTCCTGATGGGTTTTTTACTTTTACCTTACAGCTTACCATAGTATCACTCCCCTATCCATTATTCTCTTCCGCATTTGATATTTCGGATATTGTAACATCTGTAGTCACGTCCTCCAAAAGCTCATATCCTTCCGGCAGCTCCACTTTTACAGGAATCTGGTAGCTTCCTTCCGTCATATCCTTTAAGTCAACGGACGCTTTCACATCCTCCACATCAAAATCGTCAATCTCGCCTTTCACAGCCTTTACCCGGATTTCAATCTTGTCGGTGCCAAATGCCAACTGAAGATCTTCAGGTATGTTTTCTACCTTTACCTCATTAGACAACAGGCCGTAGGAACGACTTCCCTCAGGCAGAATGCTCACTCTCACCCAGACATCCTCGCTGGCACCGCTGGTCAGCTTTGTGTTCTCCGGCAATACGTCCTTCAGGCTTACCTTCTCCTCAATATCGCCTGTCTTTCCGCTGATATCAATGCTGTCTCCGCCGATCCACAAAGTATTTTCATTCTGTCTCAGGCTTTCAAGCGCTTCATCCGTTCCCGCCAGACTTATGGTATCCGGAACAGTGGTAACACTGTCAACATAATATCCGTCAGCCGGTTTTCCTGTATATTCTCCCTGGATCTTGACCTCTGTCCTGATTTTCCAGAACCTGGTGCTGACAAGAACTTTGGAATTATCTATGGTCAGATAAGCCATTCTGCTAGAAAAAGCATCCTGGTTTTTATCTGTAATAGTAAGGCTTACATCTTCTGTAAAGTCCTCAGTTTTTCCCTCCACGCTTACCGTGGCATTTACTTTATCTATTTTATTAATCAGAGACTTTGGTCCTGTAATCTTCACTTTCTCAGGGCTGGCAATCTGAGCCCCTACTTCATATCCTTTTCCCGGCTTGCTGTCGCCATAGTTTACATTTACCAGGAATTCCTGGGTAGCTTTTTCTTCAAGATGAACGCTGAGATACTGAGGTGTCACCTCGATGTTTCCGGCAGAAATCCCGGGACAGGAAGCAGTAATGGGAACCATCACCGGATCCGTATCCAGGCTTACAGCCTGCTGGAGATCAGCAGTCACGGTAATGTCTGAAGCAGTAATCCTGCTCAGAGTCTTTCTTTCCCCGGTAATGGTTACACGCACAGGACTCGGGTCATCGTCCTGCAGGCACATTTTATTTGCGCTGTCTACATAGGCGGTGTTCAGCACCTCCACACTCTCTCCTTGAATGGTAATGTTTTTCTGGCTGATCGGGTTATCTACATTTACCACGATGATCCAAACCATAATACCAACAAGCAGTGACATGATCTTTAAAGGGATGTTATCGGTCAGTTTTCGCTTCTTCATGTTTCACTCTCCCTTTCAGCAGGTAACGCAATCTACTGTTGTTTACAACTTTTTTGTTCTGAGCTTTTACGAGAGCCTCCCTCAGTTCGGAGCTGTTTACCCCGCTGGCAAGCCTTCCGTTCTGTGCGACTGATATCTTTCCGGTTTCCTCGGACACGATGATCGTCACAGAATCGCTGACCTCACTGATTCCCACACCTGCTCTGTGACGGGTGCCAAGCTGTTTGCTCAGTTCCATATTATCCGAAAGCGGAAGATAACAGGTTGCAGACACAATACGATTTCCACGCACAAGGACTGCTCCATCGTGAAGAGGTGTATTATGCTCAAAAATATTAATAAGAAGCTGGCTGGTAAGTACAGCGTCCACATTGATCCCTGTCCGCTCGTACTCTGTCAAACGAATATCCTGCTCCAATACGATCAGCGCTCCGGTCTTGACCTCAGCCATATCAACGCAGGCTTTTACCAGCTCGTTTACAGTTTTGTCTGAAAAACGCTCCTGCACTTCCTTTCCTGTATCAAAAGGAATGATTGATGCCATGATCTTTTTTTGTCCGAGCTGCTCCAGAACCTTCCGCAATTCGGGCTGAAAGATAATGACTACACTGATCAAAAGAACATTTGCCACTTTATTTACGATCCACAGGATCGTATTCATTTTAAAAATAGAAGCAAGCAAAATAAATCCCAGTACAACCAGGATGCCCTTCAGAAGGGTGTATGCCCGTGTGAATTTGATCCACACCATAAACTGATAAATGAAGAATGAAATCAGGAAGATTTCTATCACATCCGTAATGCCCAGACTAGGCAAAGACAGCTTGGACAGATATCTTGATATTGTAACTGCTATATCCTGCATAGCGCTCTCCTTTCATTCATACTTCGGAAAAACCGGATACTAAAGATCCTTCAGGGATTCCTCCAGTTTTTTCTCAAAATCGACATCTTTTACAGGTTTCTGAACCGGACGTGCCTGTCTCGGCACCGGAGAAGCTTTTCTCTTTCTCGCTTTCTCGTCGCCATGGAAAATCGGATTTGCGTAGGTTCCTGCGCTCTCCTCCATTCTCCGCTCCTCACGTACAGGTTCTGCATTAATTTTCTTGATACTTCTCTCTGACGTTGCAACAGATGCCTTAGGCACTGCTTTTACATAATAAAAATATTCGTCATCCTCGTATTCCAGTCTCTCTGTACGGCTGTAATCGCCTCCGAACACAAAGAACTCCAGAATGATCCCTACCAGAACTGCAACCACTGTACAGATCAGAAGTGGAACCATGGCAACCGTTGCATTCAGGTAGAAGCTTCCTACCAGCATTACAAATACATACGCAACGCCGCCTGCAATGATGGCGATCCGCCACGCATAATCAAAGGACCGGGTACGGATAAGGCGTACCAGGAGAATCACGGCAACAAATGCCACCACGGTGATCCACATGCCCCAGTTCTGCACCAGTCCGTCAGCCATGATCTGAATTTTATCCGTAATCTCCATCTCCGCGTTCATCAGCGTATTGGACTGTGCCCGGATAAAACGGATGAAGTAATACATCACCACGCCGCATCCTGCAGGAATGGCTGAAAGTGAATTTCCCAGTAGTCCGCTTCCAATGGGCAGCAAGGCCGGAACGTTAAATACAAAGGAAAGTGGGGTGAATACCATAACTGTATTCTGCCCGCCGCTGAATCTCAGCAGGAAGATTATCATAAGCAGGATCAGCATCAGCATAAAACCTGCAACCTCTATACTAAGAGCATAGCTGTGAAGCAGCATCAATACAAAGCCGATATAAACCATAACAGCAGATGGCAAAATAGAACAGATCAGCGCCAGGATCAGAACCACGAACAGATTATTCACCTGACTCATATATCCCATATTACCGTTAATCCACACAAAATACACAAATGCCAGAACAAATTTCAATATGGGCAGGATATATATTTCGTACTGCCCGTACAGGTTCTTGATTTTCTGCTTTAATTCAAGTAATGCTGTCATTTCTTATATCCTCCTGACATTTCACGACCCGCTGACTTTTTTTCTTCACGGCTGTAAATTTTTTCAAGCTTTGTCAGCTCTCCGTAGTATTTCTTTACGCTTTTTTTTGCCCGGTGATATTTCACGGTATACTGGATATAGGTCAAAACGGAATACGCAGCCAGAGTGGCCACATATCCCACCAGTACTCCGATTCCCAGACTTATCAGATTCATCTTATGGATATTGTTCATCAGATATTCGGAATTATATGCTGCAACAACGGCAAGCACAAGAGCATATCCTATGGTTACCAAAAAGAAATTCTTAATCATAGCCAGACCGATATAGTCACTTCTGTAATACTTGCTGACAGGAAGATACTTTCTGCCCTCTTTCTTTTCGTACATGGCAAGCCGGTTCATGATCTTCACTTTTTCCTCGTTTATCATAAATGACTCCTCACACTTCTTTTAGAAATAAAAATACTCATACAGGCTAATTGTATCATATATCCCCAACCATGAAAAGCCTTTTTTGCTGTTTCTACCTGCTTTGTCCCATACACAGGGTAAGAAAGAAAATCTCCTCAGCCCCGTTTTCCAAAAGGCAGGATGCCATTGCATCCATGGTGCTCCCGGTTGTGTATACATCATCCACCACTAGGATTCTTCTTCCGTCTACCCGCTCCCTCACGCGAAAAGCTGCCTGAAGATTCTTTCTGCGTCCGGCTGCATCCAGCTTTTTCTGGGATTTTGTCTGCCTGACTTTTTTTACAAGACTGCAGTCTGCCGGAATTCCGGTATAGCCTGAAAGCTGCTCTGCCAGGTATGCGGCCTGGTTAAATCCCCGCATCCTCTGTTTTCTCCAATATAGCGGGACAGGGATGAGCAAATCCGGTTTCCATCTTTCTAAATCTTTTTTTCCGTAAATATACATCGCCCTTGCAAAAAACCTTCCATACTCACGCCGCCCGTAGTATTTATATTTCATCAGAGAGTCCTTCATCCTGCTGTCATAAAGAAAAATCCCTTTTCCCTGGCGAAAAGCACCGGGATGGATTCTGCAATCCACGCAGTATTCCTCCTCTTCCTTTACCGGCTTTCCGCATTTAAAGCACCTGGGTTCTGATATGGGCCGGATTTCCTTCGCACATGCAGGACAGATCAGCCGCGATGGATCTTTCAGAATCTGATGGCACAAAGGACAGCGTCTGGGATAAAGAATATCAGGAAAGCTCCTGAATCCTTTCATCAAGAGAGCTGTAACGCTTCTGCTGCTTTTCATTTTTGATCATCTCCCCGAAGGTTTCCTCACTTCCCACCACAGTTACACATTTTCTCGCCCTG
The DNA here is from genome assembly GCF_964240875.1 of Ruminococcus sp. 5_1_39BFAA. Classification (NCBI taxonomy): domain Bacteria; kingdom Bacillati; phylum Bacillota; class Clostridia; order Eubacteriales; family Oscillospiraceae; genus Ruminococcus; species Ruminococcus sp. 5_1_39BFAA. Next base: position 95,765 of record NZ_CAXSVO010000005.1, on the reverse strand, counting down.
GTAACGGCGGTGTAAAGTAAATTACGGTTCAAAAGCATCCTTGGTCCTGAAAGAATCGGCAGCACCACAGCCGGATACTCTGATCCCTGGGATTTGTGAATGGTAATGGCATAGGCAAGCTCCAGCTCTTCAAGCTGCTTGAAGGAATAATCCGCATAGCGGCCATCCTCAAATTCCACGGAAGCTGTCTCGGAAAACTCATTGATCTCCTTCAGGATTCCCGTATCTCCGTTGAAGACACCTACACCCTTTTCCACAGGGATTCCGTATTTTCCACGAACCTCCCATTCCAACTGATAGTTATTCTTTACCTGCATCACCTTATCGCCCTCCCGGAAAAGTCGTTCTCCCAGTTCCTTTTCTTTTTTCCCTGAATCCGGCGGATTCAGATATCTCTGAAGGATCTGGTTCAGCCGTTCCACTCCCAGAAGCCCCTTCCGCATCGGTGTCAGCACCTGGATCTCAAAGGGTCTGCTGTCTACATACTTCGGAAGCTTCTCCTGGATCAGCGCAATGACCACACGGATGATGATATCTGCATCATACCGCTTCAGAAAAAAGAAGTCCCGGCTTTTATTATTAAGTGATACCGGCTCCCCCTTATTTATCTTATGTGCATTCACTACAATATCACTCTGGGATGCCTGACGGAAAATCTTGGTCAGCTCCACCACCGGAAACTCTTTACTCCGAATAATGTCACGCAGTACGTTTCCCGGTCCCACACTGGGAAGCTGGTTTTCATCCCCCACCAGCACCAGTCTCGTACCCGCTGTCACTGCACTCAACAGAGAATGCATGAGAAAAATATCCACCATTGACATCTCATCAATAATGATCACATCTGCATCCAGCGGATTCTGGGCATTTCTGTCAAAATGGATGGGCTGGCCCTCACGTTCTTCCTCCGGCAGACCATTCAGCTCCAGAAGCCTGTGTATGGTCTGGGCCTCATATCCTGTAGCCTCTGTCATGCGCTTCGCTGCACGTCCTGTGGGAGCTGCCAGGCGAAGGGTCGCACCTTCTCCTTCAAAGAACCTGATAATGGCATTTATAGTGGTAGTCTTTCCGGTGCCTGGCCCTCCTGTCAGGATAAAAAGGCCATTTTCCGCAGCTTCCATCACGGCTCTCTTCTGCATCTCATCCAGAATCGTTCCGGTTTCTTTTTCTATTTGGGAAATCCTTTGTTCCATCAGGCTTTTATCCTGAGGGCAGCGGATATTCAGTTCACACAGCATCCGCGCCGTGTTCAGCTCAAGCTGATAATACCTGCTTGGATAAACAAGGGTCTCTCCCTCTTTTTCTTTCAGGACCAGCTTTCTGTCAATAGCCATGTCCATCAGATGCTTCTCCATATAGGAAGGATTCACATCAAGAAGCCTGGAAGAACGGTTAAAAAGCTCCTCCTTCGGCAGATATGTATGGCCTTCCCCGGAAGCCTGCAAAAGAGTATACAACATCCCGCTTCTGATTCTGTAATCCGAATCTGTATGAATGCCGATACGGGATGCGATCTCGTCCGCAATCTTAAATCCAACCCCGGAAATATCCTCTGCCAGACGGTATGGATTTTCCTGAAGCACACTATACACAGACTGTCCGTATTTCTGGTAGATCTTCGCGCCCAGATTTAAAGATATCCCGTATTTCTGCAAAAATATCATGGCCCGGCGCATATCCGCCTTTTCAGTAACTTGAGCGGCAATCTCCCGTGCTTTTTTCTCACTGATGCCCTTCACTTCTGACAGACGTTCCGGCTCCTCCTCCACGATCCGCAGAGTGTCCTCCCCAAAGTGGCGTACAATACGGGCAGCGAGAGCCGCCCCGATTCCCTTGATCGCGCCGGAACCAAGGTATCGTTCCATCGCCAGAGTATCCTCCGGCATTTTTTCCGTAAAAGACTGAATCTGGAACTGCTTTCCATAAATCGGATGTTGGGTAAAATGTCCCTCCGCTTCAATGGTCACGCCCTGGCTGATATCAGGAAAAGTTCCCACGCAGGTAAGCTCCTCCTCCACTCCAGTATTTTTCATCACCATAACAGTATATCCATTGTCATCATTCCGAAATATTATATGGTCAATATATCCGGTAATGGTTTCACTCATCTGCTCATCTCCCGTTTTCTGTCATTCTGTACATGCGGTACACAAAATATTGCCAAAAGAGGCGCTGCAAAATGCAGCACCCCGCCTACTCATTCATCCTTGAAATAATTTCCGCATATTTTCCGGTACCAACGGCAACTACCATCATGGCATCCTGTACCGTCAGCGCACTGACTCCTGTCTTCTGCTCCACCAGAGTATCCATGCCATGCAGCATAGCACCCCCGCCTGTCAGCACGATTCCCCGGTCCACAATGTCCGCTGCCAGTTCGGGCGGTGTTTTCTCCAAAACTCCATGTATGGCTTCCACGACCTGCCCTGTTGCTTCCCGCAACGCAACGCGTACCTCCTCGGAGGTCAGTGTTACCACCTTTGGCAGTCCGGTGATCACATTGCGCCCCTTCACCTCCATGGTTCTGGTGGAGTTTTCCTCGCAGGCCGTACCGATCTTTATCTTGATATTTTCCGCTGCGTCCTCTCCGATAAACAGACTGTGATTTTTTCTCACATAACTCATAATGGCCTGGTTAAAATTATCTCCCGCCACCTTAATGGAACTGGACACCACCACTCCCGCCATAGATATAACGGCTATGTCCGTTGTTCCGGCTCCAATGTCCACGATCAGATTGCCAAATGGCTTTGTCACATCCACTCCGGCTCCAATGGCCGCCGCTATAGGCTCCTCCACCAGAAAAACTTCTCTGGCACCAGCCTGATAAGTCGCTTCCTCCACCGCCTTTTTCTCAATTTCTGTCGTTCCGCTGGGAATACAGATGCTGATCCTCGGCTTTCGGAACGCTCTCCGCCCCATAGCTTTGGAGATAAAGTATTTCAGCATTTTTTCCAGAACAATATAATCCACGATAACACCCTGGCGAATCGGCCAGATCACTTCCATATTGGAAGATACATGGCCTGCCACCTGGCGAGCTTCCTCACCGATCGCTTTTATTTTTTCCGAATCTTTATCATAAACTACCACGGAAGGCTCACTGAGTACAAGCCCTTTTCCCGTGGAATATACCAGACAGTTTCTGGTACCAAGGTCAATCCCGATATCACTTGCAGGCATGGAAATCCCCTTTCTGTATACAAACGCAGGCACGTACCTGCAAAAATTACTATGAACAGTAATCATTATATACAAAAATCCGCAAAATGGAAAGACCCAGTTCATCTTTACAGCAGTTTCTTCACATACTGTCCTGTGTAGGAGGCCGGATTAGCAGCCACCTCCTCCGGTGTTCCGCATGCCACTACGGTACCCCCTTTGTCGCCGCCCTCCGGACCTATGTCGATAATGTAATCTGCCGTTTTAATCACATCCAGATTATGCTCGATCACCACCACCGTATTTCCTCCGTCCGCCAGGCGCTTCAGAATTTCCACAAGCTTGTGCACATCGGCAAAATGAAGTCCTGTCGTCGGTTCATCCAGAATATAAATGGTCTTTCCGGTGCTGCGCTTGCTCAACTCCGTGGCAAGCTTGATCCGCTGTGCCTCTCCTCCTGACAAGGTGGTGGAAGGCTGTCCCAGACGGATATAGGAAAGTCCCACATCGTACAGTGTTTCTATTTTTCTGCGGATTGAAGGGATATTTTCAAAGAAGGGCAATGCCTCTTCCACTGTCATGTCCAACACGTCATAGATGCTTTTGTCCTTATACTTCACTTCCAGTGTTTCTCTGTTATAGCGTTTGCCTTTGCAGACCTCACAGGGAACATATACATCCGGCAGAAAGTGCATCTCGATCTTAATGATACCGTCTCCGCTGCAGGCCTCACATCTGCCGCCCTTTACGTTAAAGCTGAAACGCCCTTTTTTATAACCCTTTGCCTTAGCATCTGCTGTGGATGCAAACAGGTCCCGTATCTGGTCAAATACTCCTGTATAAGTGGCCGGGTTGGATCTCGGAGTACGCCCTATGGGAGACTGGTCGATCGCGATCACCTTATCCAACTGTTTGATTCCCTCAATAGAATCGTGCTTTCCCGGAATGGTCCGCGCTCTGTTCAGATCTCTCGCCAGAGTTTTATAAAGAATCTCATTGATCAGAGAGCTTTTTCCGGAACCGGAAACACCTGTGATGCAGGTCATGACTCCCAGCGGGATTTCCACATCTATATGCTTCAGGTTGTTCTCTGCCGCACCTTTGATCGTCAAAAATCCTGTAGGCTGCTTTCTCTCCGCAGGTACCGGGATTTTCATCCTTCCGCTGAGATATGCACCGGTAATGGAATCCGGATTCTTCATCAGATCCTCCGCCGTGCCGATACACACAAGCTGTCCTCCGTGTTCTCCTGCTCCGGGACCGATGTCTACCACGAAATCCGCTGCCCGCATGGTATCCTCATCATGCTCTACCACGATCAGGCTGTTTCCAAGATCACGCAGATTCATCAGCGCGCGGAGCAGCTTATCGTTATCTCTCTGATGCAGTCCGATACTAGGCTCATCCAAAATATATGCTACTCCCACCAGTCCTGAACCAATTTGCGTAGCCAGACGGATTCGCTGCGCTTCCCCTCCTGACAGGGTTCCGGTAGCACGCGAAAGAGACAGATACTCAAGTCCCACATCTGCCAGGAATCCTACTCTTGCCCTGATTTCCTTCAGGATTTGCTTACCGATCAGCATTTGCTGTTCAGACAGCTTCATTTCTTCCAGGAATATTTTCAATTTATCAATAGAAAGATTTGTAATCTCATATATATTTTTATCTGCCACCGTAACAGCCAGCGATTCCTTTTTTAGTCTCTGGCCTTTACATGTGGTACAGGGCGTGATACGCATAAAGGTCTCATATTCCTGTTTCATAGTTTCAGAGCCGGTTTCCCTATAGCGCTGCTCCACGTTTTTCAGAAGACCGGGGAATGCCACATCATAAACACCCTCTCCTCTCTGGCCCTTATAGTAAACCTTAACGGAATGCCCGTTCGTACCATAAACAAGGATGTCCTGGATTTTCTTCGGATAATCACAGAAGGGAGTATCCAGACTGAAATCATATTCCTTTGAAAGCGCGGAAAGGATTGCATAGGTAAAGCTTCCTTTATCCGTACAGGACTGCCATCCCATTACTGTGATGGCTCCCTGAGAAATACTCAGGGATTTATCCGGTATTATCAGGTCAATATCAAATTCCATTTTATATCCGAGGCCCAGGCAATCCGGACAGGCACCGAAGGGATTATTAAACGAGAAACTCCTGGGTTCAATCTCATCAATGCTCACGCCGCAATCAGGGCAGGAGAAGCTCTGGCTGAAATTCAGGTAATTCCCATCCATGGTATCCACCACCAAAAGCCCATCTGCCAGATCCAGCACTGTCTCAATGGAATCTGTTAATCGTTTTTCGATCCCCGGCTTCACCACAAGACGGTCTACGATAATGGCAATATTATGCTTAATGTTCTTATCCAGCTTAATCTCCTCGGATAGCTGGTACACACTTCCGTCTATTTCCACACGGACATAGCCGCTTCTCTTTGCCTGGTCCAGAAGCTTGGCATGGGTTCCCTTTCTTCCTCTTACTACGGGAGCAAGAAGCTGGATCTTCGCCCGTTCCGGAAGCTCCATGATCTGGTCTACCATCTGATCCACTGTCTGTTTCTTGATTTCCCTGCCGCATTTAGGACAATGCGGGATACCAACCCTGGCGTAAAGGAGGCGGAAATAATCATAAATCTCTGTCACAGTTCCCACGGTGGAACGCGGATTCCTGTTTGTAGATTTCTGGTCAATGGAAATAGCAGGCGGAAGACCCTCAATACTCTCCACATCAGGCTTTTCCATCTGCCCCAGAAACTGCCTGGCATAGGATGACAGGGATTCCATATACCTTCTCTGCCCTTCTGCATAGATCGTGTCAAATGCAAGTGAGGATTTTCCTGAACCGCTTAATCCGGTCAAAACCACAAATTTATCTCTGGGAATATCCACAGTTAAATTTTTCAGATTATTCTCATTGGCTCCCCGGATTCTGATGAACTGCTTTTTATTTGTCTCTGCCATGTGCTCCTCCAATCTCTTATCCGAAAGATAATTCATATCTGTTCAGCACCCTATTAAATCAGTTTAGCCAAACAGCCGTATATTTATAGAAAAAAAGAACCCTGCAAAGCAGGATTCCTTGCTTATGCTCCTGTGCTATATCAGAATAGCACAGGAACATTTGTTCGTCAAGTCTCTTCTCCAAATTATCTCAGCTAGATTTTCCATACATAAACCGATTGTCGTAATAGCTTGATCCGGTTTCCAATTCTTCATTCATACAGTCATATCCCACCTTTTCCATCAGCGTCGGTTCACCGGAAAACAGGTTTGTGCCGATCCCAAGACGTTCCCCCTCGATCGTACAGCCCATAGCTGCCAGGGTTGTGGGAAACATATCCATATTCGTAAATTGTCTGTCCTCTGTTTTTACCGGTGTTGCTGCAGCATTAAGGATAGCCTGATATGTACCGCGCGTATAATCCTCCGGTATGTAAGAATTGATATAACCCACCGCCATGGTAGTATGGTCGCCGGACAGGATCACCGTCGTATCTTTATAGAAATCCTGCTGCTGAAGCCATGTTACAAAGTCATATACCTGACGGCTGGAACAGGCCAGAACATTTTCATACTGCGTTGGAAACTTCTCCTGGCACAGCGGGCATATGTATCCCTTCGGTTTATGGGTGTCCACTGTCAATATCGTCATATTAAACGGCGCGTCTCCTGCTGCCAGCTCAAGTGCCTTATCTTTTGCGAACTGGAACAGCTTCTGATCCTCATATCCCCACGTCTGCTTATATCCGTTCGGAATCAATCCAAGCTCCTGCGCCTTTATCCAATCCAGGAACTGATAGTTTCCATGCTGCGAAAAATAAGCGGCACGGCCGCCGAATTTCACATTAGAGCCGCAGATCAGCCAATTTACATAATCTTCTTTTTCAAGAATCTCGCCGAGAGATGTTACTCCCGGAAAGAATGTTTCATATTTTGCCATATCATTGCTTTTAACATGAAGCCGCAATGGAAGCCCACAGGTCTGGGAAAACATACCTGCAATAGTCCAGGTAGTTCCCGGTACCATCCTTGCCCCGCTCAATTGCCCGCCTGAACGCTGGGAAAAGCTCAGGTTCTCATCCGCAAGTTTTGTAAGTTCCGGAATCAGATTCTCATCCATAACTCCGCCATGTTCCTTATCCATATAAGTGGTTTCCATGGATTCCAGATAAATATAAATCAGATTTCTCTTTTTCTCCGGAAATGTGATCTTCACCTCATTTGGGTCCACATAGTTTTCTTCGATCAGCTTGGAATCATGCAGTTCTTTCTTAATATAATCCACAATCGGCACCTTTCCGGCCCCGTAAAGGATTCCCAGCATACAAAACACAAGCGCCAGCTCTGTCACGCCTTTTGCAGACAGCACCATAGGAATAACGAGATAGCTTGTCTTCTTATTCTTTCTCTTATTCTCTACCTCTAACCAGAGTTCTTTCCTGTTATGTTTTTTCCAATATGTAAGGATCTTCTCTCTTTGCGAAGAAAATGCCCTGATAACAAGAAACAGCGCAGTGATAAGGATAGCCGGAACCAGCGCCTGCAATGCAAACTCTTCCAGAACGCTTCCTTCTGTTCCCTCCAGCGGCACCATAAGATGGAAAATAATCTCATCTACAGAAATATCCCCAAACGAGCTTACCGCCCATCTGGCAGCAAATGCAAGCAGGGAACCCACAAACACCAGCAGAACAACTACAATATACTCAAAAATAATTTTAATTTTCTTTTTCATCTTTTGGACTTTCCTTCTTCACTTTAAAGTTAAAATCCATGTAGGTATCCAGCGCTTTTGCTGCGCCGCCCACCGCGATCGAAATCACAATGAAAAAAATCATAGATTTCAGCGAGATGTAGGTATCATTCAGATTTCCCTGCAGACAGGTGTATTCAGCTTTACCGAGCAGTGCAGTAAAAATCAGGCTCAAAGCCGTATCTACCATAGCAAACGCCCCATAAAGCATAACCAGTTGGAATAATCTTCTTTCCTGTTTATCCCCTTTCAAAAAAATCACCATCGACAGGCAGGCAGGTCCTGCCAAGCATAAAAATTGTAACATTTTTCTTTTTCCTTCCTGTATCATCAACGGATTTCTCCGTCCCTTTTTATCTTTACTGCGGCAAAATTTGCTAAATAAGAAAATCCGCCATCACATGATTACTCATATGGATTCCTCTCCTTGTCAGACAAATTCTGCCATTCTGTTCTTCTAATAAACCAAGCTTTTTATATTTTTCTAAAATCGTACCATAGATCATTTCGATGGGAATGCCAAAACTGTTCTCAAATTCTGCTCTTGAAATACCGTCTGTCATACGAAGCCCCAAAAACATAAACTCTGCCATGGCATCCTTTTCCGTCAGCATTTCCACATTGCACTGAAGCTTATGGAAATCTCCGCTGTTTTTCAGATAATATCCAAGGTCATCTGTATTGGAATAGCGCATACCTCCGCAAAAGGAGGCCGCTCCAAGGCCGAATCCCAAATAATCGCGCCTCCTCCAGTAACCGATGTTATGACGGCAGGCAAAGCCTTTTCTGGCATAATTGGAAATCTCATACTGTCTGAAACCATACTGTCCCAAAATTTCTGCCGTATCCTCATACATCGCATACTCTGTGTCCTCATCCGGCAGATTCAGTTTCCTTTCCGCAAAGGGTGTCCCTTCCTCCACGATCAGACTGTAGGCAGAAATATGCTCCGGCTCCAACGCTGCCACCTTCCTGAGATTTTCCTGCCAGCCATCCCTGGTCTGCTCCGGTATGGCAAACATCAGATCCACATTAACATTGGAAAATCCCGCCTCCCTGGACATATAATAACTTTCCAGAAAAGCATCATAGCTGTGGATTCTCCCCAGCACAGCCAGCTCCTCATCCTGCGGTGACTGCAGCCCAAGACTCAGGCGATTCACCCCACTTTTTCTGTAGGTATCCAGCTTTTCAGCAGATAATGTCCCGGGATTTGCCTCTATTGTCACCTCAGCATCCGGCAGCATTGCGAAATTCGATCTCAATTCCTCCAAAATCCGTCCCATCAATTGCCCATCCAAAATGGAAGGCGTTCCCCCACCGATAAAGACCGAAGTCACAGGCCGGCTTTTTTCTTCCCTGTCAGCCCGGATTTCCTCGAGAAGCGCCTGAACGTATTCTCTCTGCAGCTCCTTTGTCCCGGGCGCAGATAAAAAGTCACAGTACGCACACTTTTTCACGCAAAAAGGGATGTGGACATAAAGCTCGAGAGGAGAAAAATTATTTTTCTCCTCCATTACTCAGCCTCTTCTCCTTCTGTTTCGTCAACGGCACCATCGTCTGTGCCATTGTCTGTGCCATCATCTGTGCCGGATGACGTTGCTGTATTATCCGTGTTATCTGCACTCCCGGCGCCGCCATTTTCTTCCTTCTGTACCAGATATTCATTTACCATGGTCACGTTTCCGCTGGTTGCCACAGCATCGGCGCTGACCTGTCTGGGCGCCTCTGTGGGAGTTGGGGTGGGTATAGGTGAAATTTTCATAACACCCTGGGCTGCTTCGTCAGGCTCCTTTGCCTTCTTTTTCCCGCAGGCACAATTTCCCAGGAAAATGGCTATAAGGATCAGAATAACTGCCAGAATAGCCCCTTTTATCCATTTGTCCCTGTCTGTTTTGATGCTTCTTTTTATCCTTCTGATAAGGACTTTTATCTTTGCTTTCATATTATCACTCCGCAAACTTACCTGCTATTTATCGTCCAGCTTCAATACACTCATAAATGCTTTCTGAGGAATTTCCACGTTTCCTACCTGGCGCATACGCTTCTTTCCTTCCTTCTGTTTTTCCAGGAGCTTTTTCTTTCTGGTGATATCGCCGCCGTAGCACTTTGCAAGCACATCCTTGCGCATGGCCTTCACTGTCTCGCGGGCGATGATCTTGCTTCCCACTGCTGCCTGGATGGGAATCTCAAAAAGCTGGCGTGGAATCTCTTCCTTCAGCTTTTCGCACATCTTGCGGCCACGCTCATAAGCAGTGCCACCATGCACGATGAAGGAAAGGGCATCCACCTCTTCTTTGTTTACCAGGATATCCAGCTTCACAAGCTCACTTCTCTCATAGCCGCAAAGCTCATAATCCAGAGAAGCATATCCTCTGGACCGTGACTTCAGTGCGTCAAAAAAGTCGTAGATGATCTCATTTAACGGAAGCTTATATTTCAGAAGCGCACGCGTTTCTTCCATATATTCCATCCCAATATATTGTCCCCGGCGTTCCTGGCACAGATCCATGATTGCACCGATAAACTCGGTAGTCACCATGATCTCCGCATTGACCAGCGGCTCCTCCATATATTCAATCTCCGAAGGATCCGGCAGGTTCGTCGGATTGGTCAGATCGATCACTTCGCCGTTGGTCTTGTGTACTTTATAGATAACACTTGGCGCGGTGGTTACCAGGTCAAGGTCATATTCACGCTCCAGACGTTCCTGGATGATCTCCAGATGCAGCAGCCCCAAAAATCCGCAGCGGAAGCCAAAGCCCAATGCTACGGAGGTTTCCGGTTCATAGAACAGAGACGCATCATTTAGCTGAAGTTTTTCCAGTGCATCCCGCAAATCACCGTACTTAGCTCCGTCTGCCGGGTAAAGTCCGCAGTAGACCATTGGATTTACCTTTTTATATCCGGGAAGTGCCTCTGCGCATGGCCGGTCGTTGTCTGTTACCGTATCGCCTACACGGGTGTCGCGCACATTCTTGATGCTCGCGGTAATATAGCCTACCATTCCGGCGCTCAGTTCATCGCAGGGAATAAACTGCCCGGCTCCGAAATATCCAACCTCAACTACCTCTGCAGTAAATCCGGTTGCCATCATACGGATTTTGGTTCCCTTTTTCACACGCCCGTCTACCAGACGGCAGAAAACAATAGCGCCTTTATAGGAATCATATACGGAATCAAAGATCAATGCTTTTAATGGTGCATCCACATCTCCCTCCGGAGCCGGAATTTTTTCCACAACGCGCTCCAGAACCTGGTCGATGTTAATGCCGGTCTTTGCAGAGATCAGCGGAGCGTCCTGGGCCTCCAGACCGATCACATCCTCAATCTCATTAATAACCCGCTCCGGTTCAGCACTTGGCAGGTCGATCTTGTTGATCACAGGGATAACCTCCAGATCATGGTCCAGCGCCATATACACGTTGGCAAGCGTCTGGGCTTCGATTCCCTGGGCTGCATCCACCACCAGGATGGCGCCGTCACAGGCAGCCAGGCTTCTGGAAACCTCATAATTAAAGTCAACGTGTCCTGGAGTGTCTATTAGGTTAAAAATATATTCTTCTCCATTTTTTGCCTTATATATAATGCGCACGGCCTGGGACTTGATGGTGATGCCGCGCTCCCGCTCCAATTCCATGTTATCCAGTACCTGAGACTGCATCTCACGCTCTGTCAATAGCCCGGTCATCTGAATGATCCGGTCCGCCAGTGTGGATTTTCCATGGTCTATATGTGCGATAATACAGAAATTACGAATTTTACTCTGGTCTGTCATTCCAGAAAACTCCTCCTCTTACCTCGTCTGCTGTCTGTGCTGCCGCTTGGACTCGCTAAGTTCATGCTGCGCCCGCGGCTTGCATTCACTAAGTGTTCACATTATACCACAGTAGCGAATTTCTGTCACCGCTTAATTTTCCTATAACCTCTGCGGCTTCCCAGTACAACTCATTAGCTGCGAATAGCTTGTTCAGTTTCCAAAACAGTCCATTGTGTTCTTTATTTTATTATGATATAATCGTATTAGTTAAAACACCTTGCATTTCAGACGCCACTGTGATATTCTGAATTTACATTTCAGGAAAAATTCTTATTTGCCATTCGGCAGAGAACTCCCGCAAATTCAGAAAAACCGAAAGCAGGTGAACACTTGGGCGTAAAAGACTATGCCTTGTCAGAATACCTGAAGGATACCTCACGCTTTGCTGATTTGATCAACGGCACTATTTTTCAAGGATATCCTATCATAGATTCCAGGTATCTGAAAAAGTTACAAAGAAAAAAGCGGCTTTGTCTCAACTCATATGAAGCCATAACTACTCCAGATAAAGATGCACCAAAATATACACCGGATAAATTGACATTCGTAAAGCCGGATTTTGTGGAACGGGAACGTGACATGCTGATGCTGCACGATAAACCCGATAAACGTTTTCTCGTTGGATGTGAAGGACAATCCACAGCCGATTACAATATGCCTCTGCGGAATATGGTATATGACGGAATTGAATATACTGACCAGTTGAAAACAAAGGAATATCAGTCAATCTCACAAGACGGAACTGTATACCCTTTGATTCCTGTTTTTAATGTCATATTGTATATGGGCGAAACCCGCTGGAAAGCAAAACACAGTTTGCACGATATGATGAATGTCCCCAAAGAGGTTGAAAAATTCCGTACTATACTTCCTGATTATCGGATTCATGTTGCAGATATCCGCGAACAGAATCCTCAATTATTTCATACGGAATGGAAGGATATTTTTCAATTAATGAAACACAGCCGAAAAAAAGAGGATTTAAAAGCCTACATAGAAACACACGAAAGAGATATCCAGGAGCTTTCAACAGAAACCCGCCGTTTTCTTGCAGTTCTTCTGGATCAATATATCGTATTGGAAAACAACAGATTGGAGGTAAAAGATATGTGCCAGGCGTGGGATGGAGCGATGATGATGTACCGTGAAGAAGGAAAAGCGGAAGGCAAACGCGAATTGACCGTTAATCTGATCAGAGATGGCTTGCTTAGCATTACCGAGGGTGCAAAATATCTGAATATGAATGAAGCCGATTTAAAGAAGCATATTTAGCCATCAAACGTTGGTGTACAGATGCTTAATCGCTGTACACCAACATCATTCCCCTTTCAGCACACGGTTGAGGATATCTGCAAAAGGTTCCATGGCGTTTTTCACTTCTTGTACCGTGTTGGTCTGGGCACCGGCTTCCAGAAGGAGGGCTTTTGGGCGCAGATGAAGATTATAGCGCAGACCAGCCAGATAGATTCCTCTGTAGAAATCCGGGTAATACTGGGCAGCCTGATATTCCAGTTGGAAAGAAAACGCCAGATTATCTTCTATGTAAGGATTGGGCAGGTATTCAACGGGACCATGGTTTACCGTATAGCTTAGACCATTATAGAACATGATCTGGGCTGTCTCCTTTCCGTTTATCTCTGTTACAAGGCGGCGGTCCTCCGGAACCCCGTCACGATGCAGATCGATCACTACCTCCACAGAAGGATTTTCCTCCAATAACTGTTCCACATATTCTCTTGCACAATCATATGCTTTACTCCTGTCGATCTCTCCGTCAATAATATCAAAGGTTTCCGTAACATGAATCACATTGTATCCGTAGGTTTCCGTTAAAAGGGTGGTCAGATAATTCCCCACTCCTACCACAGTGTCCTCCACTTCTCCTTCCCGTGAATCGGCAAAGGTTTCCTGGGAATGGCTGTGGTAGATCAAAATCTGCGGCAGAGAGGCATCCTGTTTCATAGTCAGATCCTCTCTGAGGAAACGAGCTGCGTCCAACTGCGATGCGTTAGTTGCCGTTGCTCCGTCCACAATATAAAAATTCCCAAGCAGGTAATCGAAATCCCCAAGCTTTTCCGGTGACAGATCAATCACCGGATGTGCCTCCACCGATGCTGCCGTCTGACTGGCCTCTTCCTCTGGAACCGGCGTAACGGATACCAGGAGCGATGGACCTTCCGTGGGTGTCACACTGGCGGGTATCAGGCTTTCCCGGGCAGAATCTTCTGTGTTGCCAGGTTTCTCCGTGATGGCAGCCACCAAGGGGGTCCGCACAGCCTCCGCCCCCGCATCATCCTGATCCTCCGGCACAACTTCTGCTTTAGCCTCCCCCTGGACCGGCTGGCTATTCTCTTCTTCGACCAGCATACCCAGATACTGCGCATTTCTTGCCACGATCAGCTCGTTTGTCTCTGCGTCCCCCTCATTTGCCGCTTTTTCCGCTCGTTTTTCCAGAAAGCAGTAAAGTGGAAGCTGCCTGTACACATTTCCCATAGTTCTCCACAGGGAAAAAGGCTCTGGCATCACTGCCAGAACCCCCAAAAAGCACAAGCATAAAATTAAGCACACCGCTCTCTGGAATTTCGTCACAAAATCACCTCTTAAGGTTATACTATGACAAGTCCTCACGGATTATACTAAAGCATGTTTGAAAATTCATTCCTGCAATCTGCACTTCACACTCTAGCACACTTGCGCAAAAGCCATATTCAATCCCTCTGATATGGTAAAGCTGAGATATTTTACCGTCTCGTCCACATCTTTCGGCGTTACGAACATGCTGTGAAGATGAGGCGAGATCATTTCCTCCAGAAACTCCTTCTGCTCCGCCTCGTCCAAAGCCTCCAGCAGATGCGCCATAGAATCATGGACGATCGTCGCTGCATCTACCACCGTAGGCACACCGATGCCGATCACCTTTACCTGCAGATTCTCTTCTGTCAGCCCTACTCTGTGATTTCCTACACCGGATCCCGGATTGATACCCGTATCCGTAATCTGAATGGTGCGGTTCAGTCTTCTGGTGCTTCTGGCAGCCAGCGCATCAATAGCGATCACCACATCCGGCTTTGTCATGGAAACGACGCCCTCCACGATCTCCGATGTTTCCATTCCGGTCTGTGCCATCACTCCCGGCACAATGCCGCTTGTCCGGTGCATTTTTTCTTCTCCCATTCCCATCAGTCCATATTCCTGGATAATATGGCGGGTCATATGGAGGTTATCTACCACCCGCGGTCCCAGGGAATCTGCTGTAATGGCCTGATTTCCCAGTCCCACCACCAGAATGGATTTCTCTGTTTTCAGATCGATAAGCTGGCTGAGATGGCTGGCAATCTCCTGCGAGATTTCCCGGTGGTAGTCCTCATCCGGCATGGAAAGGTTCGGCGCCTCAATAGTAATGTAATTTCCCTGAGGCCGTCCCATGGCTTTTGCACCGTTTTCCGTCGTGATCTTCACCACTGTGGTGCGGATATCCTTTTCCTCATCATAATCCTCCTTCACCTCCACGCCCCGAATCTCCACATTTTCCTCGGTAAACCGCTCCCGTGCTTCCACAGCCAGGTCTGTTCTGATTCTGTAGCTTCCCAACATCGCGCTCTCTCCTCCAAACATTTTATTGCTTTACACTCTTTTCCCTTTAGTTTCCTCATTTAAGCCCGAAATATGTATACCCGGAATCATTTTTCCGCCACAAGCCAAAATACGAGCCAAAATACGGCGAAAATATTTATTCAAAAATATATTGACAATCTCCTGTAATTACAATATAATGTATAAGCATGTTTCATAGGAGCGCCCGTGTCTGTTCCTGTGAAGAAAATATTTTCACGATCACTCAGGAATTGGAGGTGTACGAATTGGCTAACATCAAATCTGCTAAAAAAAGAATTTTAGTAAACAGAACAAAAGCTGCGAGAAACAAATCTATCAGATCCGCTGTTAAGACTTCCATTAAGAAAGTTGAGGCTGCAGTAGCAAATAAGGATAAAGCAGCAGCAGAGGTTGCATTAAAGGATGCTATTTCTACTATCAGCAAAGCAACTTCCAAAGGCGTTTATCACAAAAATAACTGCGCTAGAAAAGTTTCCCGTTTAACAAAAGCCGTAAACAGCATCGGCTAATAGAGAAATTTAATTTTTAATTATAAGCTTATAAGTGAAAATTAAGGCAGTCGAACCGTCATCGACTGCCTTTTTTCTGTCCTAAAGTCCCAAAAAAGTGTGCGCCTTGGCGCACACTCGCGCCGAAGCGCGGTTACGCCAACAACCATCATCCTCATGCCCTGGCAGAGCTGTACTTCACGATCAGCAGCTCCACGCTCAGCACATCCTGAAGCCGTCCCGTCTTTACCGCTTCCTCCGCATCCACAAAATCCTCTACCGCCTGTTCCAACTCTTCCACAGTATAGGACTTTGCACATGATACAATATTCCGCACCACAAAAGAAGGGACTGACAAACCGGACGCAATTTCCGGCTGCGACATGCCGGCCTGCATAAATTTTTTTGTGAGAAGGAGCTGGCGGAACTGCTTTGCCAACAGAAACAAGATCCGCATAGGCGGCTCCTTCAAAGTCAGCAGATCATAGTACAGATCAAGCGCACGCTTCTGATTCTTCTCCGTCACGGCACGTACCATATCAAATATTTTGTTCTGGGTCTGGGTCGTGCAGACTGCTTCAATATCAGCTCCTGTCACCACGTCACGCTCTCCGGTGTAGGTGATCAGCTTTTCCAGCTCCATTCTGATATTTCCCATGTCCACTCCGGTTTTCGTAAGAAGCAGCTCCATATCCCTCTGGGTGATCTTTTTTCCTTCTCTCCCCAGAATTCCCGCAGCCCAGCGCATCAATGTCTTTTCATCCTGCTTTATGAATTCTGCAATCCTGCCGCAACTCTTTACTGCTTTGTACATCCGGCTTCGTTTATCTACCTCGGATTCCGAAAAAATGAGGCACAGATAATCCGGCAGTTCCTTCATGTAATCCGCAAATTCATCGCATTTATTCTTAAAAAATCCGGTGTCCTCCAGCAGGATCACTCTTCGCTCCGCAAAAAAAGGCATGGTTTCACAGAGATCGATCAATCCCCGCACATCAATTCCCTTTCCCTCGTAATGGCTGTAGTTCATACTGTCCCCGTCCGGGTTCAGCGCCTTTTGCAGATTGTGCTTATACTGCTGCTTCAGATAGGCTTCGTCCCCATACAAAAGATATGCCTGCTTAAATTTTCCCGTCTTGATGTCTTCCTGAATATTCTTCAAATCTTTTCTCCTGAATCCGCTATATCCTGTCTTATGCAAATCCCCGGACCTTACTTCACTGTCCCGGAGCATACCATAAACATACCACAAAATCCGCCTTCATGGAAGAAAAAACTCACCATCCTGACTTCTCCTGCAAAAATCCACGCATTCCAATTCTCTCCCCATCCGTCACCAGTGTAACTGCTCCGCTTTTCATCGTGTACTCCACCTGGCATCCGCAGCCCTCCAGACGTTCTACCGCCTCCGGCGAGGGATGACCGTAAGTATTGGATTCCGAGCAGGAAATCACCCCGTACTCCGGTTTAAGTTTTTCCAGAAACTCCTGACTTGAGGAATACCTGGAGCCGTGATGCCCTACCTTCAAGAAATCCACATCACACAGCAGGTCTTCTTTTATTAATTTCTTTTCCGTTTCCTCCCCAATATCTCCGGTAAAAATCCCGCAAAAAGAACCATACTCCAGCTTAAGGACCATCCCATCCTCATTCACATCATCGCCCCGGGTACCGGGAGCCGGAGCCAGAAAACAAAATTTCAGCTTCCCCTCAGCCAGGCAGTCCCCCTGTTTTACCCGGCGCACCCGGACACCCGCTTTCTCTGCCAGATTCCAAAGCTCCTCCCACGCCTCTGGCGCATCCGCCCAGGCCGGCAGATAAAGACACTCTGCCCGGATTGAAACCAGTCCCTTTCCCATAAGCTCCAAAAGCTCTCTCACACCGCTTATGTGATCCTCATCCGTATGGGAAACAAAAATCCCGTCCAGATGTGAAACTCCCCGGTATTTCAGGTAAGGCACAAGCTGATACTGCCCCACTCCCGTCTTACTGCTGCTCCCGCAATCCACGACAAAGCTGTAGTCCTCCGGCGTTTCCACCATAATACCATCGCCCTGACCCACATCTAGGCAGGTAATTCTCATATACGGACAGGAACGATATCCCAGAACCAGGATTCCAACAGCAATGCCTCCCGCAAAGAAAAACATACGCACCGCTTTCCTGTTAAAACGCTCTCCGTGGTCAAACCACAATATGACCCCAAGTATCCCATAATACGCCGCGATCTGCCAAATCTCCGGCCTTCCTCCGACCCAGGTGCAAACAGGCAGCCCTGCCGCTATGGCACACAATTTTTCATAGCCCCACAGCAGCAATCTCCCCGGCACTGCTGCCACCGCTCCTGCCGGAACATACACGCTCCCCAAAAGCGCAGCGCCCGCGCCGCTTCCCAGCACTGCTCCCGCTGTGGGAAGCACAGCCAGATTGAGAAAAACTCCTGCCAGCGATACCTCTCCAAAGAAATAAAGCGAAACGGGAAGCGTGACCATTTGGACTGCAAGAGAGGATACCAGCCCTTTCCCCGCCTTTGTTTTCACCCCGGTCAGATGCAGCATGGAGGGAGCCGCAATTCCGATTCCCAGCACCGCTCCAAAGGACAGCAGAAATCCGCTGCTGTAAAGATACGCAGGAGATTCCAGCAGAATCAGCATGGCTGCCGCAGCCAGGGCTGTCATCATATCATAGATCCGTCCGGCAATTTTTGCGCCCACGGAAATCAAAAACATGCACACTGCGCGCATGGTAGACACACTGCCTCCTGTCATCATCCCATACTGCAGCATCACTGCCAGCGCAAGAATCCCTGACGGCCATATTCCCATTCCCGTCCTCATCAGAACCTGGTAAAGCCCCACTCCCAGAATGCTGATGTGCAAGCCCGAAATGGCCATGATATGTACAATTCCCGCCATCTGATAGCGCAGCTTTATTTCTTCCGTCAGATTTCCTTTATCCCCCAACACCATAGCCTGAAATACCGGCGCTGCATTCCCTGCTGTCTGTTTCAGTGCTTCCGCCAGTCTTTCTCTTAAATCAGCCAAAAACTGACCGTATCTGGAATAATCATCTGACTTTTTCAGTATTTTTCCTTTTTTCAAAAAATAATAAATATGCTCACAGGCATAATACTGTCTGCTGTCAAACTCCCCCGGATTGCGGATTTCCGGTACCCGCTCCAGATTTCCGGACAGCAAAATCACGGTCCCCACAGGAACCTGTTCTTCCTCTTTTAAAAATACTTTTACATTTTCAATGGAAACTTTTTCTGATCTGTAAATAAGATATGCGTTTTTCAGATAGACAGATGCGGAAAACTCACTGACCGTATACCGTTCCACTTCCCCGCAGACAGTGGACTCCGGATGCTCCTCCACCCATGACTGTATCTCCTGCGGCAGAGGATTTCCCCTTATCAGAGGAAATCCAAGCCAATCCGCAAGGATCATGGCAAGCATCAGAAACAGGCATACAAGGCAAAGCGGACGCCTTGTCATAAAGCCTTCCTCCTGTTTTCTTACCCTTTTATTTTTTCTCCTGCATCTCTACAGCAGCGACCAGCTCCTCGCTCCTTTCGTAGAAATTATACAGGGATGTGCCGTCATTGAGCACAGCCTCATCATTTCCGCCAATGGAAATCTGAACCTTGTCTGCATTTGCTGCTGTCAGCAGAGAGTTTACGACTGAATAAATCACTGTATTTACCGGAATGTCAAGCTGATAATCCTGGAATGCAGAATTAAAATCCACGTAGCACACATCGTCTGCTGTTGTAATATCCATAACCTCCGTGCTCTCCGGAATGGTAGGGTAATTTCCCTTTACCATAGGGCCTTTTGCAAGCTGCTCCAGGATCACCCGTTCTCTTGGCAGACTGCGCTTATAATACACATTTCGTTTTTCTTCCACCAGCTTTTCCCCTGTGCTGTCTGTGAAATACAGAGTAAATGTGCCATACCGGTAAGCCTCCCGTTCTGTCCCCCACAGCTCCGCAAAGGTATCTTCATTCATTTCTCCCACGGGCTGCGCCTTGGAATCCAGCAGCTCATTATTTCCTACAAAAAATTTCACGCCTGTGATTCCGGGAACCTGCAAAAACATCTTTACAATCCCGGCACGTACAAGGATTTCCCTTGTTCTGCTGATATTACTGTACTGGTTGTTAAAGCTAAGCTCCAGCACAGAACCATTCATCTGGCTGGAATTCAGTTCAACCTCCTTCGGCAAAAGTGCAAGCTTCTCTCCCTGCTGCTGATGTCCGTTTAACACAGCCGTCAGATCCTGAAGCATAAATTCCGCTGTCTCCCGCTCCGGTACATAGCTTTCTTTTTCAAGATTTGTCTCTTCTTTATTAATATAATACAGATAATACTGGTTGCTTCCGCTGTCGCTCTTTTCCTCCTGCACTTCCACCGAACATCCTGCCAGAAGGCCGAATGCCATTACCGCAGACAGCAGGATACCTAATATTCTTTTCATCCTGACACCTCCTACGGAATATATGACACTGGAATCCGGACGGTAAAGGTAGTACCCTCACCTTCCTTGCTGAACACCTGAATGGTACCGTGGTGCATGGTAATGGCGCTGCGGGTAATGGCAAGACCAAGACCTGTTCCGCCGATTTCCTTTGAATGGGACTTGTCCACACGGTAAAAACGTTCAAAGATCCGTTCAATACAATCCTCCGGAATTCCCATACCGGAGTCTGCCACCGTTACATAGAAATACTTGTGATCTGCGTCCAAAGTGACTCTCACCCAGCCGTCATCCACATTATATTTGATTCCATTTTCCACCAGATTGCTGATGGCAAGAGTAAATTTCACCTCATCCACATCCGCCTCCACAGGACGGAAGCTGTCCAGGATCAGATCTATATTTCTCTTATCCGCAATGGGACGCAGTCTCTTTAAAATCCCCTCAACAAGCTGGTTAATATCCATGCGCTCCACATTTAAGTCTGCTGCCTTTTTATCCATTTTTACCAGAGAAAGAAGGTCTGTAATGATCTTATTTTCTCTGTCTATCTCTGCTGTGATATCGCTCATGAATTCCTGATACAGCTCCTCCGGAACACCCTGCTGCCCCACCAGGGAATCTGCCAGAACCTTCATGGAAGTAAGCGGTGTTTTCAGCTCATGGGACACATTGGATACAAACTCTGTCCTGGATTCGTCCAGAACCTTCATTCTGGAAAGCAATTTATTAAAGGCATCTGTGATCAGGGCTGTCTCCGTGTAATCCGGCACGGAAATCTCCTCATTCTGGTATCCATCCGTCAGATCCTCGATAGACTTGGTAACTCTGGCAAAGGGCTTAACAAGAACTGTGGAAAGCACATAGGCCAACAGAATGGACAGAGCCACGATAATCCCCGAAATGATCAACCCTTTCTGTTCCAGCTCATCCATAGTAGCCGCGATCTCGCTTGTGGAAATACTGACCAGCATGGCACCCTGGAACTGTTTCACCTCCGGGCTCTTGATCTGTACAGCCATCTCGATCTTCTGGCTCTTTCTCACATACCGGCTGGCCTCCTCGCCCCGGAAGCATTTGATCACCATGGAAGACATCAGGATTTTGCCCTCGTCCACGCCATAGGTATCCTTAACTATCTTATAATCCCTGTCCACCAACAGAATTCTGCCGCCAAGAATCCCAGACAGCAACTCCAGCTTGCTGTTTACCACCTGCGAGCTGGAGTCGTTGAGAAAGTTTTCTTTAATTAACAGGTTGCACAAAATGTCACATTGATTTTTCACGCTCTCTTTACGGACAGCGATCGCTCTGTCCTCATAGGTGGTAAGCGCAATTCTTGTCACAATGACACTCGGCACGATTCCCAGTATGATCAGGATAATCAGGATACGAAAACGAAGACTTTTAAAAAAGCTTGATTTCTTTTTCTGTGTCATAGTTTATGCCTGGAAGTAATATCCCACACCCCATTTGGTGTGTACATATTTCGGCTCACTGGGATTTGCCTCGATTTTTTCACGCAGACGGCGGATATGTACATCCACAGTTCTCACATCGCCGGGATATTCATAGCCCCACACAATATTCAGCAGGTTTTCACGGCTGTAGACCTTATTTGGATTAAACACAAGAAGCTCCAGCACATCAAATTCCTTTGCAGTCAGATTGATTTCCTTGCCTGCAATAAAGACACGGCGCCCCTCGCAGTCCATGCGCAGATCACCCACCTCGATGGTCTTTGCCTTTTCCTTCTCCTCCTGTCCGCTTCCGGCACGGCGCATGATCGCCTTGATGCGTGCCTTTACCTCAAGGATATTAAAGGGCTTGGTGATATAATCGTCTGCACCGTATTCCAGGCCCAGGATCTTATCCATGTCCTCTCCCTTTGCAGTAAGCATGATGATGGGCACATTGGAAAACTCCCGGATCTGCTGGCACACCTCAAGGCCGTCCATCTTCGGAAGCATCAGATCAAGAAGGATGATGTCATATTTCTTTTCCTTTGCCTTCTCCACTGCTTCTTCGCCGTCATATGCGCAGTCAACCTCCATTCCCTCCTGTTCCAGGCTGAAACGAATGCCCTTTACAATCAGCTTCTCATCGTCTACTACCAATACTTTCCTGCTCATTTATGTTCTCCTTATCCTACTACAATGTCATCTTTTATCCTGGAAAAAGTACCTTCTTTGATGCCTTCCACATTCATGATCTCTTCTATGGAAGAAAAACCGCCCACACTGTCCCGGTATGCAAGAATGGCTTTCGCCTTTGCCTCCCCGATGCCTGCCAGCCCGGTAAGCTGTGCCACATCCGCAGTGTTCAGGTTTATCCTGCTCTCTGCATCATTTTCCGACTGCTCTGCCGTCCCTTTATCTGCGTCTTCTTCTGCTCCCACAGCCTCAGGTGCTTTTGCAGCAATCACATCTTTCCCATTCTCTGCTTCCTGCACTTCTGACAGGGCAGGTACGTATATCTGCTGTCCGTCTGAAAGGCTTTTCGCCTGGTTCACATAGCTTTCCGCCGCATCTGCAAGACAGCCTCCTGCCGCCTGAACAGCCTGAAAAACCCTGCTCCCTTCCTCCAGCTCATAAACTCCCGGATTGACAACCGCACCCTGTACGTCCACGAAAATCCTGACAGGCGTTTCCGTAACTCCTGCCGGTTCCGGTTCTGTCACACTGTCCGAAGCTGCATCCTTCTCTTCGTCCGTCTCATCCGGTGTTTCTTTCTCTGCCAGATACTCTTCCGAATCGTCCGCCTGCTCCGCCGCTTTTCTCTCCAAAAACTCTGCTTCACGGTTTCCGCAGCCTGTCAGACCTGCGTTTCCAACCAAAAGACCCGCCGTAAGCAGCGCCAGACAAAATAATGGTTTTGCTCTATTCTTAATCATAATATGCCGGTTCACTCCTTTGCCGTAAATATTCACACGGCAAGCTCCCCGCCACTCATACTCTACCACCATTATTTTAACGAAAAAGTCATAATTTTACAATAGCAATTATCACTTTTGCCATTTAAATATAATAATCCCTACGATGGAGATTGCCATACCGATCAGTTTCCTCCATTCAAACGGTTCCTTATCCACACCGAACATACCGAAAAGTTCAATGATATAGGCAACTGCAAGCTGGGATATTACGATCAGCATCGCCGCCTTTGCAGGTCCCAGAGAGCCCATGCTCTGAATTACTGTCACCGTAATAAAAGCTCCGATCACGCCACCTAAAAGCGTGTACTTATTATCCACCTGCCACAAAGCTCCCACACTGTCCCGGCCTGTAAAGATCCACGCCAGCACACACACCAGAAAGGCAGAAAGCTGCACCCATCCTGTAGACACCCACAGACTGGTCTGCTTTGTCACCTCCGTGTTAAACACACCCTGCACACTCATCAATGCACCGGAAATCAACGCAACAAGGATACCCCACATATTTTTCCCTCCACATACTGGTTATTGTGAAAAGAGGCGCTGCTTCTGCAACACCTCCCTCTTTTTTATAGCATATACCAATTCCGGAAAAATATGCACCATTGTTCCCGCATCAGTTCTGTTCTCTTGCACCCTTTAAGGCTTTTGTAAACTTCATAGGATTTCCGTAATGAAGCGTTCCGAAGCGGAAAAGCCTGGCTGCCAGGATTCCCGTCACCACACAGGACAGAAGGAGAACCGCACCGGAAACTGCGATTTCCCATACTGCTACACTGCCCATGGAAATGCGGATAAACATAGCATTTCCTGATGAGAAGGGAATGAAGGATGCCACCTTTATCATCATGCTGTCACAGTCTGTCAGCCCCATCATGGCAATCAGGAAGGATGCCACATAAATAAGAGTCACCGGCATAGAGCTTTTGCTGATATCCTCTGTTTTTGACACCAACGCGCCAAGCATTCCAAAGATAAACGCATACAGGAGATAGCTCATGATTCCGAAAAATGCAAATGCAATCAGCACCTTTGCGGGCACATGCAGAAGGAAATCCAGGGCACCTCCCCATGCCTCCCGGAATGCTCCATAAGCGGCAAATGCAGCCCCCAAAATTATGATCATCTGCAAAATACCGGATAGTGCACCCGCCAGAACCTTGCCAAATATCAGGCTGTTTGGATTCACGCTTGTCACAAGGATCTCAATAGCCCTGTTGCTCTTTTCCGTTGTTACGGACACCGCGATCATCTGCCCGTAGAAAATGATCAGGAAGTAAATGCTGAACACCAAAACATACGTATAAGCGTAATTTTTAGCGCTGTCCTTTCCGAGAATTTCCGGTGTTATGCTGGGAGCCAGGCTGTCAGCAGCCTGAATCTCCTCCGCTGTCAGTCCTTTTCCCGTAAGGTACCGCTGCCGGAGCCAGATATTCATAGCCTGCTCAAAATCTTCCGCGATCCTGTCGCTGATTGTCAGATTCATTACTACATATTTCACATCATCCGGACTGTTTAATACAAATCCGCCATTAACAACTTCGTCTTCTACAGCCTGTTTCAGGCTCTCCTCATCCTCATACAGCACCCATTCTGCAGGCATCATATCCAAAAGCCCGTCTACATTTTCAACCTCAGCAGTATTCACACAAATGCCCAGTAGACCCAATTTTTCCTGTTCGTCCTTTGCTGAATTTCCTCCTAAAAGTCCTGGAATCATAGTCGGAATTATGATCACTCCCGCCACCGCCAATGCCAGCAAAATGGTTGTGATCATAAAGCTTTTATTCTTAAAATAATTATTCAATTCAAATCTTAAAACGGTCAAAAACTGCTTCATGCCTCGTCACCTGCTTTCTCCACAAAGATATCGTTTAAAGACGGTTCGTACATCCCAAAGAATTCCAGATCCACATCCTGCTCCAGAAGTCTCTGCAGGATCAGAGGCTTATTTTCCTCATCAATCTTTCGGATGATTACCCGGTCCTTCCTGACTTTTTCCACCTCGAGCAGATCGGAAAAGGTATCCGTCAGCCGTCTGGCAAGATCCTTCGGCTCCTCATCCATGCTGGAGATGACCAGACGGTCTCTTCCGAATTCCCGTTTGATCTCTCTTAAATCCCCGGAAAGCACGATCTGTCCATGATTTAAAATGGCAATATCCTCGCAGAATTCTTCCACATAACTCATCTGATGGCTGGAAAAAATAACAAGTTTTCCTTCCTGTATCTGTTCCTTGATAACGTCCTTTAATATCTGGGAATTCACAGGGTCAAGACCGGAAAAAGGCTCATCCAGGATAATGATCTCCGGGTTACAGATCAGCGTCTGGGCGAGCTGTACCTTCTGCTGATTTCCTTTTGAAAGTGTTTCCAGCTTACGGTTTTCGTACTCCTCCACGCCCATACGGGTGATCCATTTTTTCATGCTTTCCTTTGCACTTTTTGCGCTTAAACCGCGGAGCATTCCCAGGTAAATAAGCTGCTCACTCACCGTCTTTTTGGGATAAAGCCCCCTTTCCTCAGGCAGATAACCGATCTGATGCTCCCTGGGTCGAAAGGGCTTTCCATCCAGGTAAATCTCTCCGGAATTACTTTTAAAAACATCCATTAAAATACGGATCGTAGTGGTTTTTCCGGCGCCGTTGCGCCCCAGAAGGCCAAGTGCGCTACCGCTTTCCACAGAAAAAGAAATCCCGTGAAGCACCTCTGTATCGCCAAACTTTTTCCTCACATTTTTACTTCTAATTTCATAATCTCTCCTCCAAGTTCTTCCTTTCTGCTGCCTCACAGCCCAGTTCCATCAGCTCCCTTTCCACCTGGATGTCTATGGGATAAGGATATTTTTGCGCCATTTTTTCAAACTGCCCCCTGTACTTCTCCGCCTTTTCCCGGTCCTTTTCTGCCAGGAGAGAGTAACAATACTGTGTCCGCAAAACGGACGGAAAATTTTTCATGGACTTCATAAACTTTTTCAGTTCCCTGTCCATCATTTTTTCCAGATGATCCGGACGATTTTCGTCTATCAGTTCACAGAATATCCGGTCAACTCTCATCAGATTTCTGTGAAGCCCCACGATCCCGGTATCTATGGATAAAAGCCGCTCCATCATTTCATCTGCCTCCCGGAATTTCATCTCATCCATCAGCCGCTGACAAGCAAAAACGCCCATAGCTGCGATCATACTGTTTTTCATCTTTTCCTCAGACGGCATCACGAACCATTCCTCCGGCATCTCTCTGAGACGTTTTCCCTCTGCGCCCAGACTGCTGATACACATCTGCCGCCGGAACGCCTCCAGCGCCTCCCGGTTTTTGCCCATTGAGACGGCATTATATCCATCATTGTCAACTCCGCCCACATGCAGGGGGATACCGTTCATCAGTGCAAATGCAGTTCCCACAACCGTCATGACCATGAAAAACGTGGAAACCAGCACATATGGATCCAGCAGTACGCTTAAACCCGCACACAGCCCGGCGGCAATCAGATTAAAGGTGGGACCGCCCAAATTGTACAAAACATAAGGACATTTTCCGTTCTCCAGCTCAGGCGGTATCATCAGACACTGCCCTCCTGTTCCGGCAATGGACAGCCTTTTCAGCCGGAGCCTTCCATCCTCCCGGATAAACATAAAGCAGGCGATCCGAAAGGAGGAAAATCTATAGCCAGTCAACAGTCCAAAGACCAGGTGTCCGCCCTCATGAATGATGATCTGCAGCAGCATTGCCGCATACATAGCTGCCAGAAGAAAAATGAGTCCGAATATCATATCTTTTATGGAAGACCTTGGGGCTTTCATGCCTTCCAGATACTTTACGATCAGGACGCCGCAGCAGCCTCCCATAGCCAGCATCATCAGGCTCACTACAAGCTGTCCGACCCGCCTTTTTATTTTTTTCTTTTCCATTTTTTCTCCTTACCCCCGCAGCTTTTCCCTCTTTTTAGTAAGGCTGTTCCGGCAATATGTAATAGAAGTCAGCAGCCACAAAGCACAAACCATAACTACTGCCATAATCCCCGTATTCCACATCAGATGACACAGCATTGCTATCATGGCAAAAAACGGGAAGCACTTCGACAGTCTGATATAGGTCTTATAGCTGCTTTGATAGATCGTCTCTCTTTCCGCCTCATCACAGCTTTTCAGCCATTGCTCCTGAAATTTTCTGGATGCCGGATCCCCTTTTTTCTCCGGATAAATTTTCTGGATAAGCTTCACATACCGCACCTGCCATATCCCGATATAAGCATTATTCAGTATAAATACGACCATTCCTGCGATCAGCCTGATGCCCTCTGATCTTACCGCATTTTCAATGTATTCCATGGAATATCCAGTGGATAGTATCAGAAGAGAACCTATTAAAAATACGTTGCACGAAATTGCTCCTAAGTTTCCGATTCTGTCCAGCTCGTATTCCAGAACATCACATTCCTCATCCTCAGCCTTGGGAATCGCCCTTCCGATTCTTCTCATCTGGCTCAGGATCACTTCATTACACATAACCGCAAGAACAGTAAAGATCACCAGCAGAGGCAGGATGTTCGTCCGAACCAGTTTCAGAAATCCACCTACTCCCAGATTGATCTCGCTTAAGCCTTCGAAATAGGATACACAAAATCCCAATATCCCGCCGCACGCTGCACAAACAAGCATCACCGCAAAATATTTTACGTAACTGTTCATCCCCTTCTTTTTACTCATTCTCCTCACCCTCCTCTGTATATGTAAAAATGTCCTCCACTGTCACCTGACAGATTTTCGCCAGCTTCAATGCCAAAGACACTGACGGCGAATAGTCACCTCTCTCGATCAAACTGATGGTCTGCCGTGAAACACCTGCACGCTTTCCCATATCTGCCTGATTAATTCCAAGTCTGGCACGGTGCTCCTTCAGCCTGTTTTCCAACGGCATACCTTTTACCCCCCCCCCTAGATTTTTTGACCTGTTTTTTTGTCATTTTGACAACTTTCTTTGTCATTTTCAAGTTGTAGATAGCATATCACTGACAACAATAGTTGTCAACATATATTTTCACTATTGCGCCCTTTCAGACGATATGATATGTTAAAAATATGATAAGCAAGAATAATCCTCAAGGAGACGAACCATGCAGCAATCCAAATCCCCCGGTTTAAAAGAAATCCGAATCCACGGTACCAACACCTTTCCCTGCGCTCTGTACCGGAATCCGGCACATAAAAAGGGCCTTATGGTGAAGCATCACTGGCATGAGGAACTGGAAATTATATACTTTTCGGAAAAAGGCTTTTCCCTGGAGATCAATATGGAGCACTTTACTGTCACGGAGGAAGCCTTTTATTTTATCAATCCCGGCGAGCTTCACAGCCTCATAAGTGAGAGCAACGGAAATGCCTGCGAAAATGCTGTGGTGTTTCATCCGTCCATGCTGAGCTTTGATTCCTGCGACGCCACTCAGCTTAAGCTCTTCGCCCCAATCCAGAACGGCACCCTTTTGTTTCCCCGGTGCATTCCCTCCGGACACCCGGCCTTTTTGCCCATCCGTTCTGCCTTTGGGGATGTGACGGAAGCCTTCGGCGTTTCCCTTACAGGCCAGCGTCCTGAGGCAGACATCCGCGCCGTCACAGACGATCTGACCAGCCAGCTTTTTATAAAGGCTTCTCTCCTGCGCATTTTAGCTATTCTCTCCCAAAACCGGATGTTCGAGGCCACAGAAAAGACAAGCGATAAGCGTGTGGAGGAGATCAAAGCTGTTCTCACCTTTATCCGTGAAAACTACAGAGAAAAGATTTATCTGCGGGATATGGCAGGTGTTGTCAATATGAATGAACAGTATTTCTCCCGTTTTTTTAAAAAGGCGATTCAGCGCACACCTATGGAATACCTGAATGATTACCGCATCCGTCAGGCAATGAGGCTTCTGGAGGAAACAAGCATGTCCGTCACGGAGATCTGTCTGGAATGTGGCTTTAACAATATGGGGAATTTTCTCAGAGAATTCAAAAAAAATTCCGGCACCACACCTCTGCAGTACCGGAATCAGTTGAATTTAAAGATATGAAAATATGATCATTTTTCCAGAACGAATGCCTCGTAAGGCTTCAGGATCAGCTCCTTTTTCACTTCTGTCATCTCATAGTTGGAGATCATAACATGGCTGTTTTCAAACTCCTGTGGCAGACTGAAAGAAATCTCTTTGTCGCTGAAATTGCACACAACAAGAAGCTTTTCTTCTCCTAATGTCCTGGTGTATGCGTAGATATCCCTGTCATCCGGAAGGAGAAGGTCGTAGGTACCGTACACCACGATTTCCTTTTCCTTTCTCAGACGGATCAGCTTCTGATAGTAATGGAAAATAGAATTTTCCCTGGAAAGCTGCTCTTTGGCATTGATTTTTTTATAGTTTGGATTCACTTTGATCCACGGAGTTCCTGTGGTAAAGCCAGCCTGTTCGCTGTCATCCCACTGCATCGGAGTGCGGGCGTTGTCACGGCTCTTATAGCGCAACGCTTCCATCAACTCATCTTCTTTGAAAACTCCCTGCTCTATCAATTCATGATAAGCATTGATGCTTTCCAGATCTCTGAAATCATCAATTGTCTCAAAAACCGTGTTGGTCATTCCCAGCTCTTCGCCCTGATATACATAAGGAGTTCCCTGCATCATGTGAAGGCAGGTTGCCAGCATTTTTGCTGATACTTCCCAGTATTCTTTGTCATTTCCAAACCTGGAAACGCTTCTGGGCTGGTCGTGGTTTTCCCAGTAAAGGCTGTTCCATGCAATGTCTTCAAGACCCTTTTGCCACTTGGAAAGGATTTCCTTTAAGTCACGCAGATCCATTTTTCTGGTGCACCATTTTGTTCCTTTTTCATCGGAATCTACGCCCATATGTTCAAACTGGAATACCATGTTCAGCTCTTTTTCACTGCTTGATGCGTACTTTTTCGCTTCCTCCAGCGTTACGCCTGCGCATTCTCCCACGGTCATGGTATCTGCATTATTTAATACTTTTTCACGCATTTCCTGCAGATATTCATGTACGTGAGGACCGTTCGCTGTCTCATCACATCCAGCGTAACCGTTGATTCCCGGTATTCCGTCCGGAAGTCCTTCCTTCTTGGAAATCAGGCTGATCACATCCATCCGGAAGCCGTCTACACCCTTTTCCAGCCACCAGTTCATCATGTCAAAGACTTCTTTACGCACCGTTGGATTATCCCAGTTTAAGTCAGGCTGCTTTTTGGAAAACAGATGCAGATAATACATATCTGTTTTTTCGTCATATTCCCATGCCGGACCGGAAAAGGCAGAGCCCCAGTTATTTGGCATTCCGCCGTCCTTTGCAGGGCGCCAGATATAATAATCACGGTAAGGATTATCCTCAGATTTTCTGCTTTCCACAAACCATTTATGTTCATCGGAAGTATGGTTTACCACCAGATCCATCAGGATCTTAATGCCTCTCTCATGAGCCGCGGCAAGCATTCTGTCAAAATCCTCCATGGTTCCGAATTCCTCCATAATTGCCTGATAATCGCTGATGTCATATCCGTTGTCATCATTTGGAGACTGATAGACAGGAGAAAGCCAGATCACGTTGATCCCCAATTCCTTCAGGTAATCCAGTTTTGAGGTAATGCCGTTTATATCCCCGATTCCGTCTCCGTTGCTGTCACAAAAGCTTCTTGGATAAATCTGATATACTACGCTTTCTTTCCACCATCTTTTATTCATTATTTTGCTACCTCCGTCCAAATATTGTTTCAATGATCGTATTATAGTGTAACCGATCAGTAAAATCTCACCCTATTTTGACGGATTTTTACGATATTTTGACTTTTTGACAATTCTTTCCAGGGTCTTATTTCAGGCATTCATCCAAAATAGCTGCCATCTCATCCACATGCTCTCTGGTTATGACGAGAGGCGGTACAATACGCAGCACATCGCTGCCAGCGGAAATTACAAGAAGCCCTTTTTCCAAAGCTTTGTTTACCACTTCTCCTACAGGGCGGCCCTTTATCACAAGCCCCTGCATAAAGCCCATGCCTCTTCTTGCAGCAACGCAATCGTGCTGTTCTGCCAATCCATCCAGCTTTTCCTCCAGATATGGGGTCAGCTCCTGTACATGTGCCAAGATCATATCCTGCTCAAAAATTGAAAATACCTTATTCACAGCAGCACATACAAAGGGGTTTCCGCCGTAGGTGGTGCCGTGATCTCCCGGTTTCAGGGATGCAGAGGCAGCCTTTTCATTCAGCACAAATGCTCCCACAGGAACGCCGCAGCCCAGAGCCTTGGCGCAGGTCATGATATCCGGCTGCACGCCGTATGCCTGCCATGCAAAATAATAGCCGGTCCTGCCCATTCCGCACTGGATCTCATCCAGGATCAGCAGAATATCTTTTTCGTCGCAAAGCCTGCGAAGGCCCTCCAGGAATTTTTTATCTGCCGGGTAAATGCCGCCCTCGCCCTGCACGGTTTCCGCAATGATGGCGCAGGTTTTGTCCGTCACCTGGGCCTTTACGCTTTCCAGATCGTTAAAGTCCGCAAATTTCACGCCGCCCATCAAAGGCTCGAAAGGCTCCCTGTAGTGGGCATTTCCTGTTACGGACAGAGCGCCGATGCTTCTGCCGTGGAAGGAATGGTTCATGGCAATGACCTCATGATCTGCATGTCCGTCCCTCTCAAAAGCGTATTTTTTTGCAGCTTTAATAGCTCCCTCAATGGCCTCGGTACCGCTGTTTGTAAAGAATACCTTGTTCATTCTGCTTGCCATCACAAGTCTGGCTCCCGCCTCAATGATCGGCTGATTGTAATATAAATTGGAAATGTGGAGCAGCTTGTCGATCTGGTCTTTCAGCGCCTCGTCATATCCGGGATAGTGGTAGCCCAAAGCGCTTACTGCGATTCCCGCAGCAAAATCCAGGTATTTTTTTCCTTCTGTGTCATATAAGTAAACGCCCTCTCCCCGTTCAAATACAACAGGGAAACGGTTATAGGTATGCAGAATATTTGCTTCTGCCTCTTCCATCTGGTTAATCATGTTCATGGTAGTATTTTTCGCCGTCCTCTCTTAAAATTGCTGTTCCGATACCTTTGTTAGTGAAAATTTCCAAAAGAAGGCTGTGGGGGATACGCCCGTCCAGAATGTGGACGCGGTTTACGCCCTTCTCAATGGCATGGATGCAGTTATTCAGCTTCGGGATCATGCCGCCGCCTACAAAGCCTTCCCGGATCAGTTCCTCCGCTTCATTGACATGAAGCTCGGAGATCAGGGTGGAGGGGTCGTTCTGGTCTTTGTAAACGCCTTCTATGTCTGACAGGAAGGCCAGCTTTTCTGCACTTACGGCTTCTGCGATGGCGCAGGCTGCATCGTCGGCGTTGATGTTATAGGTATCGAAATTGTCATCGTAGCCGATTGGGAAAACGATGGGGAGGAAGTCCTTTTCTAAAAGGTCGTAAAGGATTTTGGGATCGACCTGGGTGATGTCTCCTACATAACCGATATCTCCGGCATCGGATACTTTCTTTTTGCATTTTAAGAGGCCGCCGTCCTTGCCGCTGATTCCCACAGCGCGGACGCCAAGGGACTGGACAAAGTTTACCAGCTCTTTGTTTACTTTTGCCAGAACCATTTCTGCGATTTCCATGGTGTCTTTGTCGGTTACGCGAAGGCCGTTAATAAAACGGGGTTCCATGCCTACTTTGTTTACCCAGCGGCTGATTTCTTTGCCGCCGCCGTGGACAATGATGGGTTTAAAGCCTACCAGTTTTAGGAGGACGGCGTCCTTGATGACATTTTCTTTTAGTTCGTTATCCAGCATGGCGCTTCCGCCGTATTTGATGACGACGATTTTGCGGTTGAAACGCTGGATGTATGGGAGGGCTTCGATGAGGACCTCCGCTTTGTCTAGATATTTTTGGTTTACCATAGTTTAATCCTCTTTTTTATAAAAGTTGTGAAAAATCTGCGAGGGGCAAGCTCGGAGTTGCGAAGGCCGCATGCCCCCCTCGCGCTCCCCCTGTTGGCCCCGCTTTGCGGACGAGACGCGCTTTTTGGGGAGCAAGGACTGCCCCTGCTGATGGATCTCCGCTTTGCGGACGAGACACGCTTTTGCGGAGTTTCTTTTGTTAGGAGCGGTAGTCGGCGTTGATTTTTACGTAGTCGTAGGTTAGGTCGCAGCCCCAGGCGGTGGCGGTGGCGGTTCCCATTTTGATGTCGGCGATGGCCGTTACCTCGTCCTCGGAGAGGATCTTGGTGGCTTCTGCTTCGCTGTAGCCGGTGGAGACGCCGTTTTCGATTATTTTGATCTTTCCGGCGCGGCTTTCGAAGTAGAGGTCTACTTTTTCAGGGTCGAACTGGGCGCCGGAATAGCCCATGGCGCAGAGGATTCTGCCCCAGTTGGCATCGTGACCGTAGATGGCGGCTTTAGTCAGGGATGAGGTGACTACGGATTTGCTTAGGGTTACGGCCTGTTCTTTTGTTTCAGCACCGATGATCTTTACTTCGAAAAGGGCGGTGGCGCCTTCGCCGTCTCCGGCTATTTTTTTGCAGAGGGTTGTGTTCACGTAGTTCAGGGCTTCCATGAAGAGGGCGAAATCTTTGCCTTTTTCTGTGATTTCCGGGTTTCCTGCCTGGCCGTTTGCCAGGAGGAGTACGGTGTCATTGGTGGAGGTGTCTCCATCTACGGATACCATGTTGTAGGTGTCTTTGATGTTTTCGCTCAGGGCCTCCTGGAGCAGTGTCTTTGAGATGCAGACGTCTGTTGTAAGGAAGCCAAGCATGGTGCACATGTTGGGGTGGATCATTCCGGAGCCTTTGCACATGCCGCCTACGGTGACGGTTTTGCCGCCGATCTCGATTTGGACGGCTACCTCTTTTTTTACGGTGTCTGTGGTCATAATGGCTTTTGCGGCCTCTGTTCCTGCTTCCAGGCTGCCGCACAGCTTCGGTGCCATCGCTTTGACTCCGCTTGTGATGCGGTCCATGGGAAGCTGCATTCCAATCACGCCTGTGGATGCCACAAGAACGCTGTCAGCCGGGACCCCAAGCGCCTCTGCCGCAGCGTCGGCTGTTGCTTTACAATAGCTGTAGCCCTCCTCTCCGGTGCAGGCATTGGCAATGCCACTGTTGCACACGACTGCCTGTGCGTTGGAATGATTATATACAATGTCCTGATCCCATTTTACAGGGGCTGCTTTTACCACATTGGTGGTAAAAGTTCCTGCGGCTTTGCAGGGAACCTCGCTGTAGATCATTGCCATGTCTGTGCGGTCTTTATATTTGATTTCTGCTGCTGTTGCTGCTGCAAAGAAGCCCTTTGCCGCAGTCACGCCGCCTGTGATTATCTCCATAATTTTCTCTCCTCTTTCCTGCTATAAAGCGGACATTCGCATTCCGCTTTGCTACATGCTCATGAACGCAGGTCGCTGCGCGACTTGTCAGTCTGCTTTGTTACGGATACATGGGAACCTGCAAAAGTCCCTCTGACTCCTCGAAGCCAAACATCAGGTTCATATTCTGTACTGCCTGTCCTGCTGCGCCTTTTACCAGGTTGTCAATGGCGCCCATCATAATGATCCTGTTTGTTCTGGGATCCAGCTTAAAGTTTACATCCACATAGTTGCTGCCCTCCACCCATTTTGTCTGGGGGCATACATCCTGATCCAGTACTCTCACGAAGGTTTCTTTTTCATAGTATTTGTCGTAGGCGGCCTTTACCTCTTCGTATGTTACCTTCTTTGCAAGGGATGCGTAGGCTGTCACCAGAATACCCCTGTTCATGGGAACAAGATGCGGTGTGAAATTGATCAGCACCTGGCGTCCGCAGGCATAGCCAAGCTGGTCCTCAATCTCCGGGGTGTGTCTGTGGGTTGCTACGCCGTATGCCTTAATGTTTTCATTGACCTCGCAGTAGAGATTGTCCACCTTTGCGCCGCGTCCTGCTCCTGTGGTGCCGGATTTGGCATCTATAATGATGGTGTCCGGATCGATAAGTCCTTCCTTTAATAAAGGATAGATGGAAAGCGTGGAGCATGTGGGATAACAGCCCGGGTTGGCGATCAGCCTTGCTTTTTTGATATCCTCACGATTGATCTCACACAGGCCGTACACTGCCTCATCGATAAACTGCGGTGCTTTGTGGGGGATTCCGTACCATTCTTCATATTTTTTTACATCCTTGATCCGGAAATCCGCACTCAGGTCAATGACCTTTACTTTCGATAAGATTTCTTCATTGACTAAAGATGCACATAAACCCTGGGGAGTGGCGGTAAAAATCACATCTACCTCCTCAGCCAGCGCCTCCATATTGTCATCCATGCACACGGCATCCACCAGCTTGAAAAAATTCTGGTAAATTCCTGCATACTTTTTATCAATATAACTTCTGGAGCCGTACCATGCAACCTCCACGTCCTTGTGACCCATCAATAGTCTGACGATCTCATTGCCTGCATAACCGGTGGCTCCGATAATTCCTGCCTTTATCATCTGCTTTTCCTCCTGCTGCCCTGCCATAAAGATAAAAAGTCTATTCAGGGCGATGGGTAGATTATACATCTATCTTGCATATTATGCAATAGCTATTTTCCGGACTTTCTGACTATTTTTGAATTTCTCTACGTCTTTTCCTATTAAAATATGTATTTTTATGCAAAAATTAATTTTACTTTTTTCAAAATCCCTATTGCATATTTATGAAAAATGTTGTATATTAACCCTTGTCCATAGGGGGACAATAAAATATCCCCCAAACAGAAATGAATATTTATTCAAAAGAGCTTATTGTTCCATTTTATAAACATACCATTTTCAGGAGGAATATTATAATGAAAGAAAAAGTTGTTTTAGCGTACTCAGGCGGTCTTGATACCACAGCATTGATTCCGTGGCTGAAGGAAAATTTTGATTACGAGGTTATCTGTTGCTGCGTAAACTGCGGACAGGGAAATGAACTAGACGGTCTGGATGAGAGAGCTAAGCTTTCCGGCGCTTCCAAATTATATATTGAAGATATTGTTGACGACTTTTGCGATAATTACATTATGCCTTGTGTTGAGGCTGGCGCTGTTTACGAGCACAAATATCTCCTTGGTACTTCCATGGCACGTCCTGCCATTGTAAAGAAGCTTGTTGAGATTGCAAGAAAAGAAGGCGCTTCCGCTGTCTGCCACGGTGCAACCGGAAAAGGAAATGACCAGATCCGTTTTGAGCTTGGTATCAAGGCTCTGGCTCCTGATCTGAAAATCATCGCTCCATGGCGTATGACCGATGTGTGGACCATGCAGTCCCGTAAGGATGAGATCGCATTCTGTCAGGCACACGGCATCAATCTTCCATTTGATGCAAGCCACAGCTACAGCCGCGACCGTAACTTATGGCACATCAGCCATGAGGGACTGGAGCTGGAAAATCCGGCACTTGCCCCCAACTACGATGACATGCTGGTTCTCAGTGTGACCCCGCAAAAGGCTCCTGACAAGGAGACAGAGATCACCATGACCTTTGAAGCCGGTGTTCCGAAGACCTTAAACGGAAAAGAGATGAAGGTTTCCGAGATCATCACTGAGCTGAACAGACTGGGCGGTGAAAACGGCATCGGTATTGTAGACATTGTGGAAAACCGTGTTGTTGGTATGAAATCCCGCGGCGTTTACGAAACTCCTGGCGGAACGATCCTGATGGAGGCTCACGACCAGTTGGAGGAGCTGATCCTTGACCGCGATACCATGGAAACAAAGAAAAAGCTGGGCAGCCAGTTTGCCCAGATCGTATACGAAGGAAAATGGTACACACCTCTTCGTGAGGCAATCCAGGCATTTGTGGAATCCACACAGAAATATGTGACTGGTGAAGTAAAGCTGAAGCTCTACAAGGGCAACATCATCAAAGCAGGCACCACTTCCCCATACAGCCTGTACAATGAGTCCCTGGCCTCCTTCACAACCGGCGACCTGTACGACCATCACGATGCAGACGGATTTATCACCCTCTTCGGCCTGCCCCTGAAAGTCCGCGCTATGAAGATGGCTGAGGTTGAGAAGAACAATAAATAAGGCACGAGCTCAATAAAAAAGCTGAGTCGTAGCGCGAAGCTATTCGGCGCGGTGCGATTTGCAGCGCAAATTGCAGCGAGTCCCGCGGTGCGGAAACCTTTTGGATTTGCATAAACAAATTGAGAAGGTTTCCGCATTTTTATTTATCTATTCCACCTCTTTCTGCACATTCACTCCCCATTCTGTATTCATTGGGCGTAATACCGTAATACTTCTTAAATGCCGTATCAAAATGCCTGGCAGACACATACCCTGTTTCTTCCGCAATTTCATTGATCCTTGCCGCGGGATGAGTACGAAGCAGCTTTGCGGCACGTTCCATCCGCAGTCTCAGAATGTATTTCGAAAAGGATTCCCCCCGGTCAGATTTAAAAATACTGCTCAGATAGGCAGGATTAACATTCAGGATTTCTGCCAGTTCATTTAATGACAGCGGAGCAGCATAATGGGTCTGAATATAGGCCCTCGCCCGCTGTACAATAATATTAGGCGCTTCTTTTTCCGAAACATCCTGTGACGATATAGCAGCCACCCTGTCCTGTCCGGCATTCTCTCTTGAACCGGAAAGCTTCTCCGCAATACTGTTCAGTACATCGTGCAGTTCCATATCCTTCAGGGGTTTCAGCAGATAATCCGTAACACCTGCGCGCACTGCTGCTCTGGCATAATCGAACTCATCATACCCGGTCAGCAGGATCATATTCATATCCGGAAACCTTTTATGGATATAATCAGCCAACTCCAGCCCGTCCATCCGCGGCATTTTTATATCTGTAATGACCAGATCAAAATGCCGTTTCTGCAGAAGCTCCAGTGCCTCCACACCGTTTTTGGCACAGGCAGCTGTTTTCCATTCCCAATGAATAACAGACAGGTTCGCCAGCAAATATTCCCTCATGAGCGGTTCATCTTCCACAATTAACGCTGTGTACATTACATAACCTCCTTCGGAAGCGACAGAGTAATAACCGTTCCCTTATTTTTTCCAGACTGTATTTCCAGCCCATAAGCCTCCCCGTATTTTAAATGTATTCTCTTTTGAATATTGATCAGGCCAATCCCACCCGCGGAACATATATCACCTGCTTCGCAGTCCTCCATACGCTGTTTCAAAGCAGCCAGCTCCTCCTCTGTCATACCGATTCCATTATCACAAACCGCGATTCTAAGCTGCTTCTCCCTGCTGCATACAGTAACTTCGATCATAAAATCCTCTTCCATTGAGCTGCAGCCGTGAATCAACGCGTTCTCCACCAAGGGCTGAATAGACAAGGCTGGCATTTCCAAAGAAAGATCCGTGTCATCAGTCCGGATGGAAAAATGAAGATAGCTGTTACGGAGTTTTTGCAGTTCCAGATAGCTGTTCGTAATAGCCAGCTCTCCTTCCAACGAAATCTCCTTATCCGAATAAATAATCCCCCGCAGCAGCACGGACAACTGTTCAATGCTGGTAATGGCTTCCTGATACCGCTGACATTTTATCAGAAGACTGGTGGTATTCAAGGTATTAAAAAGAAAATGCGGCTGGATCTGATGATACAAAGAATCAAACTGAGCCTGTTTTTGCAAATATTTTGCTTCATATACCTGTTTTGTAAGCTGAGTTTCCTGAAAGATCATTTGCTGGATCTGTTCCAGCATACAGTTAAACGAGGCATTCAAATAAGAAATCTCCGATGTACAGTCTGTATCAGCCCTGACAGATAAATCTCCGTTCTGCACCTGCTGCATCAGGGAAACCGTCTGATAGAGCGGATATAAGTTCCGATGTAAGGTAAATGCAGATAAGATCACACCCAAACCCACCATAAAAATTGCGATCAGAAGGTTGAAGACCAGCGTCCTTTTTGCATTGGCATAAATCTCCGATTTGGAATTAAAGGTCACCACATTCCAGCCAGTGGAAGGAATGTTTTGCGCATGGACCAGATAGGATTCTCCATGCAGCCTGGCACTTGAGCAATCGTCCTGCGAAAGGATCTGAAGCACTTCCTCACTGGAAACAGGTTCTTTCAGATCAGCATGATTGTAAATCAGATTACCGCTCTTATCGAGAATCATCAAAGCATTTCCGGGACGTACCGAAACCCGGTCACAAACGGATTTTATACCGCTGTAGTTGGCGTCCACGCGGATGACTCCCAGGACTTCAGAATTATCCTTCAGACTGCATATCTGTTTTGCCACCGAAAAAAAGGTAATGGGAGAGGTGTCAGAATCTTCTGTTTGCGGAGGCAGAATAACATATTGGCTGCCGGAAAGCGCCTTCTGATACCATTCTTCCGATTCATAGGTCTGGGTATCTGCGTCATGTGCGGTCCGGTTGCAGGAATAAACAGAGTCCGAAAAAATATAGACACGAAGGATATCCTTTCGCGGAGTGGTCATAACCTGCCCCAGATAATTTTCAATCTCCCGTTTTTTATCCAGTTTCTCCTGAGCTGTCTCAGGCGTATGCATCAACTGCTGCATTACCTGCCGATTATAATAAGGACTGAGACACAGTCTGGTCAGTTCGTCAATATAAGCATCCAGATTCAGCGTGATCTGCTCCATAA
The DNA here is from genome assembly GCF_964240875.1 of Ruminococcus sp. 5_1_39BFAA. Classification (NCBI taxonomy): domain Bacteria; kingdom Bacillati; phylum Bacillota; class Clostridia; order Eubacteriales; family Oscillospiraceae; genus Ruminococcus; species Ruminococcus sp. 5_1_39BFAA. The sequence goes on along the minus strand of NZ_CAXSVO010000005.1, from coordinate 55,902 downwards.
GCTGTCTGGTATTTTCCGCCGACTGCCTGGTATAATCAGAGGCAAAACGCAGATGGCTGAAGCCTGACACCAGAATGACCGTGCCGAAAATCAGTGCAGATATGATACAAAAAAGCTTTTGCTGTATCGTGTTTGTAAAAAGAGTTAAGCTCCTCCGTTTTTTCATAGGCCGTCTCCTGTTTTTATGTATCCTGCCGCGATCGCTGCATCTATGAAATATTATAAAATGGTGCTCCAAAAATTTCAATATTCTGTATAAGATATCCAAAAAATCAGGATATCATTCTAAAAAATCAGGAATTTTCAACAAGTATATACAGACGTATAATAGACTTATCAAAAAGGTTTTCAGAGAAGGAGGAACAAATATGAGAAAACTTTTAGCAGGATTTTTAACAGGAGTCATGGCATTGGAGGTTCTGGCTTTTCCTGTATGTGCAGCGGATGCCGATCTGTCATTCTTCACCGGGAAAGTGGAAACCGTGGATCTGATGGATGAGATCATCGCAGATTTCAATGCCCAAAATGATGGCATCACCGTTGAGCAGGAATATCAGAATGATGCCAGCAATATCATTAAGATCAAGTTTGCATCAGGAGAAGCGCCGGATATCATGACCACTTATGAACAGGAATATGTTGACCAGGGCAAATATCTGGATCTGTCGGACATGAACGACATCTGGGACAGGCTGATCCCTTCCATGAAAGAAAGCTGTACGGATGTAAACTCCGGAAAGCAGTATCGTATCTGTACCAATATGACCATGGCTGGTTTCTTTTATAACAAGGAGATCTTTGATGAACTGGATCTGGCTCCCGCAGACACCTGGGAGACATTTGTTGCAAATTTGGAAACCATCAAAACCGAGATGCCGGAAGTCGCACCCTGGTTCATTTTCGGAAGTGAAGCATGGCATCTGGGACATTTGATCGAATTTATCCCTCATGGCTATATCAAAGCAAAATACGGTGCCACAGAGACGAAAAAGGCCATGCTGAATAACGACAAGAGCATTCTGAACTTTGGCGCTGCAGACGGTGCCATGGCAACATTTGCAGCTGGGCTGCTGGAGCTTCAGGAAAAAGGGCTCATCAATGAGGATGTTCTGACAGCCACCAGCGACAACTGTGTAGATGCCTTTGTTTCCGGCGAAGCAGCAATGTTCAGCAACGGTATGTGGTGCCTCTCCAATATTCTGGAAAAAGATCCGGAAATGGCAGATAAGATTGGGTTTGCACCCTATCCCTCTATGATGGAGGATGGCACTCCTATGGTACTGGTAGCAGAGGATTCCGGCTACAGCATCAGTGCGGATTCTGAGCATCAAGAGGAAGCAAAGGCCTTTCTGGAGTATCTGTTCAGCGCAGAGAACCAGACAAAATATGCCGAGAGCCTTGGTTCTCCGTCTGCCTTTACAGATGTAGATGCAAAATGGGCTCCGGAGACTGTAGTGGAAGGCGTGAATGCCGCTGTGGAATCTGCGGCAAACATTGGTTTTACCAATGAAAAACCCGCCGGTTTTTCAGGAGATGATGCAGGAAGAATGGTACAGGATCTTCTTGCCGGCAAATATACGGCAGAAGAATTTGCAGCAGCTTATGAGAAAGCCTGGGATGCCGGCTTCTAAAGAAAAATTTCAACTGCGAAGGAGCTGTTACATGACAGAAAAGGATTGCAGCGGCTCCTTTTAAAATGCGACTTTTTAAGGAGGAGTAATTGTGAAAAGAAAAAAAATCTGTGTGACACAATTTATGTCCCTTCCGGCATTTTTGCTCTTTGCCGTATTCTTTATCTATCCGCTTTTCAGAGGAATCGGCATGAGCCTTACAGACTGGGATGGTATGGGAACTGCAAATTTTATCGGACTTCAAAATTTTATTGATTTCTTCTCAGACGAACGTGCCATTCACGATATCCGAACCACTCTGGTTTTCGCTGTGTGCAGTGCTTTTTTGCTGAATGTCGTGGGGCTTTGCTATGCACTGCTGATGAACAGTCATTTCCGCGGACAGAGCATCGCCAGAGTGATCATTTACCTTCCGGCTATTATCAGCCCGCTGATCATGGGATATATCTGGTATTTTCTGCTGCAGCCCGGACGCGGATACCTGCATTACGCATTTTTACAGCTTGGACTGCCTGACCTGACTGCAAGCTGGATGAAGAGCTATGGAACCATCATGCTGGTACTGATCCTGGTCAATGTATGGCAATATTCCGGAATGACCATGATCATTTATCTGGCTGGTCTGCAATCCATCCCGGCAGAACTGACTGAGGCAGCCAGAATCGACGGTGCCAATGGATGGCAGTGCTTCCGCAGTGTTACGGTTCCTTTGCTGAAACCGTCGGTGCGCATCAATGTCATTACAAATATCATAGGCTCGCTGTCCGTCTTTGATATCATCATGTCGCTGACACAGGGCGGTCCCGGTTATTCTACGGAGAGCCTCAGCATTTATATTATGCGCATGTGTTATGGCAGCAAAACCGGTTATTCCACTGCAGTGGCCTTGATCCTGTTTTTTATCATTCTGGTTCCGGTACTCATTTCCATGCGTTTGACCAGAGCCAAAGAGTAGAGGAGGATGTAGATGAAACGTATACTGAAAATCTTAAGAGGACTGATAATTCTTCTGATCTGTCTTACCAGTCTGCTCCCATTCTTTATTTTACTGATCCTGGCATTGAATTCTTCCAAACGGGTTTTTTATGAAGGAAATATATTTATTCCGGAATTTTACTGGCAGAATTTTCTCGATGCCTGGAATAAGTCACGCATCGGGACTGCCATGGTAAACTCCGCAGTGATCACGGCAGGAACCCTGGTGCTTACCATTGCAGCGGGCGGAATGGCTGGATACGCCATTGCCAGATACAAGACACGGTTTAATAAGCTTGTGTTTGGTATCCTTCTCTCCTGTATGATGATACCGGGCATCATCAATACAGTTCCGCTATATACGCTGATGAGAAAGCTTCATGCCGTCAATACGCTGTGGGGTATGGTGCTGGTTTGTTCCACATTAGCTATGCCTTCCGCTGTATTTATCTACACTACTTTTATAGAGGCTTTGCCTAAGGAGCTGGATGAGGCGGCTGCCATAGACGGCTGTACCGGAATGGCTGTATTCTGGAAGATTATCTTTCCGGTCATCCGACCTGCCACTGCTTCCTTTGTGATCCTGAACGGATTTGGTATCTGGAACAATTATGCCCAGGCTGCTTTTTTCCTGCAATCACGGGCAAAACAGAATATTCCCCAGGCATTGTCCGTATTCTTCCAGCAATTTGGAGGCGCAAAATGGAATATTATGGCGGCAACTTCAGCTATTGCCATTGTGCCTGTGGTAATTGTTTTTCTGATTTTCCAGAAGCAGTTTATCAAAGGGCTGACGGATGGCGCAATGAAAGGATAGGAGGAACATACAGAATGCAGTTTGATATTTATCCCGCAAAAGCTAGCTTTGAACCGGGAACGAAAATTTTTCTGATTGCCGAGAACAACGGCAATGCGGATCGTGCAGTGCTGCGGATCACCCGGAAGCAGGTATTTTGCTTTCCGGTTGATCTGACATCCGGAAAAAACCGCCTTCTCCTGAAGGATTTTCCGGCAGAACCAGGCGGTTATGGTGTGGAAGCTGAATTCTACCGTGGGGATGTGTGCCTTTATCATGCTTATACTGCCTTTGATATCGTATCCTCCGAAAAATTGATCCGATATGGTTTTCTCAGCGATTTTTCTGAATCAGACAGCGGTGAGGAGGATATTGTCAGCATGCTGAAGCTGCATATCAATGCAGTACAGTTCTACGACTGGTCGTACCGCCATGATGATCTGGTAGCACCCGAAACTCATTATACTGATATGATGGGAAAGAAAAATGATCTGTGTGTGATCCGCGAAAAAGTGGAGGCGTGTCACAAATACGGCATGAAAGCCCTGGCATACGGTGCCGTGTACGCCGCATCTGCTCAATATCAGCGCGATCATCCTGAACAGAGCCTGTATGACAGTCAGGGAAAGCCTCTGTGCTTTATTGAAACCTTTTACATTATGAATATCAGCCGTGAAAACGGATGGCATGAACATATCCTGAAACAGTACCGAACAGCCATGGAACAGGCAGGCTTTGACGGGATCCATATGGATACCTATGGGGAGCCGAAAACAGCGCTTGACTGGAAGGGAGAAATACAATATCTGGAGGAGCAGTTCACTCCGCTGATCGATGATGCCGCGGAATTCTTGACAAAAAATAATACCTCTCCTGTTCTGATTTTTAACAATGTAGGCGGATGGCCCCTTGCCAGGACCGTGAATGCCCATCAATCCGCTGTCTATATAGAGGTCTGGCCACCCAACGTAACGTATCGTCATATTGGCAGTCTGATCCGTGAGGCCAGCCGTGGCGAAAGGCCTGTAATTATCGCGGCATACCCGGCAGCCTTTCGTACGTGCGAATCCGAAAGCGCGCTGGAAAGCCAGCTATATCTGTCTTTTGTCATTGCCATGCACGGTGCCTCTCAGATCTTTTTTGGAGAGCAGAATGCCGTGATCACCCAGGGGTACTATGCGGATTATGTGACCCTCACCGATAAACAATTAGCCGCTGTGCGGACTTATCAGGACTTTTTTGTACAGTATGGGGAGTTTTTCTATGACAGAGAGCTGGCAGATGTGAGTATGACACACCAGGGATGGGATAACCGGGAATATGTATTTACTCCCGCCGGCAGCGCTGATGGGGAACCCCAAAAAATTTGGTATCATATACGCCAGAGCAAAGATACCAAGGTGATCTATTTTGTGAACCTGTCTGAAAATGACAATCTCTGGGCAGAGGGAAAACGTAAGCCCAGCCACAATATAAGAATATCTGCACAGATCGAAATACATCGAAAGCCGAAACATATATGGTTCGCCACCCCCGATGAACATCACGGAGCCAGACAGAAATGTGAGTGGAGCATACCGGAAGGCAAAAGCGAAATCATAGCCGAAGTGGAAGTGTTCCGCTGCGGAATACTGGTGATCGAAGATGTGATCTGAAAAGCAAAGCTGACAGCCGCATCCTCCACTGGATACATGCTGTCAGCCTTTACTCCTCCGTTATATACGATTCCGAAACATACCGGTATCTTTTTTCAGCCAGACTTCTTTCAGGCTACCTTTATTTTCTTTTGCTTCAGCCTGCCGTAAACCCACTCCCTGAATAAGGTGTAAACCACGGACACCAGCGGGATGAAAACCAGCATTCCCACGATTCCCATAAGGCTGCCGCCCACAGTGACGGCTACCAGAACCCATATGGCGGGAAGTCCTACGGAGTTTCCGACTACATGGGGATAAATGAGATTTCCCTCGATCTGCTGCAAAATCAAAAACAGCGCCAGGAACATCAATGCCTTTACCGGGCTTACCATCAGGATCAGGAAAAAAGCTACCCAGCAGCCGATAAAACCTCCAAATACAGGAATCAAAGCTGTAAAACTGATCAGAACTCCCACCAACATAGCATAAGGGAAGCGCAGGATCGTCATGGATACAAAGAACATGCTGCCCAGGATCACAGCCTCAATGCACTGCCCTGTGATAAAGCTGGCAAAAATCCTGCTGGCAAGAGACCATACATGCCCTGCGTATTTTGCCACCTTCTCCGGTAATATGGCATAAGCAGCTTTTTTCACCTGAACCCCCAGCTTCTCCTTCTGCAGAAGCAGATAGCAGGCAAAAATGAACCCGATTCCCACATTCATTGCAGTGCTTAAAATGCCCTTTGTCACGGTAATGGTAGATGCCAGAATGTTATCCACGCCGTTTTTCAAAACACTGGCTGCGGAATCTATGATTTTCTCCGGCTGTATATCAATCGAATTCGCCCACTTTACGATCTGGGAATCACTGTGGAAGGTTTCCTCCAGCCACTCCTGTGCTTTAGGGATACTTTCTTCGATTCCCTTCACCACAGTCACCAGTGTGCTGCCCAGCTCCGGTGCCACAACCAGGATCACCACAAGGATGATCAGCACCACAAACACAATGGAAAGCACCAGGCTTACCGGACGCGCCGCTTTCGCCGCCTTGCCGCCTTTTTCTTTGATTTTCCCGAAAAAGCGCTTTTCTATAAAGGACATAGGCACGTTCAGCACAAACGCCATGGCGCCGCCCACAACAAATGGAAGGAGAAGCCCCCAGACAAGCCCCACATATTTCAACACCACATTGATATTCTGCACCCCAAGATACAAAAGCACAGCAAATGCAATGAGCCCATATATCTTTTTCATATTTTCCTTATTCAGATTCAAGGTCCTACCTCCGGCATATATTTTCTGCCTATTTTAGCACGAAAATCTGAATTTGCCAAGCTTTCTGATCACCTCAAGCACACGTCCCGCACAATTTCGAATGTCTTCCTCTGTTAATTCTCCTTCTTCATACGCTTTTTGAATGCTCTGAGCATCCTTGGGACTGCCCGGCATGATAATATCATTTCCGGCAGCCGCACACTGCCACGGCACACTCCCGTCCTCCGGAACCGTTGTGTTCCAGTCCGACATAATGATACCGTCAAAGCCCCACTCATCACGGGCAAGTGTGGTACACAAGTCCCTGCTGTTTGCCGAATGGACCCCATTGATCAGATTGTAAGATGTCATCAGCGCAATAGGCGCACTTTTCTTCACTGCGATCTCAAATCCGCGGAAATAAATTTCCCGGAGCGTTTTTTCGGAAACACGGACATCCACACCCATGCGGTTGTCCTCCTGATTGTTGCAGGCGAAATGTTTAATGGTCACACCGCACCCTTTTCGGCTCTGTACACCTTCGGTCACTGCCGCCGCCATAACTCCGGACAACAGAGGGTCCTCCGAATAATACTCAAAATTACGTCCGCACAACGGGTTTCTGTGGATATTCATACCAGGCGCCAGCCACAGATCCACATGGAACTCCTCCATCTCAACTGCAACCGCCTCACCAAAGCGCCTCATCAGATCCTTATCCCAGGTCTGCGCCAAAGCAGTACCCACCGGAAATGCTGTGCAATACTGATAATAGGTATCCGCATTTTCATGATGCTCCATTGGCTCCAAAAATCCGTTTTCCAGAGACCCCAATACGCCAAGACCATACACTTCATCACTCTTTTGATCCACCTCATAGCTTTGCCGCAGCCGGAGCCCGGCCGGACCATCCGCCATGATCAGGGAGCTCATTCCGTACTTTTTCTCCAGCGCTTCCGTTGTCTCCCCAGCCGAACCGGGAACACGGATTCCAGCGGATCCCAGAGTACTGGCACCCATAGTAATATTTCCATACAATAGCGGTATCAGCTCTGAAATTGGCTGCTCCGGCACATCAGGTCTCCGGTACGTTTTCTTTTCTTCTTTTTGAGGCACAAAAATAAGCTCCTGAACGCCTTGTTCTTTAGCCATTGTCAGCCACTGCGCTTCTTTTTTCGCTGCTGATGCCGCTGCCCCCAGTTCTTCGAAGTCTGCCGCTTTCCGGCATACTGTATGTACCTGCTCCAGAATCACCTCCTCCGGGATCCAAAGCATTGCCGCCAACTGCAAAGAAGCCGGATTCTCACCTACCCACACGCCATATTTTCCCTTTTCTGCCAGCCAGGCATGCTTCTTATCAGAAAAAACAGCTATCTGCTTTTGCTCTATGGCAATGGTAAGCCTCTGTGATTCCCCCGGCTGCAGAACAGCAGTCTTGGCAAACCCTGCCAGCCTTTGGAATTCCCTGGCTCCGCCATTTTGCGGCAGTGTTACATAAACCTGAACTACCTCCCTGCCGCCATAGCAGTCCCCTGTATTTTTCACTGTGGCTTCCACCTCAAAGCCATCTTCTTTAATCCGAAGTCCTTCGTATTTTATTTCAAATGAGGTATAGGAAAGTCCATAACCAAAAGGAAACAGAGGCTCTATGCCGAAGCTGTCAAAGTACCGGTATCCTACGTAGATGCCTTCTTTATATTCTTCCCATTCCAAATTTCCATTCAGATAACTGTACGTGTCAGCATAGGGATAATCTTCATAGCGTTTCGCCCAGGTTGTAGTCAGCCTTCCCCCCGGCGCTTTCTTTCCCAGCAAAACATCAGCCGCTGCATAGCCGCCCTCCTGGCCCGGCTGGGAAATATTTAAAATTGCTTTTATATATTCCGCCTTCTGCAGAATATCCGTCAGCTCTACCGGACCTCCTGCGTTTAATATCAGCACGATCGGAATATTCTTCTCATTAAGGTACAGGATGTCCTCCTGCTCTTTTCTGCTTAAATAATAATCTCCTTCTGTCCTGCGCCGGTCTTTGCCTTCTCCGGAAATACGGCTGATGACATAAACGGCTGCCTCGGCCCCCTTCACATCCTCCGGCTGGATATCCCGTCCCTCCGGCAGCACAAACGGATTCGCTGAATACGCATCAAATGGATTTTCCACATGACTCGCATCCTCCAGTATTTTTTTCTTCCATTCCTCTCTGGCGGCATCATAACGCTGATTGTAGTCCAAGAGCCAGCCCTCGCTGGTAAGAAATACTCCTGACTCCTTAAGCCCTCTGTATATGGAAATATTTTCCCTGTTGTTTACATCTCCTGAGCCAATCCCCCCTTTCACTGTCTTTGCCGCACCAGCGCCAAGCAATGCAAGGCGTACGGATTCCTTGAACGGAAGCAGTCCCTCATTTTTTAATAGAACCATTCCCTCTGCCGCCATTTCCCGTGCCAGACGGCTGTGCGTAACCTCCCGATCTGAGGGATGAGGCGCCAGCGTCCCGCTGCGAGTCTGATTTCCTGCTGTCATATTTTTTCTCCTTATTGAAATTCCCCACTTAATGCTATACGCATTGAAAGCGGGGGATCTCTGATCTGTTAAATTTACTCTTTTACACCGCCAAGCGTTACGCCTGCAATGATATATTTTGAAAGAAGCAGATATACCACAACGATCGGAACGATCGCTACCGTAATCATCATATAAATTTTAGCACTGTCGAAATTCATATAGTCCGCACCTCGAAGCGTAGCGATCAAAATCGGAACCGTCATTTTGTCTTTTGACTGAATGACCAATGCCGGAACAAAGTAATTATTCCAGGAACCCACAAATGTAAAAATCGCCTGTACCGCGATTGCCGGCTTCATGATCGGCAGTATGATCTGATTAAAGGTCCTGAATTCCCCGCTTCCGTCAATTCTTGCCGCTTCCACCAGAGACAATGGAAGTGATGACTGCAGATAGCTGTACATAAAGTAGAACACGGACGGGGATGCAATGGATGGGATGATCAGGGGAAGCAGGGAGTCATACATCCCCATTTTCGTAATCAAACGCAGAAAGCCCATTGCCGTAACCTGGGTAGGCATAACCAGGATTGCCATGATAAACGTAAACGCTGCTTTTCTCACTTTAAAATCATATGCGTACAGTCCATAAGCTGTCAATGATGAGAAATATGTACACAACGCCGCTGAGCAGCCGGATACGATCAAGCTGTTCAGGATTCCCCGAAACATAGGGAAGGTTCCGTCATTGGCAACATTTTTCAGATTCTCCAGAAAATATTTTCCCGGCAGCGCGGAAAAGCCTTTCTGCAGGTCTGCGTGAGACCGTGTGGCATTGATGATCAAAATATAGAAGAAGAACAGGCACATAAGCGACAGAATGATCAGCACGGTATGCGCAATGATACTCTGTACGAGATTTGGCTTTTTGGATTTCATATGTTATTTCCTCCTTCTTCTTTCTTCTTTTGCTTTCCTTCTTGCAGCCGCCTTGGAGCCGTCCGGGTCATTGTCATTTGTCATCCTGTATACAATCAGACACAAAATACCGCTAATAATAAACAGGTAAACTGACAGCGCACCCGCCATACCATAGTTCTTGCTCTTCAAGTGGTTGTTCAGGAACATAATCAGCGTCATAGAAGTACGGTCTGGATTACCCTGTCCATTGGTCAGAATCTGCGGAACATCAAACATCTGAAGACCGCCGATGATGGCTGTGATCAGTGTATAAGCAAGAATCGGACGGATCAGCGGCAGGATGATGTAGAAAAATCTTTTTATCGTATTGCATCCATCCAGCTCGGAAGCCTCAAAGACATCCACACTGATACCCATAATTGCCGCCATCAGCATGATAGTTGTATTTCCAAACCACATCAAGAAGTTCATAAATCCAACCAGGGACCGCGTCCCGAATGTAGTCCCCATGAAGTCGATCTGTTCCTGAATCAGCCCCAGAGACATCAGAATCGAGTTGATGGGTCCGTTGGTTGAAAACATTGTGAAAAACAGCATGGCAAACGCAGACGCCATGATCAGGTTCGGCAGATAGATAACCACCTTAAAGAACTGCTTTCCATGGATCTTCAGACGAATGTCCGTAAACCATACGGCAAGGATCAAAGCAACTACAATCTGCGGAATAAATCCGATGATCCATAAGATCAGGGTATTTATTCCATACTTCAGCATATCTGACTGCAGCAGGCTGGTATAATTTTCCATCCCAATAAAATTTGGACCGATTTCTTTGATTCCGGAGCGATAATACTCAAAAAAGCTGTATCTCACCGTATCTGCCAGAGGGATCAAAGAAAAGATAAAATAACAAATGAAAAACGGAAGAATAAAAATATATCCCCATTTCGCATAACTGATACTTTTGCGCTTTTTCCTCATAAGATATCATTCCTTTCCTCAAAATATCTGTGGAGCATAGATATGCCCCACAGATTGATCACATTATTCTGCCCACTGGATCTCACTGATGTCCGGATAACGCTCTCTGATCGCTGTCTCAAAGTTTTCTCTTGCTTTATCGTATTCAACCTTATCCTGGAAATAATCGCTGAACGCATTCTGGATCAGCTCAACGCAGCCCTGATCATAAGCGGAAAGAGGTGCGATGGCAATATTCTCTGCAACAGGAGCAAAGTATTTGAATGGATTCTGTCCGCCAAGGAATGCGGAGGAGAAATTCTCATCATCAGTCGTTGCTTCCTGCATACCGCTCTTTGTATTTGTAAAGTCTGAATAATCCTGGGAAATCTTTAACAGGTTATCCTTATTACCGGTCAGCGCGAGGATAATATCCTTTACATGCTCCGGATTGTCTGTGCCTGCACACGCATGCAGATAGGAACCGCCCCAGTTGTATTCCTGCGGAGGATTTGTAACAGCCCATGCGCCTTCATCGCCGTCCCAGTTTTTCTCTAAGACAAAATCGATTCCCCATGCCGGAAGCAGGAATGCAAATACTTTGGACTTGGAGCCCATTGATTTATTCCAGTCGTCGTTCCACTGGCCTTTTACGGTCTTGTCAAAGTAGCCGGCATCCAGCCATTCCTTGGAATCCTTGATCCAATCCATGATCTTCTGATCAACCTTTAAGGTTGTCTCGCCCGGCTGAACCCATGACTCTTCAATGCTGTTGCCATACAGACGGAAGGTGTCTGCATAGGAAGAAAATGTATAATATCCCTTTGCTTTCAGTTCCTCTGCTGTAGTTTTGATAGTATCCCAATCTTTTACCTTCTCGCCGACTGCTTCCGGATCATCTGTTCCGAATACGTCCATTGCGATATCACGGCGATATACCAGAAGTCCCGGGCAGCACTGCCATGTGGAGCCTCTCTGCACACCGTTCTGATCAGATGCGGTTGTCTTGGTAAAGTCGTACTGGTCTGCCAGATCAGTCTCCGGGTCAATGCCAATGTCCGTAAGCGGCATTGCAACATCTGCATCCGCATCTGTATATTTATTTACATAATCTGTCTCTGACAGAAACATATCCACTTTTTCATCATCTGAAACATCAGCCTGTCTGAGCAATGCTTCATCAAGTTTCTGCTGGTAAACACCATCCTGATTCGGATTGATGATCCAATGTATTTCCGTACCATCCTTTAATTTTGTTACTGTGCCGTCCTCGGAGGTTTCCTCCACCTCAGAGTAAACAGCTTCCACGCGCTCACGGAATTCATTGTTCCATGAATAAATATTAATAACCTTTCCTTCCTCTGCTGCAAACACATTTCCAGCCATTGATCCTGATGCAATAGCTGCCGCAACTAACGCAACAATTAACTTTTTCTTCAAATCTTTGTCCTCCTGTTTTTTATTTTTTCGGGATTTTCTCTCTCCCTTTGATGATGATAGTGTACCTCTTTTTTCTAAAGCAATATATTAGATTAATTGTAAAAATGTCAAATTCATGATATAATAAACAAAATTTTTATCTGCCCTGTAATGCGGCAGGAAAGGAGCGTTCACATGGGATTACTGCAGGACTGGTACAGAAAGGAAACACTGGACAGTGAGGAAGAGCGTACCCATCGCCCGCAGAACGAGGAAATCGCTTTTTATCAGGCTGTCAGCTCCGGTGATATCGATGCTGTACGCCAGAATTGTGAGCAAAAGCGCTTTACCGAATCCGAAGGGGTAGGGATTCTCTCCCGTAATCCGGTCACAAATCTGAAATACCATTTTGTTATCACAACCGCTTTTATAACAAGGCTTTGCGTGGAAGGCGGAATGGAAATGGAGCAGGCATTCCGTCTCAGCGACTTCTACATTCTGAAGCTGGACCTGCTTCACACCACCGAGGAGGTTGCCAGCCTCCATGACCGCATGGTTCTGGATTTTACAGGAAAAATGCGGCTTCTCCGCAAAAATGCCGGAACCTCCAAGCCAGTCACTTCCTGTATTGAATACATATACGCCCATATCAAAGAGCGGATCACCATCGAAGACCTTGCTGCCCATACCGGCCTGTCCGCCAGTTATCTTTCCCGCATTTTTAAGGAAGAGGTAGGTATTTCTGTCAGCGATTATATCCGGGAGAAAAAGGTGGAAAAGGCGCAGAATCTTCTCAAATTCTGTGACTACAGCCTGATCGAAATTGCAAACTACCTGTCCTTCTCCTCCCAAAGCCATTTTATACAGATTTTCAAAAAGCTGGTTGGAATGACTCCAAAAAAATACCGTGACCTCTATTACTGCACCACCTGGAGTGTCGCACCTCTCTCAAAACCAGACACCGCCAAATCCTGACGGCGGTGTCCGCCCTTATATAAAGATTATGACATAATAAATTCAATCTCTGTATATTTCTCCAGAAGCTCTGCCGGAATATAATCTCCTTCTATTTCCTTTCCGTTTACAAAAACCTTCTTACATCCTGATTCCACATGTCCCGGATTGAAAACTACAATGTGCAGATGGTTTCCTCTGAAATCCTTTTCAATCTCAAAACCATCCCATGACCTGGGTATGGAAGGAGCAATCTTAAGTCCGTAGAAATCCGGACGCATTCCCAGAATCCCTTCCACGCAGCCCACCATGACCGTAGACGCTGTTCCGGTAAGCCAGTGTACATGGGAACGTCCAAAATGCGGGCTTGCTTTTCCTTCTGTAAATTGTCCGTAGCAGTAAGGCTCCAGCTTTCGGACCTCCGCACGGTCATTTTGTGCTGCAGGGGCATTTTCCATAAAGTAACCAAATGCCCTGTCACCGTGTCCCCGCAGTGCCTCCGCCAGAATGATCCAGCCCTGGGACTGGGAAAAGATTCCTGCATTTTCCTTTGTTCCTGCATTGTAAATAACAGCCAGTGCTCCGCCAAAAGCGTGTTCATGATAGGGCGGATCCATAAGAATTGCCCCATACTCTGTATTCAGCCTCTCATAAACCGCATCCAGCGCCTTATCCGCCTGTTCTTCTGAAGCAAATCCACTGATGACAGCCCAGCTCTGCGGATTCAGCCACATATTTGCTTCCGGATCTGTGCGTCTTCCGATGACCTCCCCTGTCTCCGTAAAGCCCCGGATAAAACGGTCTTCATTCCAGCACAGCCCGTCAAGGATATTTCCAAGCTTTGCCTGGCTTTCTTCCAGATAAGCGATATACGCTTCGTCTTTTTTATATTCTGCAAATTTTTTCAGAATGGTCATGGCAAGGTAGAACTGCAGCGCCACAAACGTAGACTCTCCCTCTTTACCCAGTCTCAGGCAGTCATTCCAGTCCGCATACAGACCAGCCGGCATTCCGTGGCTTCCCAGATGCTTCATGGAGAAATCGATCGCTCTTTTCAGGTGCTCGTAAACCGTACCCTCGTCCCGGTTGGCAAAGGGAATCACTTCGTCTATAAAGGCAAGGTCGCCGGACTCGGAAATATATTTATAGACTGTCGGAAACAGCCACAGGGCATCATCCGCACGATAAGCCGGGTGTCCTGTTTCCTTTACATAAGACGCATCATCCGGTGTATCCTCATGTCCCGCGTTGTGCGTAAACTTTACAAGGGGCAGGCCGCCTCCGTTATCCACCTGTGCTGACAGCATGAAGCGTATTTTTTCCACAGCCATTTCCGGCGCAAGATGGATGATCCCCTGAATGTCCTGTACTGTATCACGGTATCCGTATCCGTTACGCAGACCACAGTAGATAAAGGAAGCTGCCCGAGACCAGATAAAGGTCATAAAACAATTATACGCATTCCATGTGTTAATCATAGTGTTAAATTCAGGACACGGAGTCTTAATCTGAAAATGTGCCAGCTTTCCATGCCAGTAGGATCTGATCTCTTCCACTTCCTTTTCACAGACTTCTTCCGGCTTCTCATAGCTCTTAAGGATTTTTTCTGCTTCCGCGTCATACTTCATCCCAAGGACAAATGCCAGGCTTTTGGATTCACCCGGTGCCAGTACGATCTGAGACGTCAGCGCGCCGCAGCCGTTTTCATTGTAGCTCAGCTCATTTCCAAGGCCTCCCTTCTCCACGCCTGCAGGATTTCCGTATCCGTGATACCTTCCGAGAAATTTTTCCCTGTCGCCGCAATAAGAAGAAACTTCACTGCCTGCCAGTCCAAAGAAGCGTTCCACAACGATCTTGTCGTCTACATCCTTGCCATCATCCAGTCCGTCCAGATTCCCGTGAACCATATGACGGATACGATTGCCTTCAAAAAGAGTTCTGGTAATAAACTGGGAATACTGGAGATTTACCTGATCCTGCTCATAATTGCTGTTATTTGTAAATTCTGCGTATCCTGTAACACTTAAGCTTCTGTTGGTATCTGACTGGTTTGTTACCTTCAGGCCCCACACCTCATATTCCTTATCCATTGGAACATAGTACAGTGCTTCGGAATGAATGCCGGTGTAATCCGCAATCATTCTTGTATAACCTGTCCCGTGACGGCATTCACTTTTATATGTTTCCAGATCTTTTCCTACCGGCTGCCAGGAGGCTGACCAGTAATCTTTACTGTCATTGTCCCGGATATACAGATAGCGCCCCGGTTGGTCAAAACCGTTAAATACATACCGGAGAATACGTCCATTTGCACCTGATTTTGCAAAGCTGTAGCCTCCCGCATTATTTGAAATCACAGCGCCATATTCTGGAGAGCCCAGATAATTTGCCCACGGAGCAGGCGTGTCCGGCCTTGTTATTACATACTCCCGCCTTTCATCATCAAAATATCCATACTGCATTTTGCTTTCTCCTTTTCTCTCTGTCTATTACTCTGCCGCCATATCTCGCGGAACAAGAGCCACCTGAATCTGATGTTCGCCGTCTCCCAACGCCTCTACAGCCGCTCTGTCCATAACTGCTCCGCGATCCGTGTTCTGCATAGGAACTCCGTCACATTTCGCACTGCCAATACGGTATTCCCCATATTCCAGTGCACCTTCATTGTGATAAAGGATCTCAAATTTCTTTCCTGCAAATGTAAGCCTGATACCTGCTTTTCCCACAGCATCAAACTGGGATTTCATCAGCCTTGGCCGCACTGCCAGGCTGCCAGCTTTTCCGTGTACCCCGAACACTTCCGTGATCATGGTCATCATATACCAGCTTGCGGCGCCTGTGAGATAGTGATACATTCCTCTTCCCTCACGGTTAAAATATTCGGGAATTCCCGGATAAATCCTGCTGGTCTCAAAATCAAGCGCCGTATCTGCCAGAGTTCTCAATGCTTGATAGCCTTCTTTTACAAATCCTCTCTTATAAAGTGCATTTGCATACATGATAGCCATATGGGAAAAGACGGCTCCGTTTTCCTTTTCTCCATATGCAAATCCAAACATTCTTCCCATATCAAATTTCAGCTCATGGAAGTCCGTATTCAAACGATAACCGCCAACCTCCGGATCATACAGATAGTGGTCTGCACTTTTGCATATTTCAGCAGTCTGCTCTTCTGTTGCCGTACCGCTCATCACTGCAAACACCTGACCAGTCAGCATCATCCTGACCCCGTTTTCAAAAAATCCTTCCACCGCATTTTTGTGGTCATCATAGTAGCTGTTAAACCAACCTTCACCGTCTTCTCCGTTGATCCATTCCTGTTTACGGATATGCTCCATCATCCAGTCCGCTTTGTGGTTCAGGTTTTCAATCACCTTGTCTACCGGAACCAGTATCGTTTTTCCGCTTATATGGTGTCTGCAGGCTTTCAGATACTCTCTCAAAGTCTCATGTTTTGTCTGAATATCCTCATACATCTCTGGCTCATCCTTTAGAAGAACCGCAATCTCTTCCATAAGCGCAATCTCCGTACATGCCATGTTATCGCGCAGAAGGGCAAGGCAGTGTGCAAGCTCCTTGAAATTTCCTGCGTAAGCGCAGGTAAACGCCACACTCTCGCCGTGATGCGGCGCCATATCCAGCGCATCATTCCAGTCAGCTCCCCGCAAACGCATGATATTGTGATCCCCAACCTCATAAAACGCACTGAGATGCTCGATCAGAAGATGCTCCAGAACAGAGCCGCAATAAATACTGCCATCCGCCGTTTTCTGCTGCATTCCGTACTCTTCGTTCCATTCATTGTCCGTATCCGTACCCCGCATGGACTGAGGATCCTTAAAATATGCCACTCTTTCTGTCAAAATCCCGATATCTCCTGTCTGGTCTATGTAAAGCTTTGTGGTCATAAGCGGCCACACTGCATGATCCATCCAGACGCGGCTGATTCCGTTTCTGTCTGCCAAAAAGGTTCCCTGCCTGCTGCCGATGATCGTAGCGTTGGTTCCGTCGATCCTCACACCGCCATAGTTGTCCAGAATCATTTTCCGTACATCCCCCGGATCCATCAAAAGAAGAGATAGGCAATCCTGCCAGAGATCTCTCCATCCTCTGCCGCCTCTTCCGTAATCATGATGGGGCAGGAAAGAACACCCGTAAAGCCTTCTTAGCAAAGGCTGAAAGCTTACCCAACGCATAAAAAGATCAAATCGGCTGTCTCCTGTATGGTAGGACACATTCACTTTTTCCTGCCAGTATTTCTTCACAGCCTCCAGCGCCTGCACTGCTTTACCGTGAGAGCCATAGAGCGAAATAACCCGCTCCACCTGTTCTTCCTCCTCCGCGGTCCCTGCAAAGATCAGATATTCCGCTGTCTCCTCCGGATCAAGGACGATTGTTTCAAAACGAATCCCGCCCATCGCCTCTTTTCCTGCTGCTTCCGTTTTCGCCGGGACTCCCGGCATGTCCATATAAACTGCTCTGGGGTGGGTAAAGGTCCCACCTTCTCCTATAAAAGACTCTGCCGTAGGATAGAAGGAAACCGGAGCTTTTCCGTTTCCGGTGATTCCTTCCACGAAATAAATCTGATGATTTCTTCTGTGTCCCTTCTCATCAAAGGACATGGTAGGCTTCACCAGAACACCGTATTTTTCCGTTCGTATTCTGTGAAGCATGGAAGTAACGTTCCTATGATCACGGATATTGTCCGCACTTCTTCCATAAATAGGCACAGCAGCAATGGGAGTTACCTTTTGCGATACCCCGGCTGTGTTTCGGATCTTTACATACATGATCTCCACATTTTCCTCAGCCGGAACAAACAAGGTTGCTTCAGATTCCAGCTTATATTTCCGTGAAGTCCTTCTTACGGTATGCCACATAAGCCCTGCTGTCAGTTCACTGCTATCCTGCTCATCCGTAAACTTTTTATTTTCTTCCTCCGCGGATGCACCTGTTACGGACCAGCATCCCACATTTTCCACATTGCACCAGAAATTCCTTGTGGAACGGTTATTGTGCAGGTTCTCCACACTCACTGGCTCCAGCAGAAAGGTCTCCTGGTCAAGCTTACTGTCACCGCCCAGATTTGGCGTCACTGCGCTTTTCAGCCCTTTTTCACTCGCAATAGGAAAATAGAGCGCACTGTAATTTTCCGGACTTTTAATTGAAAAGGCTCCGCTCTCATCCAAGAATTTTATTTTTTCCATGTATTCCCCTCCTGTGTATAAAGGATGCCTCCATGTTACAGGAAACCTTTTCAAAGAAAAATCATATCCTTTATAAAAATGTCAGATTAATGACCTAAATTTTATTGACCGCTGCTCCGTTTACAGCGCCCCGCCCTATTATCTTAATTATTCAAAAATAAATTGACATAAAACTCTATTTCTTCTATAATAATCATATAAATAAATAACAAGCGTGAAACTGCTTATATAAGTCCATAATTGGTTGGACGTTTCTACCAACTACCTTAATAGTTGTCTATAAGTTCCTACAGAAGTACAGGGCATAGGTGTATCTATTAATGGTAGCTTTTTTTCGCCCTTTGTCCTCTTCGACACTGAAAGGAAGGTGAAAACATGAATGAACGATCATTCGTACTAAAAGGCACCATTTGTCACAGCCAAAGCCCGGATACTCTCTCCATTATGGATAATGCTTATGTGGTCTGCGAAAACGGGATCTCTGCAGGTGTATTTTCCGTACTGCCGGAACGCTTCCAGAATCTTCCCCTTAAGGATATGGGTGAAAAGCTAATCACCCCGGGACTTGTGGACCTGCATCTCCATGCTCCCCAGTACTGCTATCGGGGAACCGCAATGGATCTGGAGCTTCTGGAATGGCTGAACACCATCACATTTCCCCAGGAGGCCAAATACAAGGATCCGGATTATGCCCAAAAAGCCTACTCCATTTTTGCCCAGGATCTGAAAATGAGCGCTACCACACGGGCGTGTATTTTCGGGACGCTTCATGTAGATGCTACGGTACTCCTTATGGATCTTCTGGAGGAAACCGGGCTGAAAACCATGGTTGGCAAGGTAAACATGGATCGGAACGGCTCCCCGGATCTTCAGGAAGAAAGTTCCCAGGCGTCCGCGGCAGACACCAGAAAATGGCTGTCCCAGGTCATCGGACGTTACCAGAATACCCAGCCCATCCTGACACCCCGCTTTATCCCATCCTGCAGCGATGACCTGATGCGGCGGCTGTCCGAGATACAAAAGGAATACCAGCTTCCCATCCAGTCCCATCTGTCTGAAAATTTCAGTGAGATTGCCTGGGTTCAGGAGCTTTGTCCTTCCAGCCGTTTTTACGGGGATGCCTACAGCCAGTTCGGTCTGTTTGGAGGAGAAGACTGCCCAACGATCATGGCACACTGTGTCCACTCCACAGACGAGGAAATCGCGCTGATGAAGGAGAGAGGCGTTTACATTGCCCACTGCCCCCAGTCAAACACCGATATTGCTTCCGGCATTGCACCTGTTCGCCGCTATCTGGACGAAGGACTCCATATCGGTCTTGGCAGTGACATTGCAGGCGGTTTTTCTCTATCCATCTTCCGCGCCATGGCGGATGCCATTCAGGTCTCCAAGCTGCGCTGGCGGCTTCTGGATGATTCCTTAAAGCCTGTGACCCTGGAAGAAGCCTTTTATATGGCAACTCTGGGCGGCGGCTCCTTCTTCGGAAAGGTGGGAAGTTTCGAAAAAGGCTATGAATTTGATGCCCTTGTACTGGACGACAGCAATCTGCGCCATCCGCAGCAGCTTACTGCCAGAGAACGTCTGGAGAGATTTGTCTATCTCTCCGACGCCAGAAATATTACGGAAAAATATATTTCCGGTAATATAATCACGTCAAATACCCTGCAGGGTATTTGACTCTCGCGGCATTCGCCAAATGCGTGTGCAAGCACCCGCGCTTGGCTCATTGCCCGCGGAAATAAACGGACTCTTCAATGCGAGTCTGAGAAAAGGGGGAAGAAATATGAATCTTGACAAATTATTTCATCTGAAGGAGCACCGCACAGATGTAAAGACCGAGGTCATGGCAGGTATCACTACCTTTATGACCATGGCGTACATTCTGGCCGTAAATCCTAACATCCTTTCTGCATCAGGCATGGATCGGGGCGCAATCTTTACCGCAACTGCCCTTTCATCCTTTATTGCCACCTGCCTGATGGCGTTACTTTCCAACTATCCGTTTGTTCTGGCTCCCGGCATGGGCCTGAATGCTTATTTTGCCTACACGGTAGTCCTGGGAATGGGCTATTCCTGGCAGCAGGCACTGGCAGCCGTGTTTGCCGAAGGTATTATTTTCATCCTGCTCTCACTCACCAATGTGCGGGAAGCGATCTTCAACTCCATTCCCATGAACCTGAAACACGCTGTATCCGTAGGTATCGGACTTTTTATCGCCTTTATCGGAATGCAGAATGCAAAGATCGTAGTAAACAATGACTCTACCCTGGTAAGCATCTTTTCCTTTAAAAGCTCTGTTTCCTCCGGTACCTTCTCCTATGAAGGGATCACCGTGCTCCTGGCGCTGCTGGGCGTGCTGATCACAGCTATCATGCTTGTAAAAAATGTAAAGGGCGGCATTCTCTGGGGTATTCTGATCACCTGGGGCCTTGGCATCATCTGTCAGCTTACAGGCATATATGCGCCAAACGCTGAAGCTGGATTTTACAGCCTGCTCCCGGATTTTTCCAGCGGAATCTCCATCCCCAGCATGGCTCCCACGTTCATGAAAATGGACTTTTCCATTGTATTCTCTCTGGATTTCGTGGTGATCATGTTCGCTTTCCTGTTCGTGGATATGTTTGATACTCTTGGAACGCTGATCGGCGTTGCTTCCAAGGCGGATATGCTGGATAAGGACGGACGCCTGCCCCAGATCAAGGGTGCGTTGCTGTCTGATGCCATCGGAACAACTGCCGGTGCCATTTGCGGTACCTCCACGGTTACCACCTTTGTGGAAAGTGCTTCCGGTGTTGCCGAAGGCGGAAGAACAGGACTGACGGCTGTTGTGGCAGCGATCCTATTCGGCCTGTCCCTGTTCCTGTCCCCCATCTTCCTGGCAATCCCATCCTTTGCCACAGCCCCGGCGCTGATCGTTGTTGGCTTTTTGATGCTGACCTCTGTCACCAAGATCGATTTTGATGACATGACGGAAGCGATCCCGGCATTTATTGCCATTATCGCCATGCCGTTTTTATACAGCATCTCTGAGGGCATTTCCCTCGGCGTTATCTCCTACGTTATCATCAATCTGGCAACCGGAAACGCAAAGAAAAAGAAGATCAGTATCCTGATGTATGTTCTGGCTGTGCTGTTTGTGCTGAAGTATGTGTTCCTGTGATTGTCATCCGCAGCTCGCCCGGCAGCCATCTGCCTCTGACGCAGCTTTTCCTTGACATTCAAAACGGCTGCAGACATTTTTCTATGTCTGCAGCCGTATCTTATTTTATTGTCAGACTTCCCATAAAACCTTTCATCGACTGTAAGTGTTATATAGATCCTCCTTGTGCTATGATAATGACAGAACCAAAGGAGGTATTGAAATGACACCTATTCTTGAGATTGAATCTTTGAAAAAATACTATGGCAAAGCAAAAAGCCAGACAAAGGCATTGGATGGTATTACATTTCAGGTAATGCCCGGAGAGTTTTTGGGCATTATGGGGAGCAGTGGATCAGGAAAATCCACATTGCTGAATTGTATTGCAACCGTGATCCAGCCCAGCAGCGGAAGTATCACGATGAATGGGAAACAGATACAGACGCTGAAAGGATCGGCGCTGGCTGATTATCGGGGAAAAGAGATCGGCTATTTGTTCCAAAATTTTGAACTTCTGGACAATCTGACTGGTCGCGAAAACATTCTGCTTCCGCTGTCCCTGCACCGTGTACCTGAAAATGAAAGCAATACGCGGCTGGAACAGCTTGCGTCTTATCTGGAAGTGAAGGATGTCCTGAATAAATTTCCGTCCCAGATGTCCGGCGGACAGAAACAGAGAATTGCCGCAGCCAGAGCATTGATTCTGAATCCGGGGATCATCCTTGCTGATGAGCCTACCGGCGCTCTGGATTCAAAAAATGCGAAAGCATTGATGGAAAAGCTTTCCGGGCTGAATCAGAATGCAAATGCTGCGATTTTAATGGTAACGCATGATTCCAATGCGGCCAGCTATTGTAAACGGATCCTGTTCATTCAGGATGGTGTTATCTTCCATGAGCTTCGCCGAAATATCCCTGACGAATCTCAGCAGGAATTTTATTCCCGGATTTTGAAGGTAATGGCGCAGTTAGGAGGTGGCAGCGCAAATGTTCTTTAAGCTAATTTCCCGCAACAGCAAAAGAAACCGGAAAGAAAACGGCCTGTTCTTCAGTTCTCTGCTGGTATCTATCATCGCTTTTTACATTATTCTGGCGATGCCGAACCAGGATGTGATGATCTTTCTGGCACAGATGGAAAGCGATGCGGTAGACAGACTGCTGACGATGATCCCCGCTTTTTTTGGCATGACACTGTTCATCCTGTTTTTCCTCATTTACTATGCCAGTAAGCTTCAGCTAGAGCGGCGCAGGCATGAGCTTGGTATCTATCTGATGATGGGCATGAGGCGCATCAAATTGTTTGTGATGCTGCTGGCCGAGGATTTCCGCAACAGCGTTGTCTCACTGCTCATCGGATTACCGATTGCCGTTCTGCTGTCGGAGCTGATCAGCCTGATCACCGCCCGGCTGGTGGGACTTGGAATTGTTGGTCATCAGATCTCCTTTTTTCCGGAAGCCGTATTGTGGACAGCCGCAGGCTTCCTCCTGATTAAATTTGCGGCATTTTTGATCCTCAGCGTCAAAATCAGCAGACAGGAAATAGGCTCACTGCTTGTCGATACGCCGGATGGAGCAAAAAAGCAGCTACCTGCGATCATCTATGCGTTTTCGCTTTTGGTTGGGATTCTTTGTTTGACCGCGGCCTATGCTATGGCCATTCACGGAAAAGCATGGTCTGGTCTTATGATGATGGGCCTGACCATCCTTCTTGGTGTTTTCGGCACAATCGCACTCTTTTGGGGCCTCCGATTCCTGATTAGCTTTGTGGTAAAATCCGGGAAAAAGGACCGTCAACTCCATGTATTTAACTTCCGTCAGATACAGGAAACCGTTGTCCATCGTTCTGGTACGCTTGCCATTTGTTCTCTTCTCATTTTAGCAGCCCTGTGCTGCTTCGGGGCAGGCGTAGGGATCTCACATTTCTACGGAGAATCCGAACAGCATGTCCTGGACTATACCTTTGAGGAGATTGAGGATGGAAACGATACGGCGGCAATCCGGCAGACGTTAAGCGATCACCAGTTAGACACCCAATTTTCTGATTTGTTTGACATGAAAGTTGGGCATATCCGTACTACTGAAGACCTCAACAATGCTTTCCAAATGGAAACGGTTATATCTGCTCTGCGTGAATTGGAATCCTCCATGGACAGGGATGTGCTTCTTAACAATCTCCAATATGACACCTATCCGTATTTAATTCAGCTTAGCAGCTATAATCAGCTTTTGACTATTGCCGGTCTTCCGAATCTAATACTGGATGCAGACGAAGCTGCTGTTTATATGGACAATGAATTTACGACCAATGAGAGAACAAGGCTGCTTAACAGCATTCTGGAAGCGCGGCCGGAAACCCATCTGGATGGAAAAACTCTTTATCTGAAGGGGAAATTACAAACAACAAAACTGGTTACAGATCGATCCATTACGTTATCCTTTGCGCTAATCCTTCCTGACGAAGTGTTTGAATACTATACGCAAGGTGAATATAACATTTATCTCAATGGCGTTTTGGAAAAAAGCGAAACGCAAAATGCAAGTCTCATGTCCGCTATATCTGATATGAATAAGAAGCTGGATGAAGCAGGCTTGTATTATGAGAGCTACCTGCAAAATATGGGGCGGCAACTGTTTTATATGGTGGCGGCCAGCTATATCACCATTTACCTGGCGATCATCTTCCTGATCATCGCTAATACCATTATCGGCGTACAATTCCTCATCACTCAGCAGAAATCCAGCCGCCGCTATCGGACGCTGGTCCATTTAGGCGCTGCGTACTCTACTCTTTGCAAGTCCTCCAGGAAACAAATCAACTGGTATTTTGGCCTTCCTGTGGTTGTGGCTGCTTTGAGCAGCCTGATTGGAGTTCGGGCGCTGCTTACAGGTATTCTGCCCTCCAGAGCGAAAACCGACCTGCCCGAAATGATGATCATTTCTGCCGCTATGATTTTGTTGCTTTGTATGGTAGAATATGTTTATATCGCGGCCGTGAAGCGGACAAGTGACCACTACCTCCTGACCCTAATGGTTCCGGAGCGCGAAGAATAATATGGCAGATCATGAAGAAGAAAGGGGGAAAGCCGTGTGAAACGCATTGTGATCGTAGAAGATGAATCTCTCATGCGGGAAGAGCTATCGGATATGCTGCGCAAGGCAGAATATCAAGTCAATGAAATCTGCGTGTTTGAAGATGTGGCGGGACAGCTTCTGGAGCTTTCCCCCGATCTGATCCTTTTGGATTTGAATTTGCCGGGAACCAGTGGATTCCAGATTTGCCGGGAAGTGAAACAAAAAAGCTCTATCCCTGTTCTTGTACTTACCTCCCGTGACCAGCTCCGTGACGAATTACATGCGCTGGATTTGGGCGCAGACGAATACCTGACAAAACCTTGCAGGAAAGAGCGGCTTCTGGCCCGTGTCTCGAATGTGATGAAGCGCTACGAAGGCCGGTCAAATCTGCTGGAGGGAGCAGGCTTCCTTTTGGACCGGCAGACCTACACGCTTTATATTCACAACAGCTCTGTCATTCTTCCGAAAAACCAGGGGAAGATCCTTGAGGTGTTTCTGACTCACGGAGATGAAGTCGTTTCAAAGGAAGAATTGTGTTTGGCAATCTGGGGAACCACTGAGTTTATTGATGAAAATGCGCTTCAGGTTAATTTGACACGGCTGAAAAAGACTATGGCAAATCTTATGATGCGCCAGCAGATCGTTCCTGTCCGTGGAATTGGCTACCAACTCACAGCGGAAGGAGAGCCGGTATGAAGCGTATCATCAAGTCACTCCTGCAATATATTCCATGGCTTTTGCTTTTGCTGGGGATTGATGCATTTGCAGCATTACTTCTATGGCTTGCTGATGTACAGGCATTTTATGCCATGATGGTTGTGATCGTACTTGCTACGGTTCTTTTATTCTCCCTGGTATGCGGTGTACTTATCCAATGGGAACGAAAGAAGGAACAGGCATTTTTAGCTTTCCTCTATAATCCGGATGAATATCATGAGGAATTGCTGCTGGAAACCGTCAGCGTGGTGCAGAGAGAATACATTCGTCAGCTTGGTAAAAACCTGCGCGACAAACAAATTGCCTATACGGAGCTGCAAACACAATTAAACGATTATGAAGAATATGTAGAATCGTGGGCGCATGAAACGAAAACGCCGCTCTCCTTATTGACATTGCTCCTCGACAACCGCAGAGATGAATTATCTCCTGACGTAAGTTTTAAGCTGGATCATATCCGAAACCGTATGCAGGAGTCCATTGACCAGATGCTATTCTATGCGCGGGTCAAAAGCACAAGAAAGGATTATCTGTTTGAGCATATCCCTATCCGCACATGCATTAAGGATTTGTTGGAAGATTACAGGCCGTTACTGGAGGAAAAGCAGTTTCAGATCCGGTTTTCCTTGTCCGAAGATACAGTTTACTCTGACAGAAGAGGGCTTTCCTTCCTTCTTGGACAGATTATCAGCAATTCCATAAAGTACTGTGGCGAGGATCCGGAGCTGTGTTTTTCGGCTTTTGAAAGGGATGGCTGTTATGTATTGAGTATCAAGGATAACGGAGTTGGTGTCCGAAGCTGCGACCTGCCCTATATTTTTGAAAAGGGCTTTACAGGCGATTCCGGCGAAAACAGGAAGAAGGCCACCGGCATGGGGCTGTATCTTGCAAAAGAAATTGCAAGGGAATTAAATGTAACTCTGAATGCAAATTCCGAGTGGAACCAGGGATTTGAGATGCAGATCTCTTTCCCAGTGGTTAAGGAAAGCAGCCAATTTTCCTGAATCTCCGGTTGACAATCAGCCCCCGAAACCGTTATAATAGGTTTCAACATCTATTACAGCCAAATGCAGTGACAGGGAGGAGTACACAGTTTTGGGATGCGCAGAGAGGAGGCGGCTGGTGAAAGCCTTCGGGAACGGACTGTGGAAGTAGCCCTTGAGCAGTGGACTGAACCGCGGCGGCAGCCGCCAAGTAGGCTTCAACGTAGGTTCCACGTTACAGGGACGCAATATAGGGAATTGCAGATATAGATTCATATTCTCCTGTATTGACAGAGTGGGAGATTTTTCTTCTCCTGAAATTAGGTGGTACCGCGGAAAATTTTCGCCCTAAGCTTTTTATGAAGCTTAGGGCTTTTTTATGCGAGCTGCAAGCCACAGCTCCACATACCGATTAAAAAAGGAGGTTTTGATAATGAGACAAATATCAGGAAACAAATTACTTGTAAAAGCCCTGAAGGAAGAAGGCGTAGAATACCTCTTCGGTTATCCCGGGGCCTGCACCATCGACATCAGCGATGAACTGTATAAACAGGACGATATCACTGTCATCCTGCCCCGCCACGAGCAGGCGCTTGTCCACGCAGCCGATGCCTATGCAAGAACCACCGGAAAAGTGGGCGTCTGCCTTGTAACAAGCGGTCCTGGCGCAACAAACCTTGTCACCGGACTTGCTACCGCAAACTACGACAGCGTTCCGCTGGTATGCTTTACCGGACAGGTAGCGCGCCACCTCATTGGAAACGATGCGTTCCAGGAGGTTGACATTGTAGGCATCACCCGCAGCATTACAAAATACGGTGTCACAGTCCGCAGACGTGAAGACCTTGGACGTATTATCAAGGAGGCCTTCTATATTGCCCGCACAGGACGTCCCGGCCCTGTACTCATTGACCTTCCCAAAGACGTGATGGCAGAGCTTGGCAGCGCCGAATATCCAAAGACTGTCAACATCCGCGGCTATAAGCCCAATACCAGCGTCCATATTGGTCAGCTCAAACGCGCCATCAAGACCCTTTCCAAAGCGAAACGTCCTCTGTTTCTGGCTGGCGGCGGCGTCAATATCGCCCGTGCAAACGACCTCTTTCGCGAAGCAGTGGAAAAGACAAACGTTCCCGTGGTCACCACCGTTATGGGACGAGGCGCGATTCCCACCAACCATCCGCTTTTTATCGGAAATCTTGGTATGCACGGCTCCTATGCAGCGAATATGGCGGTCAGCAACTGCGATGTACTTTTCTCCATCGGAACCAGATTCAACGACCGGATCACCGGAAAGCTCCACGCATTTGCCCCCAATGCACAGATCATACATATCGATATCGACACGGCATCGATCTCCCGTAATATCCAGGTAGATATTCCCATCGTAGCCGATGCCCGTGAAGCCCTGGCAAAAATGAACGAATATGTGGAGGAATGCTCCACGAAAAAGTGGCTTGGGGAAATCCAGGCCTGGAAGGAGGAACATCCTCTTACCATGCGCCCGACTGCCAAGCTTGGACCTCTTGATATCTTAAATGAGATGAACCGTCAGTTTGACGAGGCGATCATTGTCACGGACGTAGGACAGCACCAGATGCTTGTTTCCCAGTATGCGGAGATCACGGAGAAAAAGCAGCTTATCATGTCCGGCGGTCTTGGCACTATGGGCTACGGCTTCCCTGGCGGAATCGGCGCAAAGATCGGCAACCCGGACAAGCCGGTTATCGTCATTTCCGGCGACGGCGGTATGCAGATGAACATTCAGGAATTCGCCACCGCAGTTCTGGAGGAGCTGCCGGTTATTGTCTGCATCTTCAACAATGAATATCTGGGCATGGTGCGCCAGTGGCAGAAGCTTTTCTACGGAAAACGCTACAGCATGACGAACATGCGCTCCGGCGCCCTTTCCCGCCGCACAAACGGCGAGGAATACCCGGAATATACCCCGGATTTCGTAAAGCTTGCTGAAAGCTACGGAGCAAAAGGCATCCGTGTTACCGACAAGGAGCAAATTGCCGCTGCTTTTGAACAGGCACAGGCAAACACCAAGACCCCAACTCTCATTGAATTTATCATTGACCCGGAGGAAATGGTTTACCCGATGATTAAGCCCGGCGGAACGCTGGAAGATATGATTATGGATTGTTAGGAGGATGAACAGATGGCTGTAGATAAAGGAATGAAAAAAAGATGGATTTCTCTTTATGTGGAGAATCAGGTTGGTGTTCTCTCCAAAATTTCCGGGCTTTTTTCCGGAAAGTCCTATAATCTGGACAGCCTTACGGTAGGCACCACAGAGGACCCTACCGTGTCCAGAATGACTATTGCAACGGTCAGCGATGATGAGACCTTTGAGCAGATCAAAAAGCAGTTAAACCGTATGGTAGAGGTGATCAAGGTCATTGATTTTACAGATATCTTTGTGAGAATGAAGGAGATCCTTTATATAAAAGTTTTCAACTGCACCCCTGCTGATAAGGTGGAGCTGTTTCAGATCGCGGAAACCTTCAAAGCAAAGGTTATCGACTATGGAAAGGACAGCCTTCTTCTGGAATTCGTCCAGACAGCAACAAAAAATGACGCTGTCGTGAAGCTTATCAAAGAGGAATTCGGCCGCATCGAAGTGGTACGGGGCGGCAGCGTGGGAATCGAATCCATCAGCATGATGGAGCGTTAAAGCCCCGCATAATTTAAAAGAATAATTGGTAAACGAGGAGAGTATGCCCGGAAACAGCGGGCATACAAGTAGATTATGAAAAAACAACAGATACCTTTGAAGAATTCTCTGATCCTTCTTCTCACCGCCACCATCTGGGGCGTTGCTTTTGTTGCCCAGAGCGTTGGCATGGACTATGTAGGAGGATTTACTTTTAACGCCGTGCGTTCCATCATCGGCTCCATCGTACTGCTGCCGGTTATCTGGTTTCTGGATAAGCAGAAAGCACCTGCAAAACGCACAGAGCAGGAGCGCCGAGCTGAACGAAAAACCCTGGTTATGGGCGGTATTGCCTGCGGCATCTGCCTTTGCCTGGCAAGCAATTTCCAGCAGTTCGGCATCAAATATACCACTGTGGGAAAAGCAGGATTCATCACTGCCTGCTATATTGTAATCGTCCCGATCATTGGACTCTTTATGAAAAAGAAATGCAGTCCCTTCATCTGGGCTGCCGTTATCATGGCGCTGATCGGCCTGTATCTGCTCTGTATCACCGATGATTTTTCCATCGGAAAGGGCGATATCCTGGTGCTGATCTGTGCAGTGTTATTCTCCCTGCACATCCTGGTAATTGACTATTTTTCACCAATGGTGGACGGCGTAAAGATGTCCTGCATCCAGTTTCTGGTGTGCGGTGTTCTTTCCGGCATCCCGGCTCTGGTTTTTGAACATCCGCAGTGGTCTTCCATCCTGGCAGCATGGCAGCCCGTTCTCTACGCAGGCGTCATGTCCTGCGGTGTAGCGTATACCCTGCAGATCGTGGGACAGAAAAACATGAACCCCACCGTGGCTTCCCTGATCCTCAGCCTGGAATCCTGCATTTCCGTTCTGGCTGGCTGGATCATCCTGGGTCAGAAGCTCAGCGCCAAAGAAATCCTGGGCTGCTTCATCATGTTTGCCGCCATCATCCTGGCTCAGCTACCGCAGAAGGAATAAAACGAAAGCACACCGCAGCATACGCTAGTATTAGAAGGTACCCGAAAAACCTCCGGGCCTTTTATGACCCGGAGGCAAAAAAGCATATATATAATTTCACTACGCAACATATCTGACAGGCTGGATCAGTGGCCCGACCAGGCTGTAAATAATCTTTTTCTTCAGAGACAGTCTCTGGGGCACCAATCCCTCCGGGAGCTCGTAATGATCTTCGTCCACAATGATCCGGCATTTCTTCTGGAATTCATCCGTATATCCGCTTAACTCCTGAAAAAACTCCTCTCCCTGAATGGCAAGCATCAGCTCCGTATCCATGTAGGTGCTCCGCATGTCCAGATTATAGGACCCGATAACAGACATATCATCATCGATGAGGATCGTCTTTCCGTGGGTGGATTCTCCCCCGTCGAACTCATACAGCTTCACGCCAGTGTCCAGAACCTCCTTTTTGTGAAGCATATAGTCGCTGGATGCCACCACATTATCTCCATTTTCTATGGCATTGATCACCATGGAAAAATCGGACACTCTTTCCGAAATTTCCTTCATACCCTCAGCCATCGTCTCATCCATGACCACATACGGCGTATGGAAAACTACACTTTCCGACCCATCTGCCATCAGCTTTTGCAGAGTATCCCACACAATGGGCTTTTTCCCGTAAATACCGGTCTCGCCGGAGATCAGCGTAGCCTTTTGAATGGGAACCGTATGCTGTTCATAGGAATAAGCCTCAAAACATGCAGGATAATGCTCTATCAATTCCTCATACCGCTCCTTCAACGCCTGAATCTTAAGCTTTACGGAACGGCGCTTTGCAAGGCTCTCGCTGTCATGGAACACTTTCATATACGGTCCGTCCCAAATGCTGTAAAAATACTCTTCCACCTGGGATATCACACTGCTCTCCGTCCCTTTTTCATAATCCGTATTATAGATCATCACTTCCCTGTCATGGCTTCGGGAATCTGTCTCGTAATCTCCCAGAAAGTATGAAAATGTATTTCTTCCCCCTAAAAGCATGGCCTTATCATCACAGATCACATATTTATCGTGCATCCTGCCGTTTAATTTCCATGGAGTCAGCAGATTAATGGGGTTGTAGATCCTGACCTCAATGCAGGGATGGCTGGACAATGCGTAAAAGAAGGGACTCCCTTCCATGCGCAGCAATCCGCTGAAGCCGTCCACCATAATCTCAATCTGTACCCCTCGTTCAGCCGCCTGGTAAATAGCAGCAGCCAGATCCCAGGAGCTTTCATCCTGGCGAAAATCAAAGGTGGACAAAATGATCCGTTCCTTTGCCTCGTTCAGCATGAGGAGACGAAGCTCCAGGGCTTCTTTATTATCCTCCACCACATGTGCCCTGTCCGCGCTGACGCTCCCCTCCCGGGCATAAAAATCCTGGCGGGAATAAATATTCTCCTCTTCCCCCACCGTTTTCTGTCTTGCAAAGGGTATCATCGCCCCGATCACCACATATACAATTATAAAAACCAGCACCAGGCCGCGCCAGTGCTTTCCACATAAACGCAAAAATTTCTTCATTCTCTCATTATATAGAACCTTCTCTCAAACCGCAAGCCCAGCCTAATGTTCACATAAAAAACATATTCTTCCTATTGACAAATACTATATAACTCCATATAATCTGTTCGTACCCTAACAGTTCGGGTTCGAACTTTTCGCCCGAATGGCATGTCTGCCACGCAGACCCCTTATGAATGAGGTGCTTATGATAGACAAACACATTGGATACCAAGTACATATGCTGGATCATATGATAGGCCGTATGGTAAGCCTTTTCCGCGCCGGACTGGACGAAAAGGCCGGGATCACCCATATGCAGGGCTGGATAATCGGCTACCTTTTCCGGCATTCCGGTACAGATGTTTTCCAAAAGGATCTGGAGGCAGAATTTCATATTGCCCGCTCCACAGCCTCCGAAATCCTGCAGTTAATGGAAAAGAAAGGCCTGATCACCAGAGAACCGATTCCCCGGGACGCCCGTCTGAAACGGCTTGTCCTTACGGAGAAAGCCACGGCCTTTCAGATGGAGATCATAGACAATTTCGATCGTCTTGACCTACTGCTTAGGGATGGTATTTCCCAGGAAAAGCTGGACACCTTTTTTGAAGTCGTGGAGCAGGTAAAAATAAATATAGAAAAAAATACAAAACAGAAAGGAGAGTCCTAATGTTAAAAACACTATTAGGCCAGGTTAAGGAGTTTAAAAAGGCTTCTGCCCTCACCCCGGTCTTTATGATCCTGGAGGTGATCGTGGAAACCCTCATCCCCCTTGTCATGGCCTCCATGATCGACAATGGTGTGGAAGGCGGAGACATTGGCTATATTTACCGTATGGGTGCATTGATGGCAGTCCTTGCTGTGGCAGGACTGGTCACCGGAGTCCTGGGCGGTAAATACGGTGCCCTTGCGTCCACCGGTTTTGCCAGAAATCTGCGCAAGGCCATGTATTCCAACATCCAGACCTACTCTTTTTCCAACATTGATAAATTCAGTACCGCAGGCCTGATCACCCGTCTTACCACAGACGTGACTAATCTGCAGAACGCCTACCAGATGCTCCTGCGTATGTGTACCCGTGCACCAGCCAGCCTGATCTGCGCCATGGTTATGGCCTTTATCATCAACGCAAAGCTGGCAAGTGTCTATCTGATCGCCGTAATCTTCCTGGGTATCTGCCTCTTCTGTATCCTCCGAAAGGCAACCAAATACTTTCAGGCAGTATTCCGCAAATACGATGATCTCAATGCCAGCGTACAGGAAAACATCACTGCCATCCGTGTTGTAAAAGCCTACGTCCGTGAGGATTACGAGACAAGCAAATTCCAGAAGGCCTGCAATAAAGTCTACGAAATGTTTATCAAAGCAGAAAAGCTGGTAGTCGTAAACATGCCTTTGATGCAGCTTACTGTCTACGCCTGCATTCTTGGAATAAGCTGGATCGGTGCAAAAATGATCGTGGGAAGCAGCCTTACTACCGGCGAGCTTATGAGCCTTCTGACCTACTGCATGAACATTCTTATGAGCCTGATGATGCTCTCAATGGTATTTGTCATGGTTACCATGAGTATTGCAAGTGCAGAGCGAGTGTCAGAAGTCCTGAA
This sequence comes from Ruminococcus sp. 5_1_39BFAA, assembly GCF_964240875.1. NCBI lineage: Bacteria > Bacillati > Bacillota > Clostridia > Eubacteriales > Oscillospiraceae > Ruminococcus > Ruminococcus sp. 5_1_39BFAA. Next base: position 22,946 of record NZ_CAXSVO010000005.1, on the reverse strand, counting down.
TGAAACAGCTGATCTTTCTGACCCGGAAAACCCGGTCATGGAAGTTCCGGACGGCAGCATTGTGTTTGACCACGTATCCTTCCGCTACAAAAAGGACAGCAAAGAGCCTGTTCTGAAGGATATCAGCCTCTCCATTAAATCCGGCGAAACCATTGGCATTATCGGCGGCACAGGAAGCGCAAAGTCAAGCCTCGTAAACCTGATCAGCCGCCTCTACGATGTAAATGAAGGTTCCGTAAAGGTGGGCGGCATTGACGTGCGCAGCTATCATATGGAAACGCTCCGCAACCAGGTTGCCGTGGTGCTTCAGAAAAATGTGCTCTTTTCCGGCACCATCCTGGAAAACCTCCGCTGGGGAAACAAGGAGGCTACGGAGGAGGAATGCAGACGTGTCTGTCACCTTGCCTGTGCCGATGAATTCATTGAAAAAATGCCGGAGCAATACAATACTTACATCGAACAGGGCGGAACCAATGTTTCCGGCGGTCAGAAGCAGAGGCTTTGCATTGCCCGCGCCTTATTGAAAAAGCCGAAAATACTGATTCTTGATGATTCCACCAGTGCTGTGGATACTGCCACGGATGCCCGGATCCGCCGTGCTTTTGCCGAAGAGATCCCGGACACCACCAAACTGATCATTGCACAGCGTATTTCCAGTATCCAGAATGCTGACCGGATCATTGTGATGGAGAACGGCAGGATCAATGGCTTCGGAACACATAAGGAGCTGCTTGAAAACAATGCCATTTATCAGGAAGTATATAATTCCCAGACAAAGGGCGGCGGCGATTTTGACCAACATAAGGGAGGTGAACAGGCATGAGTAATTCCAATACATCATCTGGCGGACCAAAGGGAAGAGGCGGCGGCACTCTGGTGCGTACCGGCCCTATGATCGAGAATCCCGGCAAAATGATGGGCAGACTTTTTGCCTACATCCTAAAGGACTATAAATTCCATATTGCAGCAGTTATCGTCTGCATTTTCGTCAGTGTTCTGGCAAATGTCCAGGGAACCATGTTTACAAAAACCCTCATTGACCAGTACATTCTGCCCCTTTTGCAGACAGATGTTCCTGATTTCCAGCCTCTTGCCATGGCAATTTTAAAAGTGGCCTGCTTTTACGCTGTCGGCGTGGCTGCTACCTATGTTTATAACCTGATCATGATCTATGTCAGCCAGGGCGCCCTGCGGAATCTCCGTAATGAAATGTTTGCCCGCATGGAGACCTTGCCTATAAAATATTTTGACACCCATGCCCATGGCGATATCATGTCCATCTACACCAATGATATCGATACTTTGCGCCAGATGATCAGCCAGAGCATCCCGCAGCTTCTGTCCAGTGTAATCACCGTTGTGAGCGTTGTGGCAAGCATGATCATGCTGAATGTGCCGCTGACCATCCTTACACTTGTAATGGTAGCTGTCATGCTCGCTGCCAGCCGCAGAGTTGCAGGCTTAAGCGGTAAATACTTCCTTGCCCAACAGAAAAACCTGGGTATTGTCAACGGTTATATTGAAGAAATGATGGAAGGGCAGAAGGTTGTAAAGGTATTCTGCCATGAAGAAGAGAGCATGAAGAAATTTGATGAGCTGAACGATCAGCTTTTTGAAAGCGCAAACAATGCAAACAAGTTCGCCAATGTGATGGGTCCTACCTGTGCCCAGATCGGTAATCTCAGCTATGTATTTTGTGCCATTCTGGGCGGCGTCCTGGCTATCAACAACGTGGGTGGCTTTACCCTTGGCGGCCTGGCAAGCTTTCTGACCTTCAATAAGAGCTTTAACCAGCCTATCAACCAGGTAACCCAGCAGTTTAACAGTATTGTTATGGCTCTCGCCGGAGCAAAACGGATCTTCGACCTGCTGGATGAGCAGCCGGAGGCAGACGACGGCTATGTCACTCTCGTAAATGTCACAGAAGAAAGAGGAAGGCTGACAGAATCCGAAAAGCGTACAGGCCGCTGGGCATGGAAGCATTTCCATAAAGCCACCAACACTACGGATTATGTGGAATTAATGGGTGATATGGTTCTGGACGGCGTGGATTTCGGCTACAATGACGATAAGATTGTGCTCCACGATGTAAAAATGTACGCCACACCCGGTCAGAAGATTGCCTTTGTCGGTTCTACCGGTGCCGGAAAGACTACCATCACCAACCTGCTGAACCGTTTCTACGATATCCAGGACGGCAAGATCCGCTATGACGGCATTAATGTGAATAAGATCAAGAAAGCTGACCTGCGGCGTTCCATGGGCATCGTGCTTCAGGAGACCAACCTTTTTACTGCTACGGTTATGGAGAATATCCGGTACGGCAACCTGAACGCCACTGACGAAGAGGTCATTGCAGCCGCAAAGCTTGCAAATGCAGACAGCTTTATCAGAAGGCTTCCCGATGGCTACAATACTATGCTGAAAAACAATGGATCCAACTTAAGCCAGGGCCAGAGACAGCTTCTCTCCATCGCCCGCGCTGCCGTAGCAGACCCGCCCGTGCTGATCCTGGATGAAGCTACAAGCTCCATCGACACCCGTACCGAAAAGCTGGTACAGGACGGCATGGATAAGCTGATGAGCGGCAGAACCACCTTCGTCATTGCCCACAGGCTTTCCACTGTCCGCAACAGCGACTGCATCATGGTCCTGGAACAGGGCCGGATCATCGAGCGCGGCTCCCACGATGAACTGATCGCGCAGAAGGGGAAATATTATCAGTTGTATAATGGGTAATACAAATCGCAAATGCTTACCTTGACAGCCATAATACCCGTTAATATAATAATATTCAGGAATGGAGGAACCGCTTTGAATATCAAATCTTTAATCGGAGAAGCTACTGAATATGACAAAAAACTGACTTTAGAAGAAAAACGGCCCAAAAGCTGGCTGAAAAGTGTAAGCGCATTTGCCAATGGAATCGGTGGCGTATTGATTTTTGGCGTATCCGATGATGAACAATGGATTGGACTTGATAACGCACATAACTTTGCCGAAAAAATCAGTGAAACAATAAAATCTAAAATGGATCCTATTCCGCAGATTGTTCTGAAAATCCAGCAGGAAAACGGAAAAGATTTTGTTTTGTCTTTTGGCCTTATGAATGATGACAAGGTATTAACAAATGCTGGAGCGTTATTAGCTGATGATTCTCCCATTTACCAATCACGTCTGTTCTGTACACACTGGTATGGACTCGATAAAGCTTCCGGAGTTATGGAAGCAATTGATGACAAAGAATATAGAGGAAGCCTCGTAACGCTTCTCCAAAATGGAACGGATTTTATCAAAAATAATACGAAAAAGCGTTGGAAAAAAACTGATGATATCTTGAAACCGGTAGTGAAGTTCATATTGACATTTATGATGACCGTATGGAAATCTATTCCCCCGGTGGCATGTATGCAGGGACACTTGTACAAAACCTTGACACTGACCATGTGCCCTCCAAACGCCGTAATCCTATCATTGCTGATATCTTTAACCGCATGAACTACATGGAACGCAGAGGAAGTGGTTTCAAAAAAATTAAAGGCGACTACCACCAGGCAATCAATTATCATCCAGAACTGGAGCCTAGATTTTATTCGGATACCTTTTCTTTTTGGGTAACATTATATAATCTAAACTACCATACTCCGACCGAAATTGAAGAGAAACCTATGTTTGAATCGTTAAAACCTACGTTTGAAACCTCTAAAGCTATGTTTCAAACCTATGTTTCGTCTTTAAACGCCAAGCAATCCACCAAAGATAAAATATTGCAAATCCATGAAAAAATAGGCTTTTTACATCCCTTTGGCAGAAAGGAAATCATGCTGGTAACGGGAATCTCTTCTTTTTCTGCTGGTGAACTAATAAAAAAAATGCTCGCTGCCAATCTTATCCAACCAGTTTCCGGTCATGGAAAAGGCAAGTATCAATTTACTGTAAAATCAGAATAAATGCAAAACACGCAGATTCGCTTTAGCGGCGCTGCGTGTTTTTGTTTTCTGTATTGATTTAATGTGTTAGGCTTAGTATAATGGAGCTGTAAAATTTCAATATTTCTTTTTCTACAGAGAAAGCAGGTGTTCATTATGAAAACACTATACATTGGCACTTCCTTAACTGAGTGCAATAAAATCCGGGATATTTTGGATCATAACAAAATAAAACACAAATATACCCGAACCAGCCATGAACAGGATTTTTTAGCACCCGGAAGGGGGTCCTCCAGAAGCTTTGGCGGCAATTTTTCCAATGTCTCGTCAGTTTATGAAATTCTCGTAGATTCAAAAGATTACGACAATGCACAGTATCTTATAAAAAATCTTTCATAGAGTCTTGAAAGGGCGTATCATACGCAGGATTTTATTCCCCGTGCGACACGCCCCTTCTTTAATTGCTCACCTTTTCCCAAAAGCTCTCTCCCTGAATACCTCCCTTTATCCCAAAGATATCCAGAATCGTTTGTCCGATATCGCTAAAGGAAGGTCTTGTTCCCAGATCCACACCTTCCCGCACATCCCTTCCGTACATCAGCATGGGGGTATATTCCCTGGAATGATCGGTTCCCTTAAAGCCAGGGTCGCAGCCGTGGTCCGCAGTGATCATCAGGATATCCTCGTCCTTCATCTCTGCCATGAATTTACCCAGCGCCGTATCAAATTCCGCAGCCGCCTTTGCATAGCCGTCAATGTCATTTCTATGCCCGTAAAGCATATCAAAATCCACCAGATTCAGGAAACACAGTCCGTTAAAATCTCTTTTCTGCATCTCAAAAAGTCTGCCGATACCATCTGTATTTCCTTTGGTGGGAACGCTTTCTTTAATACCCTTTCCTGCAAAAATATCATATATTTTTCCAATACTGATAGTATCAAAGCCTGCCCGTTCCAGCACATCCAGCATGGTATCTCCAGGCGGCACCAGGGAGAAATCGTGCCTTCTTGGTGTCCTCACATAGGCGCCTGCTTCCCCGGTAAAGGGTCTGGCAATTACCCTGCCAACTCCATGTTTTCCCACGAGAAGCTCTCTGGCGATCCTGCAGTACCGATACAGCTCCTCCACCGGAACCACATCCTCATGGGCCGCAATCTGAAAGACACTGTCTGCAGAGGTATATACAATGAGCGCCCCTGTCTTTACATGCTCCTCACCGTAATCCTTGATCACCTCCGTGCCGGAATAGGGAAGATTACACAGCACCTCTCTCCCTGTCTGCCGCACGAATTCATCCAGGATTTCCTTTGGAAAACCATTGGGATAAGTAGGCAGAGGGCTCTCTGAAACCAATCCTGCGATCTCCCAATGCCCGACTGTGGTATCCTTTCCTCTTGACTTTTCCTGCATTCTTCCATAGGAGCCAAGGGGAAACTCCTCTTTCTCCCCCGCCTTTACGCCTTCAATGTTAAAAAGTCCCAGCTTTTTCATATTGGGTGTATGGTAAAATTCCGACTTCACAATACTTCCAAGGGTGTTGCTTCCCACATCCCCGAAATCCGCCGCATCCGGCTCATATCCAATCCCATAACTGTCCAGAACAATGAGAAAAACACGCCTTTTCATATTCTTTCCTACCTCCTGATATCTAAGTCAAAGCCCCCGCGGGAATTAAATTTCCAGTGCGATCCGGATCATATCCAGAAAAGCAGTCTGTCGCTCTTCTGCCGTACACTTCTCTCCTGTAAGGAGATTGTCGCTTACCGTCAGCATTGTCAGTGCATCCACGCCATATTTTAATGCAAGGGTATAAAGCTCACATGTCTCCATATCCACCGCCGCCACACCGTAGGATGCCAGCAGTGCATTCTTCTCATTTCCCCTGTCATCATAAAATTTGTCACTGGTGAAAATATTGCTTACCACTGCTTTTACCTGCAGCTCCTCTGCCTTTTCCCAGGCAGCCTTTAACAGTGAAAAGCTTGCTGTGGGCGCAAAGGAAATACTTCCAAAACGGTCCTTATTCATGCCGGAATCCGTTGTGGATGCCATGGCGATCACCACATCCTTCAGGTCGATCCCTTCCCTCAGACTGCCGCAGGTTCCCACACGGATCAGTCTTTTGGCGCCGTATTCCCGGATCAGCTCGCTGGCGTAAATGTGCATGGACGGCATTCCCATGCCGGTTCCCTGAACCGATACCCGCTCACCTTTATATGTTCCTGTGAATCCATACATGCCCCGGACTTCATTATAACATACAGGGTTTTCCAGAAAATTTTCCGCGATAAACTTTGCCCGCATAGGGTCGCCGGGCAGCAGCACTTTCTCTGCAATATCTCCCTTATTTGCCATATTATGAGGTGTTCCCATTATCTTTCCTCCTCTCCAATTATAGGATCAAACAATTTCCTTTTCAAGGTCATCCAGCACTTTTCCAATAATATGCTCAAAGTCTCCTTCAAAGATCTTCATGGAGCTTCCGAACATAAGATTTGCCGGATAATCAAAGTTTTCCACATTACTTCCCGTCTGATCACGGTATTCCTTTTCTTCTCCTAAATGCGGGATCCGGTTGATCAGTTTATCCGCATTATCCATATATCCATACAGTTTTTTGCCCAGCATATAGCCCATACCGCACTCAAACCCAACATCATTGTTTACCTCGTAGCCGCGGTAATCGTTCAGGTTTGCCACGATAATATCACAGTTCCTTACATGCTGCTGGAAGTTGTCAAACAGATTGGCTGCCTGGATATAAGGATTCTCTGTGTCAATCTTTTTCACGCCGGGTGCCTGGTCCAGAGGGGATACTGCATCGTAGCCACGCTGTCTGCAGATTTCTTTCATTTTTGCAAAAACAGCCTCGCCATCCTCATCATATCTTTCAAACCCAGCCAGATAGATCAAAGGTTTTTCTCTCTTGTCTTCCGTCACATGCCGTGAATGATCCACCTGCATTCCGCGTCCAGCTTTATATTTATATTCTTCCTCAATATCAACCATCAGCATTTTCAGACAGTCATCAAAGTCCCCCTCCACAATCTTTGTGGAACCGATGATCGTCGGCGAAAAAGGAAGCTGTGCATACGGCATCACACCGCCTCTCTCGTCATAGATCCTGCCATTCTTCAAATACGCCTGCTGGTTTTTTGTACCCAGACTTCTCTTATCACGGGTGTATCCGTAGCAGCGGGCACCCACTGCATATGCCATTCCCAGCTCGTAAATAGTGCCGCTGTCCGGTTCTGCGCCCCTGTATGCTTCCAGATCCGCGATTATGACTGTCGTTTCCTTCATCACCTTATCCAGGTCGACAAAAATGCTGTCCGCACGCTTCTGCTTATCCGGATTTTCCATATCCAAAGGATGATCGTTCGGTAAGGTTACCCCAAAGCCCAGAGACTGTGCCCTGGCACGCATAGCTCCCAGAGCATCGTAACCATACGTATAAAAGCACTCTGGTCCGGCAATATAAATTGCCTCTTTTTCAAACATTTTATGCTGATATCTGTACATTTTTCAGTCTCCTATTCCAAAACAAGGTCAAGAAGCAGCTTCAGAAATCTTCCGTAATCCGCGCTGCATCCGATTTCAATGACCGGAAGCTGCTCCCACACATGATGGTGCCTGCGGTCTACCACTGTCATACCAAGGGTCAGTCCATCCTTTGTCTCAACGCCAACATGAGCTTTCATGGTTTTCACAAGCGTAGGATCGATCACACAGGCAACTGCCATGCAGTCGATTACGGTGCAATAGGCATCAAATCCTCTTCCTCCGTTAAAACGGATCGCCTGACGCAGAAATTTTGCCTCTTTTTTGTCGCTTTCATCCAGAAGCTTAATATCCTCTTCACTGAAATTAACGTCAAAATATGTTGCCACATCAAGCCCCAGCGCCACCAGCGGGATGCCTGATTCGTACACGATCTTTGTTGCTTCCGGGTCAACATAAACATTCCATTCGCTTTGCGGCGTATCGCCTGTTGCATTCAAAAAAGCATATTTGTTCAGACCGAATGCACCTGAAATTGCCACGATTTCTTTGATCATTGGCTTGATTCCCGGCTCCTTGATCAATGCTGTTGCGATATTACTCATCGGTCCGGTTGCCACAAGTGTAACCTCTCCGGGATTCTCTTTTACCAGATCGATGATCATATCTACTGCATGCTTGTCAGAAAGGGGAAGCCTGGGATCAGGAAGGAAATTTTCCCCCTGCCCGTCCCGCCCGTGGGTAAACGGGTCGCTTGGCGCATTTCTCACCATAGGCTTTTCCAATCCCCGGGCAACAGGAATATTGTCTATTCCCAGCATTTCCAGAGTCTTTCTGGCATTTGCACAGGTTACATCCACCGGATAATTTCCATTTACTGTGGTTACGGCTAGCAGATCAATGTCCGGAGATTTTGCAGCCATCACGATCGCCATAGAATCATCCATACCAGGATCACAGTCAAGAATTATTTTTTTCATAGATATTCCTCCTATCACTAATCACGTAGTTCTTGTGCAATCTCCTGCACTAATCCTCTACAACCTTCACATAAAACTCCCGGTTTCTCGGTCCGTCAAACTCGAGAAAATAAATCCCCTGAGAGCCGCCCAGAAGCAGCTTTCCCCCATGGACGATAAATGTCTGCGTCACTCCCAGAAGCGCACATTTAATATGTCCTGCCGCATCCTGGGGTGTATCGTGCTGATGCTTGAAGTCAATTCTTGTTGGTACAAGACGGCGGATCTCCTCATCCAGATCCACAAATCCATCCGGGTCCCATGGTGAAAAAACTGCCAAGCCCGCCGTGGAATGCATATTATGTACGATGCAGATTCCTTCCTGGATCCCGCTCTCCTCCACCACCTGTTTTACCTCTTTTGTAATGTCATGGACCTCATTATATGTGGTTGAAATTTTGATATTTTTTAAAACTGCCACTGCCCTTTCCCCCTATTTCACAATAATTTCGCTGTTTTTCACACAGTACCCGCCTTTGCAAAAGCTCCACTCATCCTCACATCCGCGTCCATATTTTTCACCAATAAGAACGGAAATATAGCTTGCGATCAGACACACGGGGGCAAAATGGGTAAGAGGCATGGAAATGGGATACTTTGGCGCAGGAACTTTAATGTATTCCGCCTTTTCACCGCCAAAGTCTTCCTCGCTGCCGTCTGTGATCACCACCATCGGCCTGTGAAGCTCATTGGCATATTTCAGCATTTCCCTGTTTCTGCTCATAGCAGGATTGGTAGTGTTTGCCACCAGAACCGTACCCATATGTCTGGCATCCCTTGCAAAGAAGTTCAGGTGGAACCATTCCTCTGAATTGATGTGCATGGCAAACTTTCCTGTAGCTTCCAGGATCTTTGCCTGACCGAACCATGCTGTTGCATAATCAAATCCAGCACCCACAAAATCGTAGCATGGAAAATCCTTCCACTCCTCCGCAACCTTCTCACAGCTCATCTTCATTTCCGGCAGAAGCTTCTCCAACAGCTTCCCTTGATTTTCAATATCATAGCGGTAGTCCATGGCCTGATCCATGGTATATTTTCCCCTCACCTCTCCGAAACGGACCGCCAGAAGCAGCAGCGCCATGACGCTGACCAGATAGCTTCTCGTTCCCGGCGCATCCTCAAAAGAAGGGATTTCAAGCTTCAGAACCTTATCCGAATTCTGTGCCAGAGGCGACTCCATATTTCCCGTAACTCCCAGTACATAGCATCCATGCTTTCTGGCTCTCTGTACAGCCTCAGCCACTCTCGCTCCTGTTCCGGAATTGCTTACGGAGATCACCAGAGGATTTCTGCAGTCGATCCCCATATGTTTTTCACAGTAAAAACGACTCAGTTCAATGGCAGGAACCACCTCTGTAGGAATCGCTGTCAGCATCTCGAAAGCGTGTTTTGTGGCCATAGCTGCGGCATAGGAATCGCCGCATCCGGTCAGTACGATTCTCTGAATATTAAAGATTTCCTGAAAGGAAAGGACCGTCCTTGTTTTAGGCTCCAGATCCTCATATTGCTGTTTTATCAGCTCCGGCAGACTCTCTACCTGACGGCTCATAGGGTTGTCATATTTGCTCATTGTCATTCTCCATTTCTTATTCGAATCTCAATCAGATTTCCGGGTACCAGTGCTTTTTCCCCGCTGCTTTTTTCTGCTGGTCCATGCGGTTCAGTACGGCACAGCCCTCCAGCGCGATCTCAATGGCATAATTATGTCCGCTTCCTGCCTCGAACTTTTCTCCTGTACACAGATTGTCGGCAACGGAGCAAATGGAACCTCCTCTTCTGCCAAAAAGAGCAGATAAGGTTACAATTGCAGCAGATTCCCGGTCTCCGTTCAGAACGCCTGCACGGTTATAGATCCCCGCAAAATCAATGTTCCAGGGCTGCATATATCCCCCGACTCCCGGTCTGCCTCCTCCTACAAAATCGCTGTCAACCGACACGGTAACCCCTACATGATAAGGAGCCTTTAAGGCTTCCGCAGCCTGTACCATGGCATTGATGACCTCATAATGGCTGGCTGCCGGATAAGGTGCGGGAACATATGCCTTTGTCATCCCTTCCTCGCGCACCACTCCGCTTGCAATGACCACGTCTCCCGGCTTTACCTCATCTCCGATCCCTCCTGAACCGCCTACACGAAGGAACGTTCCTGCATCTGTATATTCCATAAAATCATAAAGGATCAGTTCCATTTCCGGCGAACCGCTGCCGCCGCTTACCACCGTGATCTTAGCCCCCTTATAGGTTCCGCTGTAGCTGGTAAACATGCCCGAGCATCCGATCAATTCCGGATTTTCCAATTGATCCGCAATCTTTTTTGCCGGATCCTCATCGTATGCACACAGTGGATCTCTCACTGTCAAAAGCACAAAATCTCCTACCTTTTCATGGTCAATCTGTGTCATGGCTGGCCTTCCATTTATCACCAGTCCCTTTTCCGGTACATTATAATAATAACTGTATCTGTCGTGAATTTCTTTGATCGATGGTTTCTGTCGTATCTTATCGCTTAACATGTAACGCTCTTTTACCTCCTTCATCTGCGCTGTCAAAAGATATTCCGCGGCTATGCAAGCCCAGTCTTTTCCCTGGCATTCTCGCGCATTTCTTCTGTGATTTCTTCAGGAACGCCATACTGGGAAATACACATTGCCGCCGAAATGCTTCCCATAATTCCGCATATTTCCGGGGAAAACCCTTCACAGAAGCCATAGAGAACAGCCCCTGACGAACTGTTTCCGCCCCCTGTGGGATCCGCCACATGGACCCCTGTCTGTGAAGGCACGTACACGGCCTCTTCAGGTGTTATCATCACAGAGCCCTCTGCACCTCTCCTGAGAAATACAAGGGGCAATCCCCATGTCTGATACTCTTTTATAATATCCGTCAGCTCCTTCTTTCCCAAAAGCTTTACAGACTCTCCAATATTTATGGAAAAGATATCCAACTGTCCTGCGATCCCTTTTACAAGGCTGTAATTTTCCTCAAAAGTCGCATCGCTTCCTATCTCCCACATAACCTTTGCCGGAGAATTTTTCTTATATTTCAGGATTTGCTTCCAGTATTTCTCATCACTGTTTTTAAAAATGTAAATCCCTTTCGCACTTTTAAAATAGCCTTCCAGATCCTCTGGAACTGTCTCGATCTTTTTGTAATGATCCGGACCATAGAGCGGAATTTCTTCCCTCTCCCCATCTTCAAAATACTGAATTACCGTATGCGGGGTTTTCTCATCCTTTATGATCAACCCCTCCATGGAAAGGTTATTTTTTCGGTACCAGTCTCCATATATACTGTCAAAATCTGCTCCCACACCAGTGGCGAGCATCACATCGTCACACCAGAGCTTCACCCCGCACAGCGCATAGATCCCTGCTCCTCCGGCCACCTTTTCCACATTTCTTCCGTCTGCAAAGCGTATCTCATCCGTAACTGCCGTTGAAGCTATGATATATCTCATAATCCCTCCTGCTTTCCCACAATAAAGCTGTCACATGTCATGGTTCCCCGGGAAATGGTAAAGCCAGCGCCGCCGCAGGTATAGGTATCGTCCTCAGCGGTCAGAATCTCTTCCCCGTTTATCCGGAAGCTCAGCCTGTTTTCCTTCGCTTCCAGTCTCATGCGATATGGTTTATCTTCCTCATAAACATAGACCGTTTCAGCCAGGATCTTTCTGTCTTTGTCCTTTTGCACAAAAATCTGAGCTGTATTATATCCGGTAAGCACTGCACCGTAATACCGCTTATGTCCCATGCTCCGGATGACCATTCCCCCGGCCTTATGAAGGCTGAAATATACGGTAGATTCCACCGCATAATCCTCCCAGTCCCGTGTACCGATGGTCACCAGACCGTCAGCTTCCTGATGGGAAACACAGTAGGTATACTTGAAGTCAGCCGCAAACTGCGCTGCCGAGCTTGCAAAGCTTGCCAGCCACAGCGGATTGGTATTCCAGATAGACGTCATAAGCATTCCCCTTTGCGCAAAATCTGAGGGAGCACCTTTCCAGTCTATGCTGTGGATCACCACACTTCCCGTAAACCTCTTTGCCGATGACACCTGATAGCCCAGCTTATAGATTGCCATTCCCTGTGTATCCGGAACCTTCCAGTCAAATTCCTTCGGCTCCTCAGAAATCTTCCAGGCTTCTCCGTATTTCACCTGGCTCTCATTGTCAATGTCATAGTATAAAATGTAAGGCGTCAGATACACGTCTTCCCCGCCTGGTACACTGGCTTTTGTTTTCACGATCTGTGAAGAATATAAAGTGGGTGATGCGACTGTGGAAAAATTCATAGCCACTTTGGAAAAATCAATAAAGGTCTGTGTTGACACATTTGCGGTTACGCCGTCTGCCACACACTGACAGCGGATTTCCAGGCCATTTTTTTCTTCCTGCTCATTGATATTGCGAAGGGAAACGCCGCTCATACAGCCATGAGCATATTCACATGGCGCAAAGCCCTGCAATGCCCCCGGGAACTCAAAGGTATACCGTTCTTTTGATACCGGAACCTCTTCCCCTGCAAGATGAGCTGCCGTATTGATGATCCTCTTTGCCTCGATCACTGCATCCGTAACCACAGAACCTCCGTCTGCAGTCACCACATACATCAGATCCGCTACCGGAGTTCTGAAATCTGCCCCTGCATTGATTCCCTCAATGCCCAGACGGATTCCGTTAAAAGCGCCCACGTTTCCGGCATTACAGTCTGTATCCCACGCTGCGGATGATGCAATGCTGATGGATTTCTGGAAATCATCTCCGCCCAGCAAAATGGAAGCGATCACCATAGCATGGTTAGGCACCATGTGACAGCATCCCGGATAAACCTCATATCCGTACTTCGGATTCAGATAATCTCTTACCTTTCGCCAGTCCTTCTCCTTGCTGCAGATTTCCCTCACATCAGCAATAATGCTGATAAGAAGCGGATCTGTAATATATTTGCCGGCTCTGTCCAGAAGGGTATCAATATTTTTTTCCGTAAAGGCCATGGACTCAAGTGCTGCCAAATGGCAGGCAGCCTGGACAGCAATACCGTCATGGCTTACACTTGCCGCCTTTCTAACCAGCTCCACCGCCAGATCAGGATTATCCGGGCACGCCATGGCTATGGCATCAATAAAAATCTGCGCCCCAATCTGCTCAGCCAGGGTCTTTCCGTTGGTTTCGATGGCGCCGCTTTTTGGCGCGTCTATACCGTTCTTTAAATTCAGATAGGCCGTATGTTCCGTAGATCGTCCCAGGCCGCCCCACCAGAGAATGGTACGGTTTTCAATAATATAGTTCAGCCAGGTATCCCCAAAAGCCTTTGCAGGAAGATTTTTGTCAAAATTGTTATCTTCAATAGCACGGAAAAATCCGAAAGTTCCTGAAATATCGTCGTCTGCCACGATCAGCGGCACCCCTACTTTGTCATGAACGTAATATTTTATTTCCCCGAATGTGTCGCGGATCTTGTCATAGCTCCAGCCTTCCACAGGACGTCCCAGATAAACTCCCAGGATCTTTCCCAGAACCCCGGAATAAATCTGATCTTCAAACTGTCTGATACTCATACTGCTGTATTCCCCCTATGTGATTATTCTTAAATTCATTCTGATTATAGTCTGCTCACTTCGAAGCCGCCTCCTAAAACAGCACCTGAGTCTACCACAAATCCAGCCTGACCGCAGGTATACGTGCTATCCTTGCCTTCTGCCGCTAACTGCCCGTCTATGATCAGTGTCAGCACATCGCCTTTCACTCCAAATTCAAGCTCATAGGTACTGTCAATTTTGTAATCATACGGTACTCTTGCAATTTCCGTTCTCTCCCAATCCAGCTGGCGGTAGATCACTGCGCAGCCCTCTGTCAGTACAGCGCCGTAATATCTTCTGTGTCCCTTTGCCCTTGCCACCAGACCTGCGCTGTCCTGCTGCGAAAAGGTGATCACACTCTTTACCTTATAATCCGCCCAGTCAGCCGTTCCCGTAGTTACCACTCCGTTTTTCACCGCATTGCAGATAGAAAAGGTCACCGTATAGTCCGGATTAAAATGATCTGCTGACGACACAAATGTTTTCAGCCATGCTGTTGTGGTGGTCCAGGGTGTCAGAGATGGCGTCATCTCCATGGATCTTCCCATACGGTAAACCCTGGGAGCATTTGACCAATCCAATGTTTTTATCACAATACTGCCATCCAGGCGTTTTTCACTGGTCAGGCGCAAGCCCAGACGGTAAATGGCATGTCCCTTTGTGTCCGGAACCTCCCATTCCAGCTCATTTCTCCCTTTTTCCAGAGAATATTTGGAGCTGTACATCTCATCCAATTGGTCATTCTCGTCAAAATATTCAATAAAAAACTCCAATAATGGATTGTGTTCTTCAAAAGCTTCTATAACAATCTTAACATTCTGTCCGCTGTAAAGAGTTGGCGAACACAGTACGTCAAAGTAACTGGTTCCCTCCTTTCCCTTTGGCGCCAGATCAATAAATGTATCTACTGCCGCTGAAGCATGGACACCTGCTGCCAATCCTGCATAAGAAATCCTGCAGCCATACTCTCCTGTCGTTTCATAAGAATTCTCTATCCCGGTAAGTACCTGCTCTTCTGTATTTTTATCAAAGGGCATGATCCCCTGGACTGCTCCCGGGTATTCAAATGCAAACCGCTCCCTGGGAATCTCAACCTCTTCCCCGTTCAGCGCGGCTGCGGCCCGCAGGATCTTTCTCGTCTCCAGAACCGCATCGGAGATACAGGAACCGCTGTCACTCGTCACCACATACAGCCGGTCCGCCACAGGTTTTCTCAGATCTGCACCTGTCTCAAAACCGCTAAGCCCAAGCCGGATACCGTTCAGGCAGCCCACGTTGCCGGAGTTGCAGTCCGTATCCCATCCGGCGGAGCAGGCGATCATACACGCCTTATTAAAATCATCTCCACCCATGATGAATGCCATAAGAAGAGTCAGATGATTTGTGATCATGGGGCAGTTCCCGGGATATTTGTCATATCCATGCTCCTCTGCGATCCACTGGCGCACTTCATGCCAGTCCTCAGCCTTTCTGCATCGCACTCTCAATTCCCCGATCAGGGATTTAAAGCTTTCATTGTCAATGTAGCCCAGGCCTTTATCCAGCAGAACATCAATATCCTTTTCTTCAAAGGCCATTGCCTCCATAACCGCCAGATACACAGCCGCATCCACTGCCACTCCATCATGGCTGACACTTGCAGCTTCCCTCGCCATTTTTGCAGCTCTTTCCGGATTTCCCGGATTCGCAAGCGCCCAGGTATCGATGAATATTTCCGCTCCGATCTGCTCTGCCATGCTCTGGCCATTCAGTTTTACAGATCCGCTCTCAGGTGGTTTGACCCCGTTTTTCAATCTCAGATAAGCTGTATGCTCCGTGCTTCTGCACAGACCGCCCCACCAAAGGATCGTCTCATTTTCCACGATATAATTCAGCCAGGCATTGCCGATCTCCTCTGCTGAAATATCTGCTTTATAACCGCAATCCTCCAGAGCACGGAAAAATGCGAAGGTACCCGAGATATCATCATCCGGCACGATCAACGGCGCCCCTGTCTTGTGATTTTTATAATAATAGACGCTGCCAAAGGTATCCCTGATCTTTTCAAAGCTCCATCCCTCAATGGGCCTGCCCAGGTAGACCCCCAGAATCTTTCCCAGCACTCCGGCATAAATATCATTTTTGTATTTCAAAATTCCCATATAAAGTCCTCCCTAATCCGTCATCCTTTTACCGCTCCGCTTACCATGCCATCCACAAAGTATTTCTGGGCAAACAGGAAGAAAATAATGATCGGTCCGATCAGTATCATTGCTGATGCCATCAGGATAGCCATATTGGAGCCATAGCTTCCGTTCATGGACAAAAATCCAAGGGTCGCGGTGAAATTCTTCTCTCCCTGAAGGAAAGTAGATGTCACCAGATATTCATTCCAGGACTGAAGCCCGATCAGAACGGAAACTGTGATCAGTCCGGGAGATACCACAGGCCGCATAACATACCAGATCACCTGCCGGGTATTTGCCCCATCGATCCTCGCCGCCTCCTCAAGCTCCTTTGGCACATTGAGGAAAAATGTACGCATCAGGAATATGGCAAGGGGCATATAGGTTGCAGATAAGATCACGCTGGTTGCCGGAATATTTCCGATCATACCCAGCTTTGCGTATACATAGTACAGCGGAAACAGGAACAACTGCATGGGCACGGTCATGGCAACCATGAAATACATCAGGACCACTCCGCTGCCCTTGATCCTTTTCCCAGCCAGCACGTATCCCGCCAGCGATGCACAGATCAGGACAATGATAACCGTACAGCCAGTCAACTTGATACTGTTTAAGAATCCTTTGGCAAATTTTCCTGTTGTCCATGCCTGAACATAGTTTTCCAAATGGTAAACAACCGGCAGACGCAGAGGATTGGCAACGATTTCTGCATTTTCCTTAAAGCTGTTGATCAGTACCAGTACAATAGGCAAAAGACATATGATTACCAGCAGGATCAATACCATATGGGTCACAAAGTTCACTGTAAATTTTTTCTTTTTTGATGCAGCTCCCATAGCATCCTCCTTCTATTCCATATTTTCTTTTTTGGTCATGCGCGCATAGACAAAGGATGCAGCAAGACCAAAAATACTGATAAACATACCGACTGCCGCTGCTTTTCCAACCTTCATGGAGCCAAATGCAAAGGAATATGCGTAGGTGCCCAGAACCTCTGTGGCGTGGGCAGGACCGCCGCCTGTCAGCAGCTTCACATAATCGAAGGAAAGGAAGGAGCCGATGGTGATCATCACAAACATCAGTTTTACGGTAGGCATAATGTTAGGCAGATAGACATACCGGAAGAGCTGCCATCCATTGCAGCCTTCCACCTTGGCAGCCTCCACCTGGTCAGTGGGCACCTGGCGGAGAGCTGCCAGATAGATCACGGTAAGATAGCTCCAGTAATGCCAGATATCAACGCCCGCACATGCGTAGATCGCTGATTTCAGGTTTGCCAGCGGAGAACTGATATCAAGTCCAAAGTTGTTTCTCAAAAAGGCTACCACGCCCACTACCGGACTGAACATGATATTCAGCCAAAGCATAGCGTTTACAGACGGTGCCAGCACGTAGGGTATCAAAAACGCCACCTGATAAATGCTCCTTGTCTTTTTTCTGCTCAAAAGAAGCATGGCAGATAACATACCAATAAATACGGGAATTGTCAGGAACATGATCGCCCAGATAAAGTTATTGCGTATCGCTATAAAAAAGATCTTATCGCCGAAAAGCTCCTGATAATTTTTCAGTCCCACAAAGTTAATGTTTGGTGAAAGCCCGTTCCAGTCCGTAAAGGAGTACACAACTGTCATAATTCCCGGAACGAGGATAATCGAAATACTGATAAGCAGCGCCGGAGCTATGAGAAAATAGTTCCAGTTTATTTTTTTCTTCCTGTCCATATATTTTTCCTCCGCAAATTTATGGAATAAAAATGTGTGCGCCTTGGCGCACACTTGCGCCGGAGCGCGGTTGCGCCAGCAACCATCTTCCTCTTGCGCGTAGTGCGCATTCCCGCAGCGTAAGCTGCGTCTTTTGTTTCAAAGGAAAGTTCAGCAAGTCTTCACGAAGAATAAAATGGAGTACTTTCCTATGAAACAAAAAAGGCAGGTGGTACACAGGGTGTTTTCCCTTGTACCATCTGCCGCATTTCTCCTGGTGCACACTAAGGGGCGTATGTCTCAGGGCATATTATTTTGTTCCAGGCTCCGGAATCGGAGGAACCAGACCTTTTTCAAATTCTTCCTGGAATTCTGTATCAATAGATTCCACATAATCATCAACGCTTGTTGTTTCAAACCAAACCTCATCAATGTTAACGATTCTCTGCTGTGTTGCTGCCGGGAAGAATACGTTGTCATAGTAACCGAAATTTCCCTTATTTACTGCATCAGATACATTCTGTACCACTTCCATGAAGGATTTTGACAGGTAGCTCATATTACTGGTGTCAATGGTGGACAGATCCTTCAGCGGGGTTCCCCAGTATCCGGGCCATGCTTCTGTCATCTTCTGTGTAAATTCAGGTGACATCATAATGTCAATGATCTTTGCAGCCTCATCCTTGTGCTCCTGGCTGATGTTTGCATTGATAGAAAGTGTGCAGGCAGCACCAAGTGTATAAGTCTCATCCGGAACCTGCTCAGTTGCAGGGAACGGAATGAAGGCAATGTTTTCTGCTTTGTCATCTACAAAGTAGGAAGCAGCCCACTGGAACGCGATAGATGGTCCGATAAAGAACGGTGCTCTCTCATCTGCGAGAAGCTGGAGGGACTCACTGAAATTCAGGTTTACATAATCATCTCCTGCAAGGTATCCCTTGTCCCACCATTCTTTCGACTTCTCAATAGCAGCCTTCACATCATCGTTCACCCAGCTTTCCTCTCCGGTCAGACATTTGTAAACGGTTTCCGGTGTTGCAACATGTGTCAGGAACAGGGAAGCATAATTCTCATTTACAGGCTGCCATCCCTTATTTCCTGTTACAGACGCGTACATTCCTTTTTCCAGCGCCTCATCCATGATTGCTTCCATCTCCTCGATGGTAGTTGGGATTTCCCATCCGTTATCTTCCATAACCTTTGTGTTATAGAAAACGCCCATGGTACTGATACCATTTGTCAGGCTGTAAAGCTTTCCGTTTACGGTACCGGACTCATAATATGGAGTCAGGATCCTGTCTGCCCATCCATATTCCTCTGCATATGTATCCATCGGCTCAAGCTTTCCTGCTTCTACCAGCGGCATTACGAATGCAGGGCCGGATCCGTATACAATGTCAGGACCTTCGTTAGCAGCCAGAGCTGTTGTCATATCTGAGTCAACAGAAGGACGGAACTCTACGGTAAGCTTATACTGATCCTGTGATGCGTTGTACTCATCTACCAGGAATTTCTGCATAGCCTCCTGCGCATATGGCTCTGCACCCCAAAACCATAAGCTGATCTCTTCTTTTTCGCCTTCGTCCGCCATTACTGCCTGTGTGGAAAATCCGCTGCCCAGCATGGCTGCAGTCAGAACAAGTGCCAAAACTTTTCTTTTCATTTCTTTGTCCTCCTTGAATGATTAAAAATAGGTTAACAAATTATTATTTTTTTCTGTGGTTTCACACGTTTTCCTTGTTAATCATGATTATAACCATGTTTTATCTGTTTGTCAACCAGTTTTTGTTAACCAGTTCCCTTGATTATTCTGCGCCATTTTATTATTTTTTTTATTTAAATCGAATATTTCTTTATTATTTCGAATAATTTAATCATATTTTTCTCATTTGTATCTTGATTAACTTTGATTAACTTTGTAAAAACTCTTTTTGTTCTCCTTTAATTTGGCAATTTATGATAAAAAAGCGCCTCCGGAAATTTCTCCAGAGGCGTAAAATCTGATTTTTTTATAATTTTAATACAATTCGAAAGTTTCGCCTTCATTCAGGCATTTCACTGACTCTCTTTCCGTCAGCACAGGAGTAAAATACGTTGTTCTCACACTTTCTTTATCCTCCCCGGTGATTCTGTTGATGATCACCTCACACGCCTTTTTGCCCATCAGTTCTCCAGGCTGAGACACACTTGTCAGAGGCGGTGTCAGAATGCGCGCCATGGCAGAATCATTAAAGCCCACCACAGAAATCTCTTCCCCGATCACCTTGTCATTTTTTCTGGCATATTGGTAAACGCCAAGGGCAATCTCATCGTTATAGGTAAACACCGCATGTACTCCCATATCGTCCAGATATTTCATACCCTCATAGCCTGTTCTGGCCGTATAATGACCGTAAAAAATGTATTCATCCCGGATGGAAATGTTATAAAAGGCCAGCGCCTCCTTATATCCCTCGATCCGCTTCCGGCAGGTATAAACCTCCCTGTCCCCCACGATCATCCCAATCTTCCGGTGCCCCTTGTGTATCAGGTACTCCGCCGCCATATAGCCGCCGCTTTTATTATCAGCCGTGATAAAATCGCAGAAAACACGGTCGATCGCCTGATCCAGCAAAAGGAATGGCACCTTTGCCGTCCTCAGCGCCTCGCCAAGCTTCTCATTATTTTGATACACATTCATATCCATGGGCGGCATCATAATAATGCCTGCAATTCCCAGGCCAACCAGCGTTTTCACACACTCCACCGCCTGCTCTGCGGAATCATCAGCCGTACAGGCTATCGTCTGGTAGCCGTATACCCTGGCATATTTATCAATTCCTCTCTGGCAGGCATCGGAAAATTCACTGTTGTATCTGGGACGGATCACTCCAATTACCGATGTCTGCTGTTTCCTTGGCACAGCGGCCTCCTGGACACTTTTTTCGGCTTTCCGCTTCTTTTCCTCAAAATCATAACCAAGCTCCCTTGCTGCTTTCAGGATCCTCTGTCTCGTTGCTTCTGTTATTCTTGAAGGCTTATTATTTAATACCAGCGATACGCTGGCGATAGAAACTTCCGCTTCTTTCGCAATATCTCTAACTGTTGGTTTCATCCGTTACCTTTCCTTATATTTCTTTTCACAGCCCTCAATTCCGGTAAAACTCCCCGGTCAGCACATCATAGATCCCGCGCGGCGTAACTCTTACCTCCGGAATCACCGGAAGCGCCATAAAACTCAGCGTGATAAAGGGATCATATCCTCCGGACACTCCCATACTGTACGCTTTTTCTATCATACCTTTCAGCTTTTCGTTGCCGTATTGATAACCCGCATCGCTCATAAGTCCCATAACAGGAAGCTCCAGTGTATCAAACACTTTATGATCCGCCACAATGGTATAGCCGCCCTGTGTGCGGATCAGCTCCCGTACTGCCAGTTCCATATCCTCATCATTATCTCCGATCACAATAAGGTTATGAGAGTCATGGGAAACGCTGGAGGCGATGGCTCCTCCCCGGATGCCAAATCCTTTTACAATCCCAACGCCCACCATTCCCGATGCCTTATGGCGTTCCACAACGGCAATTTTCTGGTACTGGCTGTCAGACCGGAATTCGCATACTCCGTCAGCCAGCTTCACTGCCGCCTTTTTCGTGGTGATCTGGCCCTCCTCCATTTCCAATACACGGAAAACTCCGTCAGGAGATGTCAGTTTTAAGGATTCCCTGGAAAATTCGCCCACATGAACAGTATTTTTCAGCTCCTCTGCACAGGCCTTCACCACAATTTCCGAAGTTTTATCGATCAGGCGTCCTTTATAATAAACGTCTTCAACCTGAACCCTCTCCAAATCATCCAGGACCACCAGGTCAGCCTGATATCCCGGTGCCACTGCCCCGATTCCTTTCAGACCATAGCAGACAGCCGAACGGATGGTAGCCATCTGTATGGCAGCCACCGGGTCCATACCAAGAGCAATGGATTTCCGCACATTGTGGTCAATATGCCCCTCGCGTTCAATATCTTCTATGTGTTTATCATCCGTACAGAAGCAGAAACCCTCGCCGTTCATGTGATTCTCCACCAGTCCCCGGATGATCGCTTCCACATTTCTGGCCGCACTGCCCTCACGAATGTGGACTGTCATTCCGTTTCTCCGCTCCATCATGGCATATTCGAAGGTGGAACACTCATGGTCAGTGGTAATACCAGCCATGACATATGCCTGCAGATCGCTGTCACTGAGAAACGGTGCATGACCGTCGCGAACCTTGTTTTCAAAAAGGGCCAGTTTCCTGTGCATGGATTCTTCGGCATTCACAACAGAAGAATAATCCATCACTTCACCCAGCCCCAGAATACGCTCGTTTTCAAGGTAAGGCGCCATATCCTCCGCAGTCAGGGTACAGCCATTATCATCAATGGACGTTGCCGGAACGCAGGACGGCATCATCACAAAAACATTGGCGTCTACATCCGATGTCTGATCTAAAATATAATCAATTCCAGCCAGCCCGGACACATTGGCTGACTCATGGGGATCTACGATAAAGGTGGTAGTCCCGTGCCTGGATGCCACGGTAACAAGCTCTGCCGGAGTTACCAGCGTAGATTCCAGATGCAGATGGCTGTCGATAAATCCCGGGCATACGAATTTACCCTGCAGGTCCCTTTCCTCTGCTCCGGTATAGGAACCTATCCCTGCAATTTTTCCGTCCGCAATGGCAATATCGCCTTTTATGATTTCACCGGTAAAAACATTAACTATCTGCGCGTTCTTCAGTACAAGATCCGCAGTCTCCAATCCCCGGGCGATTCGGGAACCTCTCCCATATCCATTCAAATTCATTTCTATCCTCTCCCTTTGTCGTATTATTGTGTGTTCAAAAACCAATTTTCTGGGGAATGATTTTTCAGCTCCACTCCAAGGCAACGTGTAAAACATACAACAAGAGCTTCATTGAAATGTTTCGTATTTATATGATATTAACATGTGCTGAAAAAAATATCAACTTTTTATCTCATCTTTTACCAGTTTTTTACCAACTTTATTTTCCTC